>NZ_JARVSW010000009.1:0-103289 GCF_030208985.1 Pseudomonas sp. MEJ108
TGCGCAACGGTGGGCGGCGGTGGTCGGTTGGCAGCTCCAGCAAGGCCGGTGCGCCGCTCAGGTGCTGCCGCCAGAAGTCGACCTGCGTTTGCAGCGTCTCGCCCTGCAACCACTGCCGCTGCCACGCGGCGTAGTCGACATACTGGAAGGCCAGTGCCGGCAGAGGGTCGGCCAGCCCCTGGCTGAAGGCCCGGTACAACGTACCGATTTCGTGCAGCAGAACGCCCGTCGACCAACCGTCCGAAACGATATGGTGCTGCGTCACCAGCAGGATGTGCTCCGTCTCCGACAGTTGCACAAGCCGTCCGCGAATCAGCGGCCCCCTCGACAAGTCGAACGGCGCCAGCGCCTCCTCGCCAGCGAGCTGCTGCACCGCCTCGTGTTGCGCTGCGCTGTCCAGAGCGCGCAGGTCATGAGTGACCAGGGCGAAACCCTGGGTCTCCGGCGCGATCACCTGGATCGCCTGACCCTCGTGCAAGGCAAAATGGGTGCGCAGGGTTTCGTGGCGCGCCACGATCCGGTCCAGCGTGGCCTGCAAGGCCTCGCTGTCCAATCGGCCGCGCAAGCGCAGCCCCGCCGGGATGTGATAGGCGGCTCCCGCCGCCCGATCCAGTTGATCAAGGAACCACAAGCGCTGCTGCGCCCACGACAGCGGCAATGGCAGATCGCGGTCGACCAGCGTCAACGGCGTCTGCGCCGAGAGCCGGGCGTTCGCCACCTGACGTGCCAGACCTTGCAGCGTCGGCTCGGCGAACACATCCCGCAGTGCTACCTCGACTTCGAAGCGCTGACGCAGACGCGAAACCAGTTGCACCGCCAGTAAAGAATGGCCACCCAGTTCGAAGAAGTGGTCATGGCGACCCACCCGCTCCAGCCCCAGCAACGCCTGCCAGATCTCCGCCAGCGCATGCTCGACTTCACCTGCCGGCGCCTCGTAATCACGGCTGGCATAAGCGTCGTCCTCCGGCGCCGGCAATGCCCGACGATCCAGCTTGCCGCTCGGCGTTTGCGGGAAACGCGCCAGCGTTACGAAGGCACTCGGAATCATGTATTCCGCCAGCCCTTGCGACAGCTGCTCGCGCAACTGCGCCGCCGACAACACGGCGCCTTCCTGCGCCGTCAGGTACGCCACCAGGCGTTTGTCGCCGGGACGGTGCTCGCGCGCCACTACCACCGCCTCCCTGACCCCGGGGCAAGCCGCCAGCTGCGACTCAATCTCGCCCAGCTCGATACGGAAACCCCGGAGCTTGACCTGATCGTCGTTGCGCCCCAGGTACTCGATATTGCCGTCCGCCAGCCAGCGCCCCAGATCGCCGCTCCTGTACATCCGCGCTGTCGGCTCGGCACTGAATGGGTCGTCCAGGAACCGCTCCGCCGTCAGTTCCGGCATATTCAGATAGCCACGGGCAACCCCCGCACCGCCGATATGGATCTCGCCAATGACCCCGATCGGTACCGGCTGGCCATGTGCATCCAGCAGGTAAATCCGTGTATTCGCGATCGGACGGCCTATCGGAAGTGAATGACCCGCTTGAACAGCGCTGTCGCACAGGTAAAAAGTAGAGTCACCCGCCGCTTCCGACGAACCGTAGAAATTCAGTATCGTGGCCGAAGGTAACCAGGCGCGAGTGCGAGCAAGCAGGGAGGACGAAAACACCTCGCCACTGCAAACGATCAGCCGCTTTTCTGGCGAAACTTGTCGGTTCTCTATTCTCGACAGTTCTTCCAGCAGTGAAGGGACAAGAACCAGACGGGTCAACTGATGCTCTGTAACCGCCTGCCATAGCTGTAGCGGATCCCTGGAGGCCAGCGGCGACACGATATGCAGTTGCGCGCCAAACAGTAAGGGCATCAGCGTTTCAGTCACCGAATCAAGAAAACTGATCGACGTTTTTTGTGCATGCTTTTCGAGTCGCTGACCACCGAAAGTGTTATGCATCCAGTAAAGACGGTTAACCATGGCCTGATGTGGACCGCCCACGCCTTTGGGTTTACCGGAGGAACCCGAGGTATAAATCACATAGGCCAGGTGCTGCGGCGTGATGGCCGGCACCACGGGATTGTGTTCAGGTTCAACCTCCCAGTCGCCCTCTTGCAGATCGAGCGTCCGCACCGCCAACTCGCCCAGTAACCTCCGGGTCTCGGCCTGCACCAGCACCGCCACCGGTGCGCTGTCCTCAAGCATGTAGCGCAACCGCTGCTCCGGATACGCAGGGTCAAGCGGCACATATGCACCACCTGCCTTAAAAATACCCAGCAAGCCCACCACCATTTCCAGGCTGCGTTGCGCACAGATCGCGACCCGATCATCCGGCTGGATACCCAGGCCGATCAGATAATGTGCCAGTCGATTCGCCCGCGCGTTGAGTTCGCCATAGGTCAGGCTTCCGGCGTCATCGACCACCGCGAGGGCATCCGGTTGTTGTGCCACCTGTTCCTCGAACAGTTGATGGATCAACGTGTCCGCCGGGTAGGCCGCTGCCGTATCGTTGAACGACTCCAGTACCTGCCGACGTTGCTCGCAGGACAGCAGCGGCAGTTCTCCGACCGATTGCTGGTCATCCGCCACCATGCCTTCCAGAAGTACCTGCAGGTGCCCCGCGATCCGCTCGATCGTCGCACGCTCGAACAGATCGCTCGCGTATTCCAGAGAGCCGATCAAACCGCCATCCGCCTCGACCAGCGCAAGCGACAGGTCGAACTGGGCCGTCGTGTGCGGCGCTTGCAGCGGCTCCAGGCTCAGCTCCGGCAGGCTGAGTTCGCCGCCGCCCGGGGTGTTGTTCAGCGCCAGCATGACCTGGAAGATCGGGCTATGGCCCAGGCTGCGCGGTGGTTGCAGCGCCTCGACCACCTGCTCGAACGGCAGGTCCTGATGCGCATGCGCCGCCAGCATGACCGCCTTGACCTGCTCCAGCAACGCCGCCACGCTCAGGCGCCCTTCCGGCCTGATGCGCAGCGCCAGTGTGTTGACGAAGAAGCCGATCAGCGACTCCAGTTCGCTGCGCGGACGATTCGCCACCGGCGTGCCGATCACCACATCATCCTGCCCGCTGAAGCGGCTCAACAGACTCGACCAGCCCACCAGCAAGGTCATGAACAGCGTCGCACCGTGACGCTGGCCCAACTGTCGCAACCCCGCCGTCAATGCCGGGCTCAGGGCCAGGCTCACCCTTCCACCTGCGTAACTGCGCAACGGTGGGCGGCGATGGTCGGTTGGCAGCTCCAGCAAGGCCGGTGCGCCGCTCAGGTGCTGCCGCCAGAAATCGACCTGCGTTTGCAGGGTTTCGCCCTGCAACCATTGCCGCTGCCACGCCGCGTAGTCGACATACTGGAAGGCCAGTGCCGGCAGAGGGTCGGCCAGCCCTTGGCTGAAGGCGCGGTACAACGTACCGATTTCGTGCAGCAGAACGCCCGTCGACCAACCGTCCGAAACGATATGGTGCTGTGTCACCAGCAGGATGTGCTCCGTCTCCGACAGTTGCACAAGCCGCCCGCGGATCAGCGGGCCGCTCGACAAGTCGAACGGCGCCAGCGCCTCCTCGCGAGCGAGCCGCTCTACGGCCTCGTGTTGCGCCGCGCTGTCCAAAGCGCGCAGGTCATGGCTCGCCAGGGCGAAACCTTGGGTCTCCGGCGCGATCACCTGGATCGCCTGGCCCTCGTGCAAGGCAAAGTGGGTGCGCAGTGCTTCGTGGCGCGCAACGATCCGGTCCAGCGTGGCCTGCAAGGCGTCGCTGTCCAATCGGCCGCGCAAGCGCAGCCCCGCCGGGATGTGATAGGCGGCTCCCGCCGCCCGGTCCAGTTGATCAAGGAACCACAAGCGTTGTTGCGCCCACGACAGCGGCAATGGCAGATCGCGGTCGACCGGCGTCAACGGCGTCTGCGCCGAGAGCCGGGCGTTCGCCACCTGACGTGCCAGACCTTGCAGTGTCGGCTCGGCAAACACATCCCGCAGCGCCACCTCGACTTCGAAGCGCTGACGCAGACGCGAAACCAGCTGCACCGCCAGCAACGAATGGCCGCCCAGTTCGAAGAAGTGGTCATGACGCCCTACCCGCTCCAGCCCCAGCAACGCCTGCCAGATCTCTGCCAGCGCATGCTCGATTTCACCAGCAGGCGCCTCGTAGCCACGGCTGGCATAAGCGTCGTCCTCCGGCGCCGGCAATGCCCGACGATCCAGCTTGCCGTTCGGCGTTAGCGGGAAACGCGCCAGCGTTACAAAGGCACTCGGGATCATGTACTCCGCCAGCCCTTGCGACAGTTGCTCGCGCAACTGTGCCGCCGACAACTCGACACTTTCCTGCGCCGTCAGGTACGCCACCAGGCGTTTGTCGCCGGGACGGTGCTCGCGCACCAGCACCACCGCCTCCCTGACACCGGGGCAAGCCGCCAGCTGCGACTCGATCTCGCCCAGCTCGATACGGAAGCCGCGGAGCTTGACCTGATCGTCGTTGCGCCCCAGGTACTCGATATTGCCGTCCGCCAGCCAGCGTCCCAAATCGCCGCTCCTGTACATCCGCGCCGCCGGCTCGGCACTGAACGGGTCGTCCAGGAAACGCTCCGCCGTCAATTCCGGCAGATTCAGATAACCCCGGGCAACCCCCGCACCGCCGATATGAATCTCGCCGCTGACCCCGATGGGCACCGGCTGGCCGTGTGCATCCAATAGGTAAATGCGTGTGTTGCCGATGGGGCGGCCAATAGGAATCGAGCGCGAATTGTCGGACAGCGCATGGATCTCATAGGTGCTGGCAAAGGTCGTTGTTTCCGTTGGTCCATAGCCATTGATCAGATGCCTCGGGCGATGGGCGCGGGACAAAACCTTCGCAACGCTCACTGGATCGAGCACATCCCCACCGACCAGGAGATATCGCAGCTTTGAGAAGGCAACGGCGAGTACATCGACATATTCATTGAACAATCCAGCAGTCAACCATAAAGCGCTCACGCCACCTTCAATCAATACATGGTTCAAGCGCGCGGGATTGAGCAGCGTCGCCTGAGACACAACCAACAGTTTCGCCCCATTGAGCAGCGCACTCCAGATTTCCCAGGTCGAAGCGTCGAAGGCCGTATTGGCGCCATGCGCAACGCAATCCTCTGTGGTGATCCTGGCATAAGGATTATTGATAACCAGACGCAGCACACTGCGGTGCTCAATCAGCACGCCCTTCGGCTCTCCCGAGGAGCCGGATGTATACATCACATAAGCCGGCATTCTCGACGTCAGCTCCAGGGCATCAAGATCCGGATTGCCACACGGCAGCCCACCGGTCCCTGAGGACAGGTCCACGCTGTCCAACACGACCTGCGGCACATTCACCGCCGGCAGGCATTCCTGCAGAGCCTCTTGCACCAGCACTGCTACCGGCGCGCTGTCTTCCAGCATGTAGCGCAATCGCTCAGGCGGATACCCAGGGTCCAGCGGCACGTACGCACCGCCCGCCTTCAGAATACCCAGCAAGCCCACCACCATTTCCAGGCTGCGCTGCGCACAGATCGCAACCCGATCATCCGGCTGGATACCCAGGCCGATCAGATAATGTGCCAGTCGATTCGCCCGGGCGTTGAGTTCGCCATAAGTCAGGCTTGCGGTTTCATCGACCACCGCGAGGGCATCCGGTTGTTGCGCCGCCTGCTCCTCGAACAGTTGATGGAGCAACCTGTCCGCCGGGTAGGCCGCTGCCGTATCGTTGAACGACTCCAACACCTGCCGACGTTGCTCACAGGACAGCAGCGGCAGTTGTCCGACCGCTTGCTGGTCATCCGCCACCATGCCTTCCAAGAGCACTTGCAGGTGCCCCGCCATCCGCTCGATCGTCGCGCGTTCGAACAGATCGCTCGCGTATTCCAGAGAGCCGATCAAGCCGCCATCCGCCTCGACCAGCGCAAGCGACAGGTCGAACTGGGCCGTCGTGTGCGGCGCTTGCAGCGGCTCCAGGCTCAGCTCCGGCAGGCTGAGTTCGCCGCCGCCCGGGGTGTTGTTCAGCGCCAGCATGACCTGGAAGATCGGGCTATGGCCCAGGCTGCGCGGGGGCTGCAGCGCCTCCACCACCTGCTCGAACGGCAGGTCCTGATGCGCATGCGCCGCCAGCATGACCGCCTTGACCTGCTCCAGCAACGCCGCCACGCTCAGGTGCCCTTGCGGCCTGATGTGCAGCGCCAGTGTGTTGACGAAGAAGCCGATCAGCGATTCCAGTTCGCTGCGCGGACGATTTGCCACCGGCGTGCCGATCACCACATCGTCCTGTCCGCTGAAGCGGCTCAGCAGACTCGACCAGCCCACCAGCAAGGTCATGAACAGCGTCGCACCGTGACGCTGGCCCAACTGGCGCAACCCTGCCGTCAATGCCGGGCTCAGGGCCAGGCTCACCCTTCCGCCTGCGTAACTGCGCAACGGTGGGCGGCGGTGGTCGGTTGGCAGCTCCAGCAAGGCCGGTGCGCCACTCAGGTGCTGCCGCCAGAAGTCGACCTGCGTGTGCAGGGTTTCGCCCTGCAGCCACCGCCGCTGCCACGCCGCGTAGTCGACATACTGGAAGGCCAGTGCCGGCAGAGGGTCGGGCAGCCCCTGGCTGAAGGCGCGGTACAACGTACCGATTTCCTGCAGCAGAACGCCCGTCGACCAACCGTCCGAAACGATATGGTGCTGCGTCACCAGCAGGATGTGCTCCGTCTGCGACAGTTGCACAAGTCGTCCGCGAATCAGCGGACCACTCGACAAGTCGAACGGCGCCAGCGCCTCATCGCGAGCGAGCCGCTCTACGGCCTCGTGTTGTGCCGCGCTGTCCAGAGCGCGCAGGTCATGGCTCGCCAGGGCGAAACCCTGGGTCTCCGGCGCGATCACCTGGATCGCCTGGCCCTCGTGCAAGGCAAAATGGGTGCGCAGGGTTTCGTGGCGCGCCACGATCCGGTCCAGCGTGGCCTGCAAGGCCTCGCTGTCCAATCGGCCGCGCAAGCGCAGTCCCGCCGGGATGTGATAAGCGGCTCCCGCCGCCCGATCCAGTTGATCGAGGAACCACAAGCGCTGCTGCGCCCACGACAGCGGCAATGGCAGATTGCGGTCGACCGGCGTCAACGGCGTCTGCGCCGAGAGCCGGGCATTCGCCACTTGGCGTGCCAGACCTTGCAGCGTCGGCTCGGCAAACACATCCCGCAGTGCCACCTCGACTTCGAAGCGCTGACGCAGACGCGACACCAGTTGTACCGCCAGTAACGAATGGCCGCCCAGTTCGAAGAAGTGGTCATGACGACCTACCCGCTCCAGCCCCAGCAATGCCTGCCAGATCTGCGCCAGCGCATGCTCGACGTCACCTGCCGGCGCCTCGTAATCACGACTGGCATAAGCGTCGTCCTCCGGCGCCGGCAATGCCCGTCGATCCAGCTTGCCGTTTGGCGTTAGCGGGAAACGCGCCAGCGTTACGAAGGCACTCGGAATCATGTACTCCGCCAGCCCTTGCGACAGTTGCTCACGCAACTGCGCCGCCGACAACTCGACACCTTCCTGCGCCGTCAGGTACGCCACCAGGCGTTTGTCACCGGGACGGTGCTCGCGTACCAGCACCACCGCCTCCCTGACTCCGGAGCAAGCCGCCAGCTGTGACTCGATCTCGCCCAGCTCGATACGGAAGCCACGGAGCTTGACCTGATCGTCGTTACGCCCCAGATACTCGATATTGCCGTCCGCCAGCCAGCGCCCCAGATCGCCGCTCCTGTACATCCGCGCTGTCGGCTCGGCACTGAACGGGTCATCCAGGAAACGCTCCGCCGTCAGTTCCGGCAGATTCAGATAGCCACGGGCAACCCCCGCACCGCCGATATGGATCTCGCCGCTGACCCCGATCGGTACCGGCTGGCCGTGCGCATCCAACAGGTAAATCCGTGTGTTCGATATCGGACGGCCGATTGGAAATACCGAAGACCGATAACAGTCGATATCGTCAATCAGTCTGTGCCAGGCCACCACGTCGCTACACTCCGTGGGCCCGTAACTGTTAATGAATTCGGGCCTCGGCTCGGGAAGCATTTCCAGCCTGGCGACTTGAATAGGCTCTCCGCCCAGTACCACCCGGCGAATGCTGTCGAGCTGTCTTGAATCGTTTGCATCGATGAGTGTGTTGAACGCACTGGGTGAAAGATTGATGTGGGTAATACACTCGCGTTGAATCTGCTCCAGCAGCACTTCGGGAATGAAAGCCTCTCTGGCCAGGTGCAGTGTTCCACCGACCAATAACGGACCGAGAATATTTTTTTGCGTCAGATCGAAGCTATAGGAGGAAACAAGCAGCACGGCATCATCGGAAGCCAGTTTCAGCTCGGCCAGATACCAGTGCATCAGGTTTAGAAAGCCCCTTTGCTCGATCAACACGCCCTTGGGTTGGCCGCTCGAGCCTGAGGTATAGATCACATAGGCCAGATGATCCGGCTTGACGGCTCGCGCCACTGGATCATGGTCAGCCTCAGCTTCCCAGCACCCGCCTTCCAGGTCCAGCAGCGGCACCGCCAACTCGCCCGGCAACGCCCGGGTCGCACTCTGCACCAGCACCGCCGCCGGCGCGCTGTCTTCCAGCATGTAGCGCAACCGCTGCTCCGGATACGCCGGGTCCAGCGGCACGTAAGCAGCGCCCGCCTTCAGGATCCCCAGCAAGCCCACCACCATTTCCGGGCTGCGCTCTACGCAGATCGCCACCCGGTCATCCGGCCCGATGCCCAGGCCGATCAGATGATGCGCCAACTGGTTGGCGCGCGCATTCAGTTGCGCATAAGTGAATGTGCGCGCCTCAAATACCAGCGCAATCGCTTCTGGCGTCTTTTCCACTTGCGCTTCGAATAACTGATGGACGCAGGCGCCTTGCGGGTAATCCACGGCCGTCGCATTCCACTCCTGCAGCAACTGACGCTCGGATCGCGGCAGCATCTCCAGACTGCGCAGCAACGACTCAGGTGAGTGTTCCAGCGCATCGACCAGACTCTCCAGCGCCGTCTCCATGTAAGCACATACCCGCTGCGGATCGATCCCCGCCGTGGCTTGAACGGTCAGGGCAAAGCCCTCGCCCAGATCGTCCACAGCCAGTGTCAGCGGATAGTTGGTTCGCTCATTCCAGCCCAGGACCTCGATTCCGCCCCAGGCGCGGTCTCCCTGCTCCGAGACTTGCGGCTCGGCGCTGTGGCGGTAATTCAGCAGCGCGCTGAACAGCGGCAACGGCGGAGCAATGGCGCTGCAGCGTTGCGCCAGCGCCAACGACGCATGTTCGTGACCGAGCAGCGCGGTCAGGCGGGCATGCGTGGCCTTCACCCCCTCACGCACGCCTTGCTCACCGACGTTCAGGCACAACGGCAAGGTGTTGATGAACATCCCCAACGAGCGGTCGGCGCCATCGCCCCCCTGCATGCGTCCCAGCAACACCGTACCGAATACCACGTCTTCCCGGCCCGACGTGCGCCCCAGCACCTGCGCCCAGGCCAGATGATGCAGGCTGGCAGCACTAACGCCCAGACTTTTGGCTTGCCGACGGATCCTGCCCGCCAGATCTGCGGACACCGCCTGCCTGGCTTGCTTGAT
Organism: Pseudomonas sp. MEJ108; assembly: GCF_030208985.1. Lineage (NCBI taxonomy): Bacteria > Pseudomonadati > Pseudomonadota > Gammaproteobacteria > Pseudomonadales > Pseudomonadaceae > Pseudomonas > Pseudomonas sp. MEJ108. Next base: position 9,557 of record NZ_JARVSW010000009.1, read on the forward strand.
GTCCCGACCATCGCCCTGCACATCGTGCAAACCGAATGGCAGCGTCGGTTCTGTCACCTGACCGAGCATTTCCTGGAAGAACGCTTCATGCGCCGCTTGGCTTACGCCCAATCGCGCCTGCGCCACATGATTGCGATAGGGTACCGAATCCGGCAGGCCGGCTGCCTGCCCCAGCAGATCCGCCTGCACCTCACGTTGCACCACTTCCAGCGCCATATGGTCCAGCACCATGTGGTGAAACAGCAGAATCGCCACCCAGCGACTATTCGCTTCGTCGTAGGCGTAAGCCATCTTCATCAAGGGCGCTTTCGTCAAATCCAGCCGAAAATGCCTGGGGTCGAAGCGCTCCTGGAGTTGCTGTTCGATGTCTCCGTCGGCCGCCTTCAGCGCCAACGCCTCCACGGCCAATGGCGCTTCGCGCCAGACTGTCTGAACCGGCTCGTCAAGCCCCTCCCACAGCACTGCTGTTCTCAAGATGTCATGCCTGGCAATCACGCCCTGAAGTGCCCGCACAAACGCCTTCAAGTGATCTTCGCTTGGCAGCGCAAAACGCGTATTTAGCAAATAGGGATCACCCTCGACCGACGCAAGGTGGTGGAACAACACCCCTTCCTGCAGTGGCGCCAGTGCATAGATATCCTGGACGTTCGCCGTCCCGCCTGGCACAGCACGCACAATCCGCTCGATGGCGTCCTCGCTCAGGTCCGCGAGCGGTAACATCGACGGTGTAATTCGTGTGCACCCGACCACGATTCCGTTGGCGGGTACTTCCACCTGATGACCGTTACCCAATACCTCGGCAAACGCCGAAAGGGTTGGCTGGGCAAACAGCATCCGCACATCCGCCGACAGTCCCGCTTGACGCATCCGGCCCATCAGACTGACGGCCAGTAGCGAATGCCCACCCAGCTCGAAGAAGTGATCGTGGCGACCCACCCGTTCGACACCAAGCAGCTCTTGCCAGATTTCGGCAAGCGCCCTCTCGACCGTCCCGCACGGCGCTTCGTAGCCGCGGCTCACATAAGCGTCAGCCTCCGGCACAGGCAACGCCCGGCGATTCAGCTTGCCGTTAGGTGTCAGCGGCCACCCCGGCAATTTCACATACGCGGCCGGCACCATGTACTCCGGAAGACTCGCCTGCAAGGCCGCCCGTAGCGTCTGCACCGCAATAGTCTCTTTCGCTTCTCGCGTCGTGTAATACGCGATCAGACGTTTATCACCCGGCGTGTCTTCCCGGGCAATCACCACCGCCTCTCCGACACCAGGGCACCCAGCCAGCTGCGCCTCAATCTCGCCCAGTTCGATACGGAAGCCACGGAGCTTGACCTGATCGTCGTTGCGTCCCAGGTATTCGATATTGCCGTCCGCCAGCCAACGACCCAAATCGCCGCTCCTGTACATCCGCGCCGTCGGGTCGTTGCTGAAACGGTCTTTCACGAACCGCTCTGCGGTCAGCGCATCACGATTCAAATAGCCGCGCGCGAGCTGTATACCCGCGATATAAATCTCGCCGCAGACGCCAACCGGGACCGGTTGCATGTGCGGGTCCAGCAGATACATCAGGGTATTGGCGACCGGCCGGCCGATCGGCACGATCCCCGCATGCAGGTCGGGCACACAGTGCCAGTAGGTGACGTCGACAGCGGCTTCAGTGGGGCCATACAGGTTATGCAATTGCGCATGTGCAAAGCGTTGCTCGAAGTGCTTTTGCAAACTATAGGGCAACGCCTCGCCGCTACAGAACACCTGCCGCAATGTGCTACAGGCCAGCGGGCCAGCCTGATTGAGGAAGCTCTGCAACATGGACGGTACGAAATGCAATATCGTGACACCCGAGTCTGCGATCAACCCGGCCAGATACTCGGGGTCCTGATGACCTCCCGGACGCGCGATCACCAATTGCGCACCCGCGAGCAAGGGTAGAAAAAATTCCCAGACCGACACGTCAAAACCGAACGGTGTCTTTTGCAAGACGCGGTCTTCGCGACTCAGCCGATATTGGTCCTGTGCCCACAACAGGCGGTTCACAATGGCGCGATGCTCGATCATCACGCCCTTGGGCTGACCGGTCGAACCCGAGGTATAGATCACATAAGCCAGGTGCTGTGGCGTGACCGTCGGCAACACACGATCATGCTTGGCTTCAGCCGCCCGGTTCACGCTTTGCAGATCCAGCACCGGCATTGCCAGCGCCCCCAGCAAGTCCCGGGTCGTACGCTGCACCAGCACCGCCACCGGCGCGCTGTCCTCCAGCATGTAGCGCAACCGCTCCGGCGGATACCCAGGGTCCAGCGGCACGTAGGCACCGCCCGCCTTCAGGATCCCCAGCAAGCCCACCACCATCTCCACACTGCGTTCCACACAGATCGCCACGCGGTCGTCCGGAGCAATGCCCAGTGACAGCAAGACATCAGCCACCTGATTGCTGCGTTCGTTGAGGTCCGCGTATGTCACACGCTCGTTGCCGCACACCAGTGCAAGCGCTTGAGGCTGCTGCTGCGCTTGCTGTTCGAAAAGTTGATGGACCAATAGATCCTGTTGCCAGGCATGATGTGTCGCGTTGAACTCGACAAGCACTTGCCGACGTTCGGTTTCGCCCAAAAGCTCGATCGCGCCCACCACCTGGCGCTCGTTCTCGACCATCGCACGCAGCACCCGTTCCAGATACGCCACGTAGCGTTGGGCCGTCTCGCGGTCGAACAGCGCCGTCGCATATTCCAGCGAACCGACGATCCGTCCCTCCACCTCCGCCAAGTCGAGGGACACATCGTACTTGGTGGTGCGTGCTACCGAATCCAGCAGCGTTAGCTCCAGCCCCGCCAACGCCAGTTCTGCCGGCGGCGTGTTCTGCCACGACAGCATCGCCTGGAACAGCGGGCTATGGGACAAGCTGCGCACCGGCTTGAGCAACTCCACCACCTGCTCGAACGGCAGATCCTGGTGTTCATACGCCTCCAGCGTGCAGGCCTTGACGCGACTCAGCAATGTCTCGACCGTCGGATCGTTCGACACATTCACGCGCAACGCCAGGGTATTGACAAAAAACCCGATCAGGCCCTCGACCTCAGCGCTCATCCGGTTCGCCACCGGCGAACCGATCACCACCTCATCCTGCCCCGACAAACGACTCAATACCGTCGCCCAGCCCGCCAGCAATGTCATGAACAGGGTCGTGCCGTGCCGCCGACTCAGCGCCTTGAGCTCGTGGCTCAGCGTCGCATCCAGCACCACGGGCACCGCATCGCCCGTATAGTCCTGCTGCGCCGGACGGACACGATCAGAGGGCAACATCAGCAATGCCGGCGCATCGAGTAGAGCGGTCTGCCAGTAGGTACTTTGCTTGTGCAATACCGCGCCGCTCAACCAGCCTCGTTGCCACACCGCATAGTCCGCGTACTGGATCGACAACTGCGGCAACGGGTCTGCCTCAGCTTGGCAACCGCTCGCGTAGAGTGCTCCCAACTCGCGCGTCAACACGCCCATCGACCAGCCATCCGATACGATGTGGTGCATCGTCAACAGCAACACATGCTCTGCATCGCTCAGCCGAACCAGACTCCCTCGAATCAGCGGTCCCTGCTGAAGATCGAAGCGCCCAATGGCTTCTTCGTTAATCAGTCGTGCCAACTCACTCGAGCTATCGGCATGCGTCGTGAGATCGTACTTGCGCAACGGGCAGCCTGTTTCCTCGGGATGGATGCACAGCTCTACGGCCTGATCCCCGGTCTGGACAAACGTTGTGCGCAGTACTTCGTGACGCGCCACAATGCGGTTCAACGCACGCTGCAAGGCCGCCTCATCCAGCGCGCCGACGATGCGCAGCCCCGCCGGTATGTGGTAAGCAGCGCTGGCACCTTCCATTTGCGCCAGAAACCACAACCGTTGCTGAGCAAACGACAGCGGCAGTCGCGCCTCTCGTGACGTTTGCACAATCTGCGGCAACGTATTGTTTTGTGCCTGCGCCACCACGCAGGCAAGCGCCTCGAGCTGCGGATGGGCGAATAACGCGGCCAGTTCCAACTCCACGTTCAAACGCTGCCGGACCAGGGAGATAAGCCTCATCGCCAGCAGCGAATGCCCACCCAGCTCGAAGAAGTGATCATTGCGCCCCGCCCGATCAACACCGAGCAGCTCCTGCCAGATATCCGCCAGCGCACGCTCGACTTCGCCTGCCGGCGCCTCGTAGTCACGACTGGCATAAGCGTCGTCCCCCGGCGCCGGCAATGCCCGCCGATCCAGCTTGCCGTTCGGTGTCAGCGGCCATTCGGACAATTTCACATACGCCGCCGGCACCATGTATTCCGGCAGCCTCGCCTGCAAGGCAGCACGTAACGTCTGTGCCGTAATCGCCTGTGCAGCTTCCTGCATCGTGTAATACGCCGTCAGACGCTTTTCACCCGGCGTATCCTCCTGGGCAATCACCACCGCGTCCCTGATGTCCGCGATCTGTCTCAGTTGCGCCTCGATCTCGCCCAGCTCGATACGAACTCCCCGGAGCTTGACCTGATCGTCATTGCGCCCCAGGTACTCGATATTGCCGTCCGCCAACCAGCGTCCCAGATCGCCGGTCCTGTACATCCGCGCCGCCAGTTCGGCACTGAACGGGTCATCCAGAAAACGCTCCGCCGTCAGTTCCGGCCTGTTCAGATAACCCCGGGCAACCCCTGCGCCGCCGATATAAATCTCGCCGCTCACCCCGATGGGTACCGGCTGGCCGTGCGCATCCAACAGGTAAACCTGCGTATTGGCTATCGGACGGCCTATGTGCAATACCGACTGCGTTGCATCGACCAGACCGGATGTGGCCACAACCGTGGTCTCGGTCGGACCATAGTTGTTGATCAGCGCAACCCGACTATCCGGATTGGGAAACTGACGCAACCGGTCTCCACCGATCAGCAACGTTTGCAGCGACGCCGGCTCGATCCCTTGGGCGAACGCAATCTCGGCAATCGGCGTAGGCAAGAAGCTCACATCCAGTTCTTGCCGACGCCACCATCCCAGCAGCACATCGACATCATTGCCAAGCGCTTGTCCAGGCAACAGCGACAGGCTGGCTCCCACGCACAGCGCTGGCCATAGTTCCCAGACGCAAGCATCGAAACCGACGCCCGCCACGCTCGAAACCCGCTTGCGATGGGTCAGATTGAACGCCTCGCAATGCCAGGCCACTAGGTTCACGAGATTGCGGTGCTCGATCATCACGCCCTTGGGCTGGCCGGTCGAACCCGAGGTATAGATCACATAAGCCAGGTGCTGTGGCGCGACCGTCGGCAACACGCAGTCATGCTCGGCTTCAGCCGCCCGGTTCACGCTTTGCAGATCCAGCACCGGCATCGCCAGCGCACCTAGCAAGTCCCGGGTCGTACGCTGCACCAGCACCGCCACCGGCGCGCTGTCCTCCAGCATGTAGCGCAACCGCTCCGGCGGATACCCAGGGTCCAGCGGCACGTAGGCACCGCCCGCCTTCAGAATCCCCAGCAAGCCCACCACCATCTCCACACTGCGCTCCACACAGATCGCTACACGGTCGTCCGGAGCAATGCCCAGCGACAGCAAGACATCAGCCACCTGATTGCTGCGTTCGCTGAGTTCAGCGTAGGTCACACGCTGGTCGCCGCAGACCAGTGCAAGCGCTTGAGGCTGCTGCTGCGCTTGCTGTTCGAAAAGCTGATGGACCAATAGATCCTGTTGCAAGGCCTGATGTGTCGCGTTGAACTCGACAAGCACTTGCCGGCGTTCCGCTTTCCCCATAAGCGCAAGCTGGCCAATCGGCGTCGATTCATGAGCGGCAACCGACTCCAGGAGCAGCGTAATGCGGTCCCGAATCCGCTCAACTTCGTCCGGGCGAAAGCAGGCCAGATTGAAGTTGAAGTCAACGACTACATCTTCATCCGAATAGTAATCACAGATAGCGATTGAGAGCGGCGTCTGATCGAAGCCGCTGTACATCCTGATCGCCTTCGAAGGGGCGCCGCCAAAGACAAAGTCTGCGTCAAATTTTTCGAATGAAAGCGTGATATCGAAGATCTGCTTGCGCCTGGAATGGCCAATATTCAGAGCACGATTCAGTTCGGCAATCGGGAAGTGCTCGTGGCGGTAGCAGCGTCGCAATTCGGCGGCCACATCGCCCATCAATTCGAGCAGGGAACGATTGGGGTCAACCCGTACGCCGACCGGGATGACAGAAGAAAACATCCCGATCGTCTGCTTCTGGCGGGCCGTCGTGCGGTTATGCAGGGGCATGCCGATGATGACTTCTTCTGCACCACCGACGCGTGAAAAATAGGCACTGACGACTGCAAAGAATACCGTGACAGGAGAAAGGCCATGCTCGGTGGCAACCGCGGCCACAGCATTGAACAGGTCACGCTTGATCGTCGAGCGAATATGACCGCTCTTGCACATCGAACCCACGGCATGGTCGCCGGACCACTGCAGCAGGGATGGCGGTATATGTGCGTAACGTTCGCGCCAAAACGACCGGTCACGCTCCAGGCGCGGCGAATTCAGATAGGCCTGGTCTTTGGCCAAGAAGTCGCTGTAGGAAGGGCCTTCCTCGAACGCGTCGATGCCCACCAGTAAATTGTTGTAGGCCTTCTCGACTGCATGGCAAAACAGCGTCACCCCTGCGCCGTCCATGACCAAATGATGGTAGCGGCCCAGCCAGTAGTGACGGGATGCACTGCACCGTACGAGCTGCGCCTCCCAAAGAATGCCTTCCAATGGATTGAACGGTCGGGAAAATGCGTGTTGAAGGTATTCCTGCGCTCGCTCGACACTGTCACCGTAGTCTGAAAAATCGACGAGCGCGAGTGTGATATCGACAGATGGCAGCACCCTCTGCCGGGCTATATCACCCTCTTGGAACAAGGCAAGCCGTAGCGCATCGTTATGCTTGGCAACGAGCTTGATAGCCTTCTCGAACATCGGAATATCGAGATCACCTTTGATCTCCAGCGTCATGCCGATGTTGTACAGCGGTATGTCCGAATTCGCTATTTGACCGAGCCAGATACCCTGCTGTACTGAGGATAGTTCATACGAGACATTGGAGTTGTTCGATACGTGTTGATGTGACGACGTCATGCGTAAACATCCCTGATTTTAATATCCTTTCGGGAGCCGAGTGACGATGTTCGCGGCCCTGCCGAATTCCTGTAGTGCTGACCAGGTTCCCTACAGAACTCGGTAGTTACAGCACAAGTTTGTCGCAGATAAACCGGTTGTCAGAACCTGGCTTGCCCTGTCTGCATGACTGCCATAGGGGCCTGGGAGAATGTCATCGATGTGCCCACAGTACCGGCTAGTAGCACCTTGATACTTCCGGCCTGCGGGTTTCTCTATATTTCCCCCTAAGTCGTGAACGGCCCGAACCGACGAAAAAAGACGCTGACCCCGGATAAGCTGCTAGACCTGCAATAATAGCGTTGACACTTACAAAGAGAAAAACACAAATGAAGTGCTTGTCCCGCATTACCAGTGCAACCATCCCGCATTCAATAAACCGTTTTCGCTTCATTTGTCACAGCAAAAAGCGGGCATATAACCTTACCTGGAGGCGCTGGATTGATCGGTGGGCTCGGGGTTTGAACTTTGCTCAAGGCGCTGCTCGATTGGCTGGCCAGCCGCTTGGTTTCATTGAAGCCTGTCACGCTGAACAGTCCGAAGTCAGTAGGCGCCCCCGTGCCCAAGTAGCCCGTTAGCGGCATCAGACCATAGAGTCCCCCGTGCGCAACGTGCGCACAGATGATCCAGCAACGCACCCAGCTGGAAATCGAATACGCCCGCGACACCATGCCCCGCAGCGTACTCGGCATGAACGCAGCGATGATGGAGGACTATCTGAATTTCATCGCTAACCGCCGCCTGAGCTAGATTGGCTTGAAGGAAAAGTGTCCAGAGACGACCAACCCGTTCCCTTGGATGAGCGAGATCATCGCCTTGAAGAAAGAGAGGAATTTCTTTGAGCACTCGGGTTATTGAGTATCAGACAGGTGGGGCGTTGAGCTGGGATTAAGGTTTAAGGTTTAAGGTTTAAGGTTTGAAGTGAAAAGGCCAATTAGCAAAAGTTTCTTGGCCTTTTTCTCTATATAAACCCGAATAATGACAAGAGCCTAAAACGTTAAGAAAATCACATAGCAATGAATCCTTCATTGATCATCGCATCACGAATTTTCCATATCTCGATACATTGCTTCTCAGTGGGCAACTTTTTAGGTATTTGAGAAGCTATCATTAAAAGACTGTGTTGCTTAGGCGTTAGATGGTTATGCTTCCCTCCCCAATTAAGCATTCGATTCCACTCCGCGCCAGGCACACTAGCAACCTGAATCTGAATTTCAATTCCATCATCGGTTTTTTGAGTTTTTCTGGACTTCTTACCTTCATCAACCACCGAGCTCACATCGACGAGTCTTTCATAGAAGTCGTTTTTAAACGGTATATCAAGCAGTTTAACCTGCTCCCAACAGGCTTGTGTTTTAGCCCATTCAGTCACGTTATCTTTAGGTCGCTCAGAATCAGTTAAAACTTCAAAAACACATTTAGCAACTACTACGAGCTGACTGACAAGCCATTCTGGAACGCATTGCAGATCCCAAATCGCACGAAGATCTAACTGCTTCCCTAACGCTTGTTCGGATATCATATTATGCAGCTTGGCAACCGTATAAGTCACAATGTTAGCTCTGTAACCTCCTTGGTACCAAGGTTGCTGGCTTACAAGTGCCTCTAACCTTTTAAATATTATAGCCAACGAAACAAGCGAGCGAAAATAATCTTCATTGTAATTTTTTCCATCATTAGACCAGAGCTTAGAAATAACATCTGCAAAAAGCATGAAGTTCTTTTGAGCCCCCATACTTACTTTATGAGGCATTTCTCGCCAACTATTTTCATATTTGGCCACGTCAGTTTTATTAAACAACTGTGATTTGGGATTTTGAATAAGAAACTGATTTTTTTGGGCAGCTGTAAGCTTAGCTTGCTCATTCGCAAACTGTCCACGGGCACGTTCATAGAACCAGTGCGTGCCATGCTGAGCCCCACCGATAGGGGAAGTAAAAATACGGCGAGAAAACTCCTCCAGTCGGATGTGATAGGGGTGATTTGAAAAAAAATCAGCGTCACTTACCTTATTCTGACTGTTGGCATATCTAGCGATTTCCGGCGTGAGCATACCAACCCGCTCGGGAGAGAGAATTGACAACTTCATCTGGACCATTACGTTAGAAAGATCAGCAAAATCCTTCTTTCCTGAAGATCCACGCTTTGCATAGGCGAGCGAAGCGGTAGTTTGCCCACCATTAACGATCTGTAGATTAGTAACATTTGTTATACGTAATCCCGCTGGGGTCTCTTGGATTACGACGTTTTCAGCAGTGGCGGCTATACCGTTATTGAAAGCAAAAAACATTTCCGGACGATGACGTATGGTATTTTGTATAGCAGAATTCACTTTGCCTTTGGTGCTTAGAAAAGTCCGAACATTACCCTCTAACAATCTACTACCGTACTTATCATAGATATCCGCCAAAGAATCTCCAGATATCATACACAGATAAGCATCATACTCGTCGCCGGACTGGACTGCGGCTAGAAATGGCAGGCCAGGGCTATCGGCGGTACAAAAATCCACAGAAAGCTCATCTCGTCCAGTAGCGGACACGTACGCAGAATGAAAGCGAGCTATGTCCCAGATATGCAGCTCCACAGGAACATCTTTAACTTCTTCTTCAAACCAATCCTTCTGTCTACTTTTTGAAACCCTATCAGTAACAAAATAAAATTTATATCTTGTAATCTTTGAATGCCAATCCATCAAGTCACAAGCCAGACCGTATCCAGGATTACTCTCATCAACTGATCCGTCAGTTAAAGATCCATTCAGAGCCTCCTCTAAATAGGAGCGAAGTTGTTCAAAAGCACGTTTTACGTCTTGAGTAACGAATGTTCCCATTTCGTCATCATTAAAGAACTCGGCCACCATTAAAGTTAGAGAACTATCAGCATCATCGTAATAGTAGCCATCTACACGTAGCTTTCTCTTTTTGATGCCTACACCCTCAAAACGGCAACTCTCAAAAGAAAAAAACTCCTCAGCATCTATAAGACGATCACCGCAGTCATCAACAAACACTGCACGAATAAAATCTTTCGTTGATTCAGCTCTGGCCCTAACTGTTTCGATAAACTCTCGATGAAAGTCTTCCAAATTCATTATCTACTCTCCAGCTCAGGCGACAGAGACTTTGAAAGTCTCACACAGCGAAATATCCAGCTTATACCTTGTTTCACTAATGCCATTTGGCAGCATCGCCTTGGTGATACAAGGAAATCCTAGGCCTACGCTATAACTAGAAACCTCCCTTACAACAAGGTTTATTTCATCATACTCAGAGCGTTCTATATACCCTGCCCTGAATAGTGCTTTATCAAACACAACTCTCGAATCATAAGAAGCTTTGATTGATGCCCTAAGCTTTTTTACTAAAGAGTTCAATGTAAAGGCACCTACAGACATAGTGGAACAGTTAGCTACTTCATACACAACTAGTACTATTTCTCGTACTGACGAGTCGAGTTGTCGCTCCGACGAAATAAATATATCAGAAATACCTGGTCGCAAAGTTTTTACTTCCCATGCGATAGTGTCCATCTGAAAGTCCTGATCAGCCAAGTAAGGCCCCACCCAACTCGCTACAGATAAGCTACAACCATAGATTTCGGTTAAATCGTGCAGATATAATAATTCACCGCATAGACCTCTGATTTCTGACTCCGACAAAAGACCTAAATCACCTCTTTCGAAAAGTAACCGCCAACTAGCCAATCTCTGCAAGACAAACCCTAACGCTTCTTCTATGTTAGGAATATCACGTGATGACTCTATTAAGTCGCTACATAGCAAAGAGAATATTTCAAGTAGAGCAATATCTTCGAGCATCAGGAATAATGACCAGCGGCCGTCATCACGTGCCACGCACTTCACTCGTACCAGTTTCAAGTCGCTTTGAAAATCCGGTCGACTATTACAGATCAAGAGTAACGTGTGCCTGCCATCTTTGTCGAAACCAAGATAAAAGTCCAGTGAGTGGGAAGCGTCTACCCTACTGAAGCCGGCGCCTAATTTTTCCGAAGAACCCGACGAAGTTGAACTCCAAAGAAACACTGAGTTATTCATCGTCTTGGTCATCCTCATCCTCATCCTCATCGTCTGACTCAATGCTAGAAGTATCCCCTGAAAGTATATTTCTCAGCTCAACAAGGTTGATCCTATAAGCAATTCGATGACTTGCCATGTCTAGTTCGGGAAAACTGAGACCGATCGCTACCAATGCGTCGCATCCTTGGGGAGTAAAAGATGTAGCGTTACTATCGGTGCTTTTTGAATTTATCAGGTGGAGAAGCAATAACGGTCTTTGGCGAACCGCAGTATATTTACTACCTGGAACAGTCTTTGATTTATTCCTAGAGTCCGAACGAAATAAAGCTTCTACACTTTCAATCTCTGACGAAGTTAATCCTATTTTTTCATCAGCAGCAGAACCGACTCGTAATTTGCTACCATTAATCAACAAAGCGCGGATGGATTCGTCTTCAGTTATATTGCGTCGTCTTGGTTTTACAGTGAGCCCAGGGACAAAATCATAACTACCACCTTCTCCACTAGGGATCGCGACCTCCCATTTTCTAAGCTTATCATCGTCAGACTTCTCAATAAAATCAGCTAAACTCGAGGTTTGCAGTTTTACGCTTAAAGGATGATTTACAAACGATCTCAAAAATTTCACTATGAGCGCTTTTGAAACTCCGTACCAGATGGGAAACTTTGCCTCCTCCCGTACATTATTACTCATAACTTCAAGGACAAAACTTTGTGCAGCTTTATAATTACCAATGAGAATGGCAGGATCTTTTAGCAGCCTAGGCGACTCTAAACTCTCTTGAGAAATAGATATTGTTTGTACGATTTCATCAGTGTAACGCATCTTGTTTTTTGCGGTGATCAGTAGCGACTCAGGATGGGATCTGACTTTCAGTCCAAAATCTATTGGTTTAAGCCGAGAGATCTGCATCCGCCTGACCTCTCCTCTAAGCTCATCAGTAGCTTGAGATATATGAGAGTAGAAATCAAAGGTTTCATTGGACATCCATATCTTAAATAGGTCTTCGTATCCTGTTCTATACCCGAACCATCTCCCCATCTGGAGCAGAGCATCGTACATCTGCGTACCACGGAAGAAGTAACTAATACAAAGCCCTTCAAGAGTCAACCCCCTAGCAAGACTATTCCCACCTACAGCAACTACCCTTAATCCATACTCTTTATAAGATGAGTAATCCAAGCTTGCAGGACCACTTTTCTGATTGACTGCTACGACCTGTATAGGCAAATTAGCTGCAGTCAATCCGGCTTGAATTTTAGCCCAAGGTATATTTAGACCGCTGTAGAACTTATTGTAACAAGCGTGTAACTTTCGAATAGAGTCATTACGTAATGCTTCTGTTGTTGAAAGCGAGGCATAGTTTCTTATGTCAGACTGCATCAGTCTAACCTCATGATCCAAGATATCTCTAATTTGGTTCTGAACATGCGTGAAGTGACTAACATTTACCAGCATTGATCTGTGCTTAGGCGTTCCAGGACGAAGATCCATAATCGTGTTTATTATAAAAAAACACGACACCGCTTCAAGCATACTGTCAGGGACAGCATCGATGACACTGTCAGAAGACATCCCCTTTGGAAAATACTCTTCCGCATCCCAAATAGGCTCAACACACTTTAAATCTGCATTATCACCAAATATCCGATGTGCGCCAACATAGTTGGATGGCGCATCTAATGCATATATGAAGTCTCTTGGAAAGAGATCATCGCCCTCCATTTCGGTTGTAGTATCTGGATTTATGAAGACATTAGCAAAAGGAGTTGCAGTAAAGCCTACATAACTGGAGCGCGGAAAAACCTTAAGTAAGCCCCTGATACCCGAATTAATCGCAGTAGCTTTTTTGGGGTTAGTATTAATAGATGCGTTATCAGCTTCATCATCTATAAGCAAAAGCGGCAAATCTATATTGCCAGATCCACTAGCATTAAAGGTGACTAACCAGTCAGCAAGATTCTCCAATATTCTTTTATTCTTTTTAACTACCAGAAGAACAGGCTCTTTATAGTCTTTAAGCTTGAAACCCAACTGATTTACAGTTGCGGCCTTGAAATCTCCAACGGTAGATGTAAAAACGCCTGCGGACCTGGCAGCATCGATAAGCCCAACACCAATTTCTTTACGATGACGCTTTCGATTATTTACAACACCAGAACTATCCAAGCCTACGAAACCTGAATCAAGCCGTTCTTGAGTCTGTCTCCTCAGACTTTCTAACGTTCCAGTGAGCAAAATAACAAGTTTGTACCCTGCATCCGCAGCCTTACATATCAACCCAGTATAGTTTGAAGTTTTACCGGACTGAACATCGCCCATCACAAGCCCCCGACGAGGCCACCCAACAGAATCTTTGGGATTACCTAATAAGTCCAGTATCTCATCAGTAACCTTGTCTAAAGAGCTGACAACTTTTGGCCCCCACCCCTGCTTGAGCAGATCAGCTTGGTAACGCTCCCAATAGAAAGGATCAATGTCAGCCTTTCGCGCTCGTAGCCAAGGGTTATGCTCATCATAAACGTAGCTGCCTAAGCCCATATCCAAAGTTAGAGCAACATGTAATCTTTTTATAACGTTTTCGAATTCGAAATCTGAAACTGCGTATATAGGTATCGCTCTCAAGCAGGTCGCAAGCTCAAGAATCTCAAGCTCAGTAGGAATACCATCAACTGTTAATGCAGTAATAACACCCAACTCTAATCTGCGACCATTAGGTGACAACTGATATCTGGCATCACTGCTCATAATTCATATTCCTTTACAATATCTTTAGTTAAATTTGGATGTAAACTGAATGGCTCAAGCAAATGCAAAGTCGACAACAGCCTAGAACGTGCATCCGAATTTTTAGGCAGTTGGGAAAAAAGATTTCCAACTAGCTCTCTCAATCGCTCCATCGATTCATCATCGTTAAATCCAGAGCGAATATCTCCTGCCATTTGCGAATACAAAGCTTCCGCTGGAAACGAATTCTCAATCACACTCAACAACAAATCAAATAACGGAACATTAGATGCTTCCAAGCTATTCCTATATTCAACAATCATCGGATACTCACGATTTATATCGTAACGCACCCCTCCTCTAGCAATAACCTCATGCCAGACGGGAGACGTCTTTGAGCCCTCAACCTTCCTGCCCTTAAATTTAATAGTTCTACCACTGGCCTCTCTGATTCTTTCTACTGTCCTCTTTAGATTAATTCTTACCGCTTCAGGAGGATGCGCAGCGGACTTTTTTATATCCAATGTCCACAAATAATCTAATGAATTTGGGATATCGACTCTGACTCGAGCCAGCTTACTCAGCTCATCTTTTTTCGCCAGTCGAAACCAAGTACCCCATATAATAAGCCTTTTATTCCGGTAAATATAAAAGCCCTGCTGCGCTTTTATTCCTTCACTTCTCCCAGCATGAAGTACTTCTGAAGAAGACATTTTATTAACGTGCGGCAATATATAAGGCTTTACCGAAACCCGTTGCCCCGAAATTGTAAAATTATCTTCATCTAATATCTGAGTTGCTTTATGATCGGCCCAGAAAGGATCTATCGCCTGTAAGGGAGCACCATTCAAAAAAACGCTCAAGCGCTGTTTTGTATGATAACTTGAAATAAACCTGTGAAACACCAAAGAAAGATGGTCTCGCACATATAGCATTTTTTCGCCTAGGGCAGACTCAACAGACCTTTCGCCTACAACCAAATTATCTAGATTCTGCCAAAGCACGACAGTACCAGAATCTTGTTTGCTCAGCTCATCGTAATGCGGAAGAACTTCATAATCCGCGGGATCAAGAGCCAGCATTACCCAAGTACCCTTATCGATTACAACGTCTAGATCCCAACAAAATGCACTTACGCACCCTTCATGTTTTGAAACTACAGTCAGACGCCTGCATTGAGACAGGGATGAAGTCTTAAGACCCAGCCCGTACCGACCCATATCATCAGACTTTCGCTCATAGATAGGACTCGTGCTTCCATGTCTCATCGCATTGTGAAGGACGTCGGAAGACATTCCAATGCCATCGTCGATCAACGCTACATAAGGATCGTCATATGGCCTAAATTCAATATTTATAGTTTTAGCTTGCGCTGAAATACTGTTGTCTATCAGATCTGCCAAAGCAGATTCCAATGTATAGCCAATAGACCGCATGGATTCGAGAAGTGATGCTGCATTAGGCGGGTTATCAATCTCTCTCATAACCAGTGCGCCAAATAAAATGCACTGTTAGTAGACACTCTTCTATTCAACATTCCATGTCCTCATATGCATGATCCGGGTGCTTCGCCCCCAAAAAAAGGAGTTTTGCACCTAATGTCAAGAGCCACCCTTTCGCCAGCATTCATCTCATAAAATAAGAGGGAGCGCAAGCTCATATTCGTCCTTAAATCCTATCTATCCGCGGCAGTGCTTTTCTGAGCGATAATGCGCTCAATCACGGTGGCGATTTTTCTTGCTAGGAGAGGGGGGACGGCGTTACCGACTTGATGGTACTGCTGAGTACGGTTGCCCAAGAAAAAGTAATTGTCTGGGAAGGTTTGAAGACGGGCAGCCTCTCTAACTGTCAAGCTCCTACATTGATTAGGATCATAATGAATAAAATAGTGGCCGTCTTTGGAAATATGACTCGTGATGGTGGATGACGTTTGGTTTTTCACTTGAACCCTAAAGCGGTCGCTAAACTTTCCAGTCTCCCAATTTTTGTGCAAAGGTGCTAAACCCGGCAAATCGAATTGATGATGACCTTTTGGCGATATGTTGTGCGCCTGAGCATATGTTGCGGCATATACATAACGCTTTAAATCTGCGCTCATATGACCGCGCGCTTCATGATTTAACCAAACCCCCAACTGAGAATCCAGAAACCACTCATTTAAACCGCTATCTTTTATACTACCATCCCAAAACTTGTCTTTCTTTACCCGTAAACCACCGTTATTAAGTCGCCCACCTGAGAATGACTCTCTTACAATTTTCAACTCTATTTCAAGTGAAAGATCACGCTTCCCCGATGCAGCTAAATCTTTATACAGGCCATCTAGGTGCGTTAGAATGTCACCACACCATACATCGGCGTTATCTTTTCCTCGGGATAAGATACTACGAAGTGGTGGTAAGGTACCAATCATCTCGCTTACGGTAGCACCCTTAGTTGGTACTAGCTTAAGATTGTCCAATCCACTTACATAGTCTTCAGAAATCCCGACTAATATTACTCGATGTCGACTCTGGGGAATCCCGTAGTTTTCTGAGCGAACGACAAAACTGCTCAGGTTAATATCATCAGTATTCATCCCAGATTCATATACATCATCGGAAGCCAATGAAAAAATCTTATACTTAGAGCCGCTATCAGTTTTAACTCCTAAAGCAGCGTCAGGATCTGACAAATCTTTCAGTATCTGGGGAAATATTTGTTCTCCTGCTATTTTCGACGAGAGAATACCTTTTACGTTCTCCATCACAAATACGGCAGGCTTTTTACTTTGAATTATTCTCAAATACTCTCTATACAAAAAGTGGCGACTATCGTCCTCAGCTTTATATTCAGAGTTTCCTTTATTCCGTGCACGTCCTACAAGAGAATAAGCTTGGCATGGAGGCCCACCAATTAAAACCCATGGTTTGCTAGTATCTAACCTGTCCTCGAGTATTGCATCAAGTTCTGCATTTCCCTCAATGCTGCCCAACTTTATTTGACGCGCTTCGCTGTCAGCATACTTCCACTGCTCGAAACTATCTCCTGTCCATGGTTGGACAGCGCTGTTTGTTTCACAAAATCTATAATAGTCTTTTAAAGCATCCGGGTTTTGTTTTTTCAAAGCACGGTAAAAAGCCCTAAGTCTCAGCGTATTTCTTGCGAACGGATCCATCTCTGCGGAGACTAATACCTCAAAGCTTTTTCCATTATTTAGGGAAGAAAAGCCTTCGCCAAGGCCGCCAGGACCAGCAAAAAGGTCCACAACCTGCAAAGGTTCAACTGTTTTCATTTGTCAAGTCTGCCAAGGGGTGAACGTAATGGACATCGTAGACAGTGCGACGCGATCGAGAATGATGTCTGGTATCAGGGGGAAGAACACTCGTCCCGAGCTGTTGGTGAGAAAATTTCTTCATGCTCATGGCTTTCGGTTCCGGCTCCATCGGAAGGACCTACCTGGAAATCCCGACATTGTACTGCCGAAACTAAAGACCTGTATATTTGTACATGGATGTTTTT
This sequence comes from Pseudomonas sp. MEJ108, assembly GCF_030208985.1. NCBI lineage: Bacteria > Pseudomonadati > Pseudomonadota > Gammaproteobacteria > Pseudomonadales > Pseudomonadaceae > Pseudomonas > Pseudomonas sp. MEJ108. The sequence goes on from NZ_JARVSW010000009.1 coordinate 26,953, forward strand.
GGCATCGGCACCCGGGATGCCGGTACGCAACGATGCCTAAGACAAGACCCGAATTCTGGGCAGAAAAATTTTCCAAGAACGTTGCTAGAGATGCGAAGTCAATCTTAGCTCTCAGACAGCTCGGCTGGAGCACAATAATAATATGGGAGTGTCAGCTCAAGGCGCCAGAGCTAACCAAAAGCGCCTATCTTCAGGATTTAAAGAAGGCCTTGGACGAATGATTTCGCAGACCTCAGCATCACTCACGCTAGCATTTGATACGACGATTTTTCAGAAAAATCCTACGCGTTAGCACCTTGTCCATCTATCTGATGCCTAATACCCTTTCACCGCGCCTAAGAAACGCCCAAGAAACTCAAATGTAGCGGCCTGACCGCTTCCGATAAAATGCGGCTTTTTGTACCTGCGGCCTTCGGCTGCGCGTCCTAAAATCTCTGATATGTCGGGAGTGGACCAATACAAGACCCGCAAGGGGAATACGTCCGGCCTTTTCTACATTGGGGTTTCTTAGCTCCCGACGCCTAGCTCTCAAAAAGCTAAAAATGTAGAGATAACCTAGATGCTTCACATCGCAAACCTAAATCAGACTAAGCCCCTCACCCCAACCCCCTTCCACCGCCACAACCGCCAGCTCCTCGCCCTCCTCCTCGAAAACCAACCCTGGTTCAGCGCCGGCGATCTCGGTCGCATGATCGGCTGGCCATTGAACGAGCGGACGCTGCGCAAGCTGGACGCCGACCAGCACCGGATGATCACGCTCGACCTGCACGGCGAAGCACAGCCGGAGTTGATGGTCAGTGAGTCGGGTGCATATGCGATGATGGTGCATCACTATCACGCGGAGAATCGTGGGTTGCGACAATGGATTACCAATGAGGTGGTGCCTGCGTTGCGGGATGGGCAGCTGCCGTTCGATGACTGCACGCCGAACCTGAGCCTGCTGCAGTGGCCGGGGTTGTCGGTGAGCATGTTGCACTGGCACAGCGAGCCGTGGATACGGTTGCGGGATATGCCGATGATGCTGGTGCATCCACAGATGCAGGTTGAGGCGCGGCCGCGTCGTTTGGGCAGGTCTTGGTGGCGGGCGGTGCTGCCTGCCTCTCGGCTGGGTTGAATGCGGCGTGATGGCCGTGCCGTGTGGGTGACGGCCATTGTGTCTCGTCGGATCAGTCTTTCAGGCGGCGTCGGTAGTCGTTGATCATTTCTTTCGTGACGTCATCCTTGTAGCAGATGGGCGCGTAGCTGCCTTTGCGGCTGTACGCGCTGCGTTTGCCACATTGACTGCCATTGCGGGCAGAGTTGTAGGGGCATGGGCAGTTGCCGGGGTAGCTGTCGATGGATTCCTGGATGATGGCTTTGACGATTGAGGCGTCTGTTACCTGGGCTTCTCTGGCCTGCACGGTGAAGGCGCAGAGCAATGCGAGTATGGCGACGAAGCCTGTCCCTGTTTTTTTCATGGCTATTCCTTAGCGAGTGCAGACGAGTGTCTGTTGCAAGGTTTTACCATGGCATCACTAGGCCATCAATTTTTAGTGAGGTCCTTGTCCGGGTCTTGTCACGTCGCGGGAGGGAGTTTTGAGACGTGTGAGGTTTTTGTCATAGCGCACAGGGTCCGCTATATGGGGCGCACGTGAATGCGCTTGTCGCTATACAAAAATCCGAGTGAGTTCGGAAAAAGGGCTAAAAAACGACGTCGCAGACTAGATTTAACCCCAGTGGGGTGAACTAAACCTTCTGCCAGAATCGAAAACAGACTTATGTATAACAACGAGCGCTCTAAGTGGTGATGATGCTTGGGAGGCTCTGTGTCCAATTCAGAGTGTGCAGTGCAACGAAGACTCGTGATACACATCGTCATCTTGGCAATACCACTTTTAAAAGTCAGGAAATCACATCAAGACGTCCACAGGAGAAACTGATCATATCTCCGACGTTGATGTCTCCGGGTAGTACATCATCCAATTCAATAGTGATTTCACCCGCAACCACCAGCGATTTTTCAACACTAGCCACCTCAGCCAGAATTTCATGAACGAATCCATCGTCAATACGTAGTACGTATGGCTGAGAGCCTGCCGCCATCTTGGCTACATTTTTTATTGATATCGCAAGGACAGGCTCAAGCAGCATGTCCCCGACATTCATATGACATGGATGACAAAAGGCTACGCACTGAGTCTCAGCATCACCGATTGTCAGCATCGCTTCCAGAGCATCTTTCGAGATCCACTCACACTTTTTAATTATCATTTGGAAAACCCTAGACTTGGAGCCTTTCGCGCAAGCTCACTCACAGTTTTAACGTGAAACGTTGTTATATTACCAGTCGTTCTATCAACGCCTACAAATCCATATTTAGCACTACCTTCACCACCAATCATCTTCACATAGCCATTCATTTCAGGTACAAAATCGCCATTTCTAATCACATGATTTGCGTCATCTAAATAGTTTTTAATATTATATTCACTTTTTCCAAACGCACTCATCAACTCTGAGCCGTGCTTTTCAAAGTGTTTAACTGCCTCATCACCTTTAAAAAATCTAGTTGCAGAATAGTTATTTAAAAGCTTTGGACTATCGTCGGCAACCTCTTTTTCATCTAAAGTCGAACCTGACCTGCCTTGTTCGGGTGATTCTGGTTCATGACGGCTTGATGATGAAGATGAGGGTCCCTGTTTATCAAGCGCCCCCCTACGCGGCTCCGGCCTCTGCAAATCAGGTCGTTTCTTCAGGTCATTTTCATGCTCAAGCATCCACTGGCCCAGTCGCTCGCCTTTGGCGCTGGCCCGCATTTCATTTGCCAAGGCACGAGCGTTACCGCGGCCGCGTGTGATGTACTGAACCATCGCGCCCAATAGCAGAATCACTACTTCAACGTGCCCTTGTGCGATTTCCTGAACCGCACTGTTCTGTGCGACCGGGTCGTCTCCCATGAAGGAACTCCACCCTTGTTCGCGGGGGCCTTGCCATGCTGTGCTGATACCGCGAGTGTAGTAATGAATGATGCGCGGAAAGCCATCGACGACAGATTCAGCGATGGATTCCAGACCAAGAATCCCCAGTATGAAAGTACTGGCCTGCGCCCCTAATGCAGCGCCCATTAAACCACCGGGAGCAGCACCCACCCCGAAAAAAAGTGCGCCCGCGCTTGCACCGGCGACCCCTCCGACAAAAGCACTGCCGACGACGATCATGGCCATCTGTGTGACTACGTCGATCAAGTCCTTGATGATGCTGGAGATGTCGAGGTCAACGAAACGTTGTCCCAGTATGCGACAAGCCTCCCATTCGGCGCGGTCGAACGCGGACCGGACACAATTGAACCGGCGAATGATCAGCGCGGGCGACGGGACGGGTTCATTTCGATGCGTGCGAAAATGGCCCCCTCTGTAGGGCTCGATGTCACGGTCAAGCTTTCGCCGTATGTCATCCCATGAGGGCAGCATGTGAAAAAAGAACATTCAGTGTCTCCCTGACAATTCTTGATACAGCTCTGCCTGAGCAACTTAACAGAAGAAGTGCAAAAAATTCCAAGAGCCGCATGGCACCTGCAAAAATTCGGAAAATTCGTACATCAGCGTTGGTTGTTCAAAAACAGCCTTTGCCTGAGTCCTATTCGGGCGTGTGGGGAAGATGTGAAGCTGAATTTGGATATCGTCTCCGAGCGGAGGAATGAAATCTATATACCAGCCCTGTGACCGATTCGGAGAACGAGCTTCTACACGGAAGGCGTAGGCGCTTCAGTAGGTGAAGACGGCTACGATGGGCTGCGAAGCGGCCCTGAAACTGGTGACCTCGTTTGAACCTGATATACCGGGTGCACAGGTTTTGCTGCCGGTTCCCGGCAGATCGCGAACAAGTTCGCTCCTACGCCCTACGGGCAGAAGCGGGTCAGCGAAACGTCGACCGGTGCGCCCCACGGCCTACGGCCAGAAGCCGGAGTTGTGAGTGATCAGGCATTTGCCTGATGGCTTGGATATGACGCAGAGCGTCACGAAATGCGTGCCAACGCGGAGCATTGGCACGATAGTCATACGGAGCGATGGGCAAGCTAGGTGTCTAGAGCCTGCGGGGCTACTTCACCCCGCAGGCATCCCCCATCAGAACTGCCAGTCCAGCGACAGACCCACACCGTGGGTTTTATCCCGCGCACCCAGCAAACCGTTGTAGTCCAGGTTGATGCGCGCATCCCTGCCCAGTGCCAGGCTGGCGCGGGCGCCGACGACGGCGGCGTCGCGGTCCATGGAGACGCTTTGTACGTTGAAGCTGTTGCCGGCGCTGGCGAAGGCCAGGTGTTGTTCCGACGAGGTGTCGCTCAGGTTGTGCTGCCAGCCGAGGGTGGCGGAGACATCCAGTTTTTGTGTGTCGTTGAGGTTGAAGCGGTTTCCGGCGCGCATGCCCAGGGTCGAGAGCACGGTGTCGCGGGTGTCGTCACTGCCTTTAAGGGCAGTGGCGCCGCCTTTTTCGGTGAAGCTGTCGCTGTCGAAGTGTACGTAAGCCAGGTTGGCGAATGGCTCCAGTGCCAGCGGTTGTAGGTTCAGGCGGTAGGCGGCTTCGGTGAACACCTGGCTCGACTGGGCGTCGCGCTTGACCTTCTGACGGTCGGAAAACGCGCCGAATTGCAGGTCGCGTTTCACGTCGATGCGGTGCCAGCTGTGCGATGCGCCTGCGGTGAGGCGCAGTGCGCCCTGTTCGTGGCCGATGTAGGCGCCCAGGTGGTAGCTGTCTGCCGAGGCCCGCGAGTGGGTGTCGTCGCCCAGGTTCAGCGAGGTGTCGCTGTAACCGGCCATCGCGCCCAAGCGGGTGTGCTCGCTGATCAGGCCGTCCACACCGGCAAGCAGGCCGCCCAGCGATGAGGTCGAGCTGGCGCTGTCGCTGCTGCCGCTGTTTTTGCCCCAGGCACCCAGCGCTTTGACCCACACTGAATTGTCTTCACTGCCCGGTGCTGGCTGGTCGTACAAGCCTTCTACGCGCAGACGATCACCCACAGCGTCGCGCAGTTGGCGACTGTCGTTGATCAGTTGTGTGGCGATGGCCGGATGCACCTCGCCCGACAGTTGGGTGAAGGCACGCCGTGCGCTGGCCGTGTCCTGGCTGAGGATGATGCTCTCGTAAACCGAGTTGCCCGCACTCAGTTGCTCGATGGCCTGGGCCACGCTGCGCTGGTTGTCGGTTTGTGCGGCGCTGGCGAAGCTGTCGCCATTGCGTGCAAGGGCCAGGGTCACGCCGGTGCCGGTATAGGCCAGGTTGCCGTCCAGGAATGCGTAGTTATCGGTCACAGAACCGAACTGACCCTGAACGCCGCCAGCCGCCTGCAGCACGTTGAACTGCTGACCCAGAACGCTGCGGGTCTGGTTGCTACTGAGCAGTGCGGGGTTGTCGTTTTCCAGAGACAGGGCCATGTTGGCGCCGCTCACGGTCGCGGTGCCGCCGACCACGATGCGGTCGCTGGCGGTGGGTGACAATTCCACCGCGTAGGTCGAGCCCGGCGCCAGGTTGAGGTCGCCCGCCACTTGCAAGGTGCCGATGGAGTTGCCCGGCGCGACGGTGCCGCCCTGGTTGGCATTCAGCGACGCGACGCGGCCATTGCCACCCAGAATGCCGCCGTTGTTGACGGTGACGGCCGAGGCCAGAGAGCCGTTGATGGCCAGGCGTCCTTGATTGACCAGGGTCGGGCCGCTGTAGCTGTTGGCCCCGCTCAACACCAGGGTGCCGATGCCTTGCTTGGTCAGGCCGCCGTGGCCGGAGATGTCGTTGCTCCACACGTCCAGTCCGCATTGCGGGCCGGTGCAGGTGCGCTGCGTCGGTTTGCCGGCATCGACAATCGCGCCGACACCGGGCAGGTCGGCCACGAACTGGCTGTCGCCGTAGGCGCCGTCGATACGAAACTCGGCAGGAATGTCCGCTTCGGTGACGAACATGCTCGGGCCGTTGATGGCCTTGCCGAGGTTGATCATGCCCCAGCCGTACAGCGCGTCGACGCCCGGCGCGCCAAGGTCGGTGGCGGTGGTTTTCAGGACGTCGGCGACCTGCGCGCCGGTCATGTACGGGAAGCGCTCCATCAGCACAGCCATGCTGCCTGCCACGTGAGGTGCGGCCATCGAGGTGCCGTTCTTGTTGGCCCAGCCGACGGTCAGGTCTGCCAGGCTGGTGCCGTTGAGCACCGAGCTGTAGATGCGCGTGCCCGGTGCCGAGACGCAGAAGCTGGCGGTGTAGCCGCAGCGCGACGAGAAGGTGCTCAACGTGTAGGGCGTGGTAGCGGCCGCTGCGGCATCCGGGTTTTGTTGCAGGGCGGCGACGGTCAGCCAGTTGGGCGCGATCTCCGGTACGAAGTAGCCGAGCCCTGCCATCGCGTCGGGGTTATTGAGGTTGTAGTCGTTACCAGCGGCGAAGATGGTTACCACGCCGCTGCGTGCTGCGTCGATCGCGCCCTGATACGCGCCACCCGGACGCGTGCCGAGGATCTGGCGAATCTGGTCGAACTGCACTTGTGCGTCCTGCACGGTGAAGTGCGGGAACGCCGGATCGCGCCCGCCTTTGTCGAAACGGTCGGTGATGCCGATGCCCCAGCTGTTGTTGATGACCCGTGCGCCACTGTTGACCAACGCGTTCCAGCCTGCCTGATACACCGCGCCGTCGTTGCCCAGCACGATGCCGTCTTCCGGGCCCGGGTCGCCGTTGTCGGCGCTGATGATTTGCGCGTTGTAGGCCACGCCGTGCATCGGCCCGCCGTCACGATTGCCACCGGCAATGCCACCGACGTGGGTGCCGTGGTTACCGAGTTTGCCGCCGGAGTCCAGGCTCGGTGCGCCGTCGTAACGGAAAGCGTCGCCCGCCTTCACCGGGATGTACGGGTCGGTGTATTCGCGGATGCCGCTGGTGACCAGATTGACCACCTTGTCGGGGCTGTCGAATTCCGGATGCGGGGCGTAGACCGGCTGGTCGAAGATGCCCAGTTTGATGCCCTTACCGCTGTAACCTCCGGCATAGGCTTGATCAGCGTTGATCGCGCCCAGGCCCCAGTCGGCATTGAACTCGGCGCTGCGCCAGCTGGCGGCGTTGCCTGCCTGCCCTGCTTCTACATAAGGTGCGGCATGAGCCACGCCCAGTGTCGCCAGGTAGCAGGCGAGCGCGCCGCAGGAGGCGCGATTGACCGCTCGAATGGCTTGTCTTAGGGATTTGACAGAGGTGTGTCGGGTACTGAATGCATCTTTCATGAAAATTACCGTCCTTAGTTAACGCGCACGAATCTCCGCGCGCATGCATCTGCATGCGCGTCGTTCTTTTGGGTTTAGGGTTGTCTACTGCTTAGAACTGCCAGTTAAGACTCAGGCCGACACCGTGACTTTTCTCACGATTGGCCAGCTGGCCGCTGTAATCAAGGCTGATCCTTGCCTCCTTGCTCAACGCCAGACTGGCGTGAGCACCGACCAGCGCGGCGTCACGCACCAGCGGCGAGCTTTCGATGCCGAAGCTGTTGCCGCTGGAAGCGAATGCCAGGTGCTGTTCGGAATCGGTGTTGCTCAGGTTGTGCTGCCAGCCGAGGCTACCGGACAGGTCGACCTTCTGCCGGTCGCTGATCGCGATGGTCTTCAGGGCACGCAGGCCCAGAGTGCTGAGTACCGCATCACGGTTATCACTACCGGCAGACAGCGCAGCAGCGTCGCCCTTCTCGGTGAAGCCATCGGTGTTCAGGTGGACATAGGCCAGATTGGCGAACGGCTCAAGCGTGGCGGGTTGCAGGTGAATGCGATACGCCGCCTCGGTGAACACTTGGGTGCTCTGCGCATCGTGTTTGGTTTTCTCCTTGCCCGCTGCACCGCCGACCTGCACGTCGCGTTGCGCATCGATGCGATGCCAGCTGTGTGCGGCGCCGAGGGTCAGGCGCAGTGCACCGATTTCATGGCCCAGGTACGCGCCCAAATGGTAGCTGTCCACCGACGCCCGCGAATGCGTGCCGGAGCCCATGTTCAACGAGCTGTCGCTGTAGCCTGCGACGACGCCCAGACGCGTGTCATCGGCAAGGTTGCCATCGACACCGGCCAGCAGCCCGCCAATCGAAGAGGTGTAACCCGCTGTGTCGTCACGCGAGTCGGTCTTGCCCCAGGCACCCAGCGCCTTGAGCCAGACGTTGTCTTGTGCGGCAGTGTTGCCATCAGTGCCGAACACGCTGGCACCCAGGCGCTCACCCACGGCATCGCGGACCTGACGGCTGTCGTTGATCAACACGCTGCCGATGGCCGGGTAAATTTCGCCGGACAATTGCTGGAAGCTGTCGCGTGCAGAGGCAGCGCTCTGGGTGAGCAGCAGGTTTTCGTACACCGCGTTACCGGCGCCGAGTTGTTCAGCGGCAGTCGCCACCGCAGCCTGGTTGGAGGTTTGCGCCACGCTGTTGAAAGCGGCGGTTTGCTCGACGTTCAGTGCGACCGCGTTGGCTGCGTAGTCGAGTCGACCACCGAGGAAGGCGTAGTTGGAGGACACGCTGCCAAACTGACCGTTGATGCCATTGGCGGCTTGCAGCACGTTGTACTGGCGACCGACCACGCTTTGGACGGGTGCAGCACTCAAGGCCACTGGCGTCGCATTCTCCAGCGCCAGTGTCATGTTCGCGCCTGACACAGTGGCGCTGCCGGTGGCGACGATGCGGTCACTGGCGGTTGGTGAAAGCTCCACGGCGTAGGTTGAACCCGGCTCGAGGGTTACATCGCCATTGACCTGCAATGTACCGATGGAATTACCCGGCGCGACAATACCGCCGTTGCGCGCTGTCAGCCCGCCGATCTGGCCGTTGCCGCCCAGCGTACCGCCCGCGTTGACCTGCACGGCTGACACCAGCGACCCATTGACCGACAGCACGCCGCCGTTGACCAAGGTGTCACCGCGATAGGTGTTGGCACCGTCGAGAATCAGGCGGCCTGCGCCGGATTTGATCAGGCTGCCCTGATACTGGCGCTGTGCAGCAGCGGCGGCGCGAGCGGTGCCAGTGGCGTAATCGGTTTGATCCTGTTGGCTGGCGGTGCTGGCAACACCGTTCTGCCAGCCTTTGCTGATCAGCGTCTGCTGCCAGGTGGCCTGCTCGGCGCTGTCCTCGGCCTGACGCTGGACCAGCGCCTGATCGGAAATATTATTGCTCCACACATCAGTCAACCCTGCACCCAGATTGGCATCGAAGGTGCCGAGCAATTGGCCCGGACCACGCATCGCCCGCTCCAGGTTCGCCACACCCCAGCCGACGCTGTTGGTCGGTGCCTGAGTAATCGAACCGTCGAGCTGGGTGGCGGTGGTCAGCAGCACTTGCAGCGCCTGCTCGTTGGTCATGTACGGGAAGCGTTCCATCACCAGCGCCAGTGCGCCGGTGGCATGCGGCGCGGACATCGAGGTGCCGGATTTGATGCCATAGCCGCCGCCCGGCACGGTGCTGTTGACCAGCCGACCGGGCATGGTGATGCACCAGTATTTGGACAGGCCGCACTGGTTGTAGCGTTGACCGTTGCTGCTGTCGAGGCCCGACACGGCCAGCCAGTGGCCTTCAAGATCCGGCTCGAAAAAAGGCAGCGAAGCGCGCACGCTGGCGTTGGCGTAACCGGTGTTGCCTGCGCTGAAGACGTTGATCACGCCCTTGCGCGAGACATTCGCCGCTTCGTCCAGCCAGGTGCCGCGGTTGTAGTGCTGAGCGTAGGCAGCGCGCACGCCCGCTTCGGTGGCGTAGGTCACGTCGGCCGGCTGGCTGCCCCAGCTGTTGTTGATGGCGCGCACGCCCGCATCCGCCAGGGCGCCGTACACCGCCTTGAAATACTGCGGGTCAGGGTTGGGGCCGAACAGGAAGCTGTCATTCTGGTTGGTGTTGCCGACGTAGACCTGGGCGTTGTAGGCCACGCCGTGCATGCCGACGCCATCACGCGCCGCGCCCATGGTGCCGGTGACGTGCGTGCCGTGGGTGTCGTTGTTCGGGTTGATGGCGCCGGTGATGCTGAACGGTGAGCCGTCAACGTAGGTGCCGGTGGCGGTGACTGCGTGGTAGCGGGACGGCGTGGCTTCCGGGTGGGACGGGTCGAAACCCGAGTCCAGCGCACCGATCTTGACGCCTGCCCCGGTGATGCCGGCGGCGTAGGCCTGATCAGCCTGGATACGGCCCAGACCCCAGTCGCTCTGGAATTCTGCCGAGCGCCAGCTGGCCGCGTCACCCGGCTTGCCCTGCTCGACATAGTCAGCATAAGCCGAGCAGCCAAACGTAAAAGACAGCGCACACAGCGCACCTGTTGCTACAGGCTTGAACGAATAACGGACAACACCCACGCACTTCGACTTTTGCATCCCTGCACACCTGATACTGGTTGGCTCTTGATTGAGCGATTCCAGAACATAGTCCGCAGTTTAAAACTTGGCAACAGTTTTATTTCAATTCTGATACAAAGGTTAAGACATAAGGAAAACGCATCGCAGAACATATATATCGTTGATAGGCGCTTGAATCTATTGAGATTATTTTGGATTTTATTGTGCCGTTGAATTATTGAGTAGTGGCCATTTAATTGCACGCAACTTGTTTTTCCTGCGCTCTACCCACTGTTTCCAGTAACAGTTGCCAACGGCGTTACTTGTCTGAAAGCACCGAGACTTGTCCGGTAATAACAAATGTCCATTCGGAGATTCCCGGAAAAAGCTGACGCAGAGCGTCATGAATGGCATGCCCACGCGGAGCGATGGGCACAATAAGTGGCGGTCGATATCGTTCCCACGCTCCGCGTGGTAATGCCGTTCAGGACGCTCCGCGTCCTATCCAGGGAGTGGCCTGCCTAGCGGCTGAACCGTTCCGCCAGACTGTGCAGATACTGCGCCATTTCTTCCAGCTCGCTGCTGATCTGCGAGCCTTGCTGCGCCTGGCTGGCGCTCTCGTCGCAGAGTTGCGCGATGCGGGTGATTTGCTGGCTGATGGTTTCCGCAACGTGGCTCTGTTCTTCAGACGCCGACGCCATCTGCTGGCTCATGCCGGTGATGCGGGTCACCGACTGGCTGATGCCATCCAGCGCCTTCTGCACGGCTTCAACGCTGGCGACACTCTCCTGAGAGATCTGCTCGCCCTTGTTGGCGGTCTTTACCGCCCGGTCGGCGCCATCGCGCAGCGAGGTGATGATTTGCTGGATCTGCTCGGTCGACGACTGCGTGCGAGACGCCAGCGAGCGTACCTCGTCGGCCACCACCGCAAAACCACGTCCCTGTTCACCGGCACGCGCCGCTTCGATGGCGGCGTTGAGCGCCAGCAAATTGGTTTGCTGAGCGATCGAGGTGATCACATCGACCACACTGCCGATCGATTGAGTCGCATCAGCCAGTTCCCCCACGGCGTTGCCAATATCGGTAACCGAGGTGGCCATGTGCCGAATCGCCAACAGGCTTTCATCGGCCAGGCCACGCCCCTGTTGCGCCAGCTTGTCGGCCTCTTCGGCAGCATGGGCGGTGTTCTGCACGTTGTGGGTGACTTCCTGAATGGTCGCCGCCATCTGGTTGATAGCCGTGGCTGACTGATCGGCCTCGCTGCGCTGCTGATCCAGCGACTCGGCCTGACGCAGGGACAATTGTGCTGACCGACCGGCATGCTGGCGCACGCTTTCGCCAGTATCCGCCAGTCGCGTCAGGGCCGTTTGCAGGCGCGCCTCTTCGCTGAGCATGGCCAGGTCGAGCTGCGCCTGCGGACCGCGACTGTCGCTGTAGGTCAGCGCAATCAGTGCACTGGTGAAGGCCTTGGGGTGTTCCTCAAGGGTTTTGCGGATGCTGCTGCGCTGACGTACTTCAAGAAAAACGCCCAACACGACCATCACAATCGGGATCATGATGATCGACGGCAAATCGTCGAGCAGGTAAACACCCACAGCCAGCGCAAGCGCGCAGAGAATCATCGGTAACTGACGAATCAGGTGATAGGCCGCCGAGCTGCTGGCGGACACCGCCGCCTTGCCAGCCCGCAACCGCGCATAGAGTGCTTCGGCACGCCGCACCTGATCGCGGGTCGGCAGCGAGCGCACCGACTCGTACCCGACGATACGGCCGTTTTCGTACACCGCGGTTACATAAGCGCTGACCCAGTAGTAATCGCCCTGCCTGGAGCGATTCTTGACCACGCCCATCCACGGCTTGCCCTGTTTGATGGTTTCCCACATATGCGCGAACACCGAGGCTGGCATGTCCGGGTGGCGCACCAGGTTATGCGGCTGCCCGACCAGCTCTTCGCGAGTAAAGCCGCTCAGGGTGACGAAAGCGTCGTTGCAGTAAGTGATGTGGCTGTTGAGGTCGGTGGTAGAGATCAGACGTTCAGAGGCCGGAAAAGTCCGCTCAGTCTGCGTGATAGGCATGTTGACGCGCATTAAGAATCGCTCCGTGATAATGCTGATACTCAGGGCAGTTGTTGAAGGTGTAGCACAGCGTTTCAAAGACAGCCGATAGTCATGATGCACTGTTATCGCCCACAGGACTCAGGGTTTAAAAAGCGCTCGGGGGTTACGCCGCTCAATAAACGGCAGGCATGAGGGCCGAGTCAGGTATTTGCGCCACGACGAGGATGCCTGCACCATGCTGCCCTGATCGCGACCCGACCCAAGGCAATCCCATGGCACGCAACACGGCCTCTGCGCTGAAATCACTGATCAAGGCACTGCGCGGCTTATGGAGCCGGGTTGCACGAGGCACACCGAGCCAGCGACAGCCCCCGGAGCCCGCTACGCCTGCAGTGCAGTCGCCTGAGCCACAAGCGCCGGTCAGAACCCGCCGCGCCAAACCCGACAAGAAGCCCCGTCAAGCTGCGCCGCCAACACCCGCGACGGAGCCTGCGGCACCTGCATGTCCGCACTGCCGGAAAACCATGGTGATCAAGGTGGCGCGCACCGGCAAGAACGCCGGGGAATTCTGGGGTTGTGTGGCCTATCCGAAATGCCGGGGGATCCGACCGATCTTTCGCTAAACGCCAGACCGGTCGCCCCTCAAGAGCTGCGCTCAGCTGATGCTGGCCAGCAGCTCCCGCGCCATGCGCTGATGCTCTTCGTCGGACTCGTCAATGATCTGCTGGAGGATTTCACGGGCCGATTCGAGATCGCCGTCCTCGATCAGCACCTGCGCCTGATTGATCTGGCTGAGCGGCGGCTCTTCCAGGTCCAGCAGGTCGAAATCGGCGTCATCGTTCATGAAACTGTCGAGGAAATCGTCACTCAGACCGTCGGCGGCGGATGGCACGATTACCTCAACAGGCTCAACGACCTCAGGCTCGGAGAAATCACTGAGGAACTGTTCGTCCGAGAGTTCGAAGACTTCCGGCAGTTGGGTCAGGTCCGAAGAAAAACCGGGATCGACTTCAACGGGGGCTGGCGCAGCGGCAGGCTTAGCACGCGGCGGTGGGCTGTCGAACGGGTCGACCAGGTCCCAATCGGCGTCCATCGAAAGGTCATCCAGATTCAACTGAAACTCGTCGGCGGGCTGCGGATTCAGCGCCGCAGCGGCGCTTTCATCCAGCTGCGCGGCGGGTTCTGGCTCAGGCTCGGGCTGCAGGTAGCGCGAAGGCTCGGGCTCGGATTTCTCGAACGACAGTGTGCTGGCTGCCACCGCGGCAGCCGGGACGATTGCCGCCAAGGGAGCGACCTCGGCAGCCTTGAGTTGCGGGAAGCGATCGCGGATGTCCTGAATGGTCTGCGGATCGACGCCATGCTCCAGCGCGGCCTGTTCTTCGCGAACGAAACCGCTGCCGTCGCCCTGTTCAGCGAGCAACTCCAGCAGGCGGATGCGAATGTCATCACGCTCAGGCTGGGTTTCCAGGGCGCTGCGCAGAATACCCATCGCCTCGGTGAACCGCCCGTAGGCGATGTAAATGCTCACGCCGTCCAGCGCATCCGGGGCAGAGCCAGCGGAACGTTGTGCTGGCGATGGCTTGGCCGGAGGCGGTGTCGACGGGCTCTGCACCACGGGTTGCGGCGCCACGGCAGGCACTTCGAACACCGGCAGCATGGCGGCCTGAGCGGGCTTGATCAACGGGTCATCCGGGCTGATAGCGGACGCTCCGGACTCCATACGCTGCTGACGTCGTTTCGAATAAGCAAACGCCACCAGCAGCAGCACAATCAATACTGCAGCGAGCAATATCGGCAGGCTCAGGAAGGAATCGCTGCCCGACGCAGCAACAGGTTGCGCAGGAGCGGCAGGCGCAGCTACCGGCGTGGCGGGTGCAGGTGTGGTTGTTGCAGGTGCAGGTACAGCTGGCGTAGCGGCGGATTGCGCCGTGGCCAGATCGCTGCGCAAAGCAATGATCTGTTTGTCCTTGCCGCTCATCTGCTCTTGCAGTTCCTGAGTCTGGGCCTTGAGCGCCTCCAGCGACTGAGTCAATTGCTGGTTTTCGATGGCAGCAGCCGACAACTGCTCGGCGGTGCGCTGCAGTTCGGCAGGCTTTGGCGACGGCGCCGCAGCGCTTGCGGCAGGCGCTGCGGCGGTTGGCAGCACTGCGGCGTCCGGCAGCAACAGATCCTGGCCGACTTTAAGCGCAGAGCCGGCGCCTGCGGCGAAGACCTGCGGGTTGAGCGAACGGATGCCGTCCGCCAGCTGGCTGGCCGATACCTTGTTGCCCGGTCCCTGCAAGCGGCTGGCGATACCATTCAGCGTGTCGCCACTGGCAACCGTATAGTGTTTGCCCTGCACGGCCGCCGGTGGCGCGACCGGCATGCGGCTTTCCGAGGCGGAGCTGGCCGAGCGCTGCTGGTTGCGGCTGCGCGTGGCGGCCAGGCCTTGCGCCGAGGTGGCAGGATCGAGCAGCAAGGTGTATTCGTGCAGCAAATCGCCATTCGGCCGCGCCAGCTGAACGAGGAAACTCAGGTAGGGTTCGGTGACCGGCTTGCTGGACACCACCCGGATCACGCCGCGGTCACCGCGCAGTACCGGCGTGAAGCGCAGATCATTGAGAAAGAACACGCGTTCCATGCCTGCTTTGGCGAACGCTTCGGGCGAAGCGAGCCGGGCGACCACCTCTTCATTGCTCAGACCGCCGGTTTCCAACAGCTGAATCTCGGCATCCAACGGCTGGTTGAGCGCCGAATGCAAGGTGATTTCACCCAGGCCCAACGCCGACGCCAGCGTGGAGCAGGTCAGCAACGAAACCGCCAACACGCCCTTGCCAAACGCCTCGCGCGCCTTGCGACCTGCACCTTCGACAGCAGCCAGTGAACTCTTCAGCATGCGAACCCTTATGGAAACCACGGCAGGCTTCTCACGTAATCAGATGGACGTCAGTATCCGTTTAACGATTATGGTTGAGAATGCGCAGCTTCGTCTCAGGATCTTTCCAGATTGGCCAGAATCTGCGAATGCACGCGCATGCTGACGCGCAAATCCTCCTCGCTCACGCCCTCGAACAACTCGATACGCAATACATTGGCGATGTTTTCAATTTTTTCGATCAGGGGCAATGCCGTGTCACTGAGCAGGATCTTTTTCGCACGGCGATCTTCGAGCACTGCCTGACGCTGCACCAGGCCCTGTTTTTCAAGACTGTCGAGCAAACGCGCCAGGGTGGGGCCTTCTACGCCAACGCTTTGAGCCAGCTCGCGCTGGGTGGGCGGTTCGGTAAAGCGCGCGAGGTGCAGCAAAACCAGCCAGCGGGCCTGGGACAGGCCAAGATCGGCCAGCCGACGATCCAGCTCGGCGCGCCAGCCCCGGGTGAGGTGTCCGAGTTGCATCCCGAAACGATGTTCGTCAGTCAATGGCATAAGGTAACTCGTGATTCAAACTAATTATTAGCGAGCTAAGCATGGTCCTTATGATCAGGCAAGCGTGAGGCGGTGACGTTTCGTCGCACGCCGTTATACCTCAAACTCCGATTGCAGCGCTGCACGCACGCAATACAAAACACCCTCAGGCACCCGCCCGGCAAACTGCTCGGCAATCGCCGACACCGGCGGCAGTTCGCCTTCGCCGTCGAGAAAGGCGTCCTGCACCTCACCCAGCAGGTCCTCCGGCAAGTCCAGCGCCTGCTCGATGGATAACTGCTGCTTGCCGATGGCTTCGGCCAGCAGGGTGTAGACATTCTTTTCCGAGCACTGCAACTGACCGGCGATCTGCGTCGGGGTCATACCCGCGCGCGCCAGGCTGATCAGTTCGTGACGCACATCGGCGACCACCCGTGGTGCCTCGGCCTTGCCGCTGAGCACTTCGAGAAAGGCTTCGCCATAACGCTCCAGCTTGCGCGCACCGACGCCACTGACCTTGGCCATCTCGGCCATCGATCCGGGTTTGCTGCGCAGCATTTCCAGAAGGGTCGAGTCCGGGAAAATAACGTAAGGCGGCACGCCGTGCTCTTCGGCCAGCTTGCGGCGCAGCGCGCGCAGGGCTTCCCACTGCTCGCGCTCTTCGCCACGCACCAGTTGACTGGCCGGGCTGCCGGAACTGCTTCTCGACGTGGTTTGTGGCTTGAGGTCCTGGCGCAGTTCCAGAGAAACTTCGCCACGCAGCAAAGGGCGGCACGTCTCGCTGAGGCGCAGGCCGCCATAGCCTTCAAGGTCGATGTCCGCCAGACCGCGCGCAACCAGCTGGCGGAACAGCGAGCGCCACTCGGACTCGGTGCGCGCCTTGCCGACCCCGAACACCGACAGGTGCTGATGACCGAAGCTCTCCACCTTGTCGTTGGACTTGCCGAGCAACACGTCAACCAGATGACCGACGCCATAACGCTGGCCGGTACGGTAGATGGCCGACAGCGCCTGACGCGCAGGTTCGGTGGCATCCCAGGTTTGCACGCCATCGACGCAGTTGTCGCAATGGCCGCACGGGTTGGGCATGTCTTCGTCGAAATAGGCCAGCAGGGTCTGCCGACGGCAACGGGTTTCTTCGCACAGGGCCAGCATGGCATCGAGCTTGTGCTGCTCCAGCCGTTTGTGGCGCTCGTCGCCTTCGGAGTTCTGCAGCATCTGCTTGAGCATCAGCACGTCTTGCAGACCGTAGGCCATCCAGGCATCGGCGGGCAGGCCATCACGCCCTGCCCGGCCGGTTTCCTGATAATAAGCCTCAAGCGATTTGGGCAGGTCCATGTGCGCGACAAAACGCACGTTGGGCTTGTCGATGCCCATGCCGAACGCGATGGTGGCAACCATGATCAGCCCTTCCTCGTTGAGAAAGCGCTTCTGGTTGGCCGCCCGGGTTTCGGACGGCAGACCGGCGTGATAAGGCAGCGCGGGATAGCCGTTGTCACTCAGGAATACGGCGACCTCATCGACCTTCTTGCGCGACAGGCAGTAAACGATACCGGCGTCGCTGCGGCGCTCGGAAAGAAACGCCAGCAGCTGCTTGCGCGGCTGTTCCTTGGGCACGATGCGATAGAAGATGTTGGGCCGGTCGAAGCTCGACAGAAAGCGCTCGGCGTTCTGCAGGTGCAGACGCGTGACGATTTCTTCACGGGTGCGCTTGTCGGCGGTGGCGGTCAGCGCGATGCGCGGCACCTCTGGAAACAGCTCGGCGAGTTGCCCCAGTTGCAGGTATTCAGGGCGGAAGTCATGGCCCCATTGCGACACGCAGTGCGCTTCGTCGATGGCAAACAGGGCGATCTTGAGGTTTTGCAGGAATGACAGCATGCGCGGCTGGACCAGGCGCTCCGGGGCGAGGTAGAGCATTTTGACTTCGCCCAGACGAATGCGGTTGGCCAGGTCGCGCTGCTGCTCGGCGCTGAGGGTCGAGTTGAGTGCAGCAGCCGACACGCCCAGCTCATCCAGCGTGGCAACCTGGTCGTCCATCAGCGCGATGAGTGGCGACACGACCACGCACAGCCCGTCACGCAACAGCCCCGGCACCTGAAAACACAGGGACTTGCCGCCACCGGTGGGCATCAGCACCAGCGCATCACCACCGCTGGCTACACGCTCAATAATGGCACCCTGGCGACCACGAAAGCTGTCGTAACCGAAGATGTCTTTAAGTACGCGTTGTGCCTGCTCAAGCATAAAAAACCCCGGAATATCCTGCTGCACTGCAAAACGGGGGAGTATACCCGAGCACTCGGGAGCAATGGATGACTGGGACATGAGCGGTCGAAATTAACTGCAATTGGCCTGCGCGCTGGCGCCACGGACGCTCAGGGCCTAGAATCCAGCATCGTTTATTTTCAAGGTAGCGCTTCCATGTCCTTCGCTGAGCAATTAACCCGCCTGCAAGTCTTCCTCGATGCAGATGAACTGCACGAAGAAGCACTGGACTACGTGGCCGCGCATGGCTACCTGACCGCCCTGTCCATCTGCGCTGAAGAGGTGCCGGAACGCGAGTGGATCGACGCGCTGTTCTCCGAGCCGCCGCAGTACTCCAGCGAAGCGCAACAGACAGAAGTCGAAGCGACGCTGATCGCTCTCAAGGCACACATTGCCCGCCAGCTGGCTTCGGACGAAGAGTTCGAGCTGCCCTGCGATCTGGACCTGGGCGACGACCCGGATGATTCCGACCTGCGCGGCTGGTGCATCGGCTTCATGGAAGGCGTGTTCCTGCGTGAGAACGCCTGGTTTATAAGCGCCGAAGACGAAGTCAGCGAAATGCTCCTGCCGATCATGGTCGGTTCGGGCCTGTTCGACGAGCAGCTGGAGTTCGCCGACATCGCCCAGGACGCCAACCTGATGGACGACATGATCGTGCAGATCCCCGAAGCGCTGACCGCCCTGTACCTGCTCTGCCAGGCACCGGACGAAAAGCCGGCGATCCTCAAGCCCCGCCATCACTGAGTCGGCGCCTATGGCGCAAGGTTCACCGCGCACCAGCCGTCATAAGTCGGTGCGCTATCTGCTTGTAGCGGTCGGCTGGCTGAGCGTGGTGCTGGGTGTCATCGGCATCTTCCTGCCGGTGCTGCCCACCACGCCTTTTCTGCTGCTGGCCGCTGCCTGTTTCGCGCGCAGCTCTCCGCGCTTCTACGACTGGCTGGTCAACCACCCGCAGCTCGGTCCGTGGGTTCGTGATTACCTCGAAGGCAACGGCATCCCGCTCAAGGGCAAGGTCTACGCCATCGGCCTGATGTGGCTCAGCATCAGCCTGTCCTGCTACCTGGTGCCCTCCCCCTGGGCACGCGTCTTCATGCTGACCAGCGCAGTGCTGGTGACGCTCTATATTCTCAGGCAGAAGACGCGAGCGCCGGGCGATCGTACGAGGTAGCGCCGCCCCAAGCGGACGCCACCGCAACACTCAGACCGTCACTTCTTTTTGTCCTTGGCGAACGCCGCTTCCAGCGCTTCGTTGAGGGTGCGCAACACCTTGACCCTGGCCCAGCGTTTGTCGTTGGCCTCGATCAATGTCCACGGCGCGATTTCGGTGCTGGTGCGATCCACCATGTCGCCGACTGCCTGGCGGTAGTCAGGCCATTTCTTGCGGTTGCGCCAGTCGTCCTCGGTGATCTTGTAGCGCTTGAACGGGATCTTTTCGCGCTCCTTGAAACGCTCCAGTTGGGTCTGCTGATCGATGGCCAGCCAGAACTTGACCACCACAACGCCTGCGTCGGTGAGCTGCTCTTCGAAGTCATTGATTTCCGAATACGCGCGCTTCCAGTCCGACTCGCTGCAAAAACCCTCGACCCGCTCGACCAGCACGCGGCCGTACCACGAGCGATCGAAGATGGTGAATTTGCCGCGCGCCGGTATCTGCCGCCAGAAACGCCACAGATACGGTTGTGCGCGCTCGTCCTGGGTGGGCGCGGCGATCGGCACGATGGCGTATTGACGCGGGTCCAGTGCCGCCGCCACACGTCGGATCGCACCGCCCTTGCCTGCCGCATCGTTGCCTTCGAACACTGCCAGCAGCGCGTGGCTTTTCATGCGCTTGTCGCGCATGTTGCCGGACAGCCGCGCCTGCTCGGTAATCAACTGTTGCTGATAATCGTCCTTGCTCAGGTTCAGGCTCAGGTCGAGGCTGTCGAGCAGGGTCAGCTCGTTGCTGTGAATCGCCAGCGGCCCGACCGTCAGCGCAGCGGTCTCGGGCTCGGCCTTGTTCAGCGCGGCCTGCATGCCTTCCAGCAACAGGCGGCCGACGGTCAGGCTGCGGTAGTTGGCGTCCACACCCTCGATCACATGCCAGGGGGCGTATTCGCGACTGGTGCGACGCAGGACCCGTTCGCCGAAGCGCACGAACTTGTCGTAGGTCTTGGACTGCTGCCAGTCCAGCGGGCTGATGCGCCAGCTGTGCAGCGGATCATCCTTGAGGGTCTTGAGGCGCAGCTTCATCTGTTTTTTGGACAGGTGAAACCAGAACTTGAAGATCAGCGCGCCTTCATCGCAGAGCATCTTTTCCAGACGTTCGGCGCCGCTGATGGCCTGATCGAGCACGGCGTCCTTGAAGCGCCCGTGAACCCTGTCCTGAAGCATCTGGCTGTACCAGTTGCCAAAGAAAATACCCATGCGGCCCTTGGCCGGCAATTGCCGCCAGTAGCGCCAGACGGGCGGATGAGCGAGTTCTTCGTCGGTCTGCTGATCGAAGGTACGCACCTCGATCAGGCGCGGGTCCATCCACTCACTGAGCAGTTTGACGGTCTCGCCCTTACCCGCGCCTTCTATGCCGTTGATCAGCACGATGATCTGGCGACCAGCCTGCTCGTGCAGGTCTATCTGCGCTTCGAGCAACGCTTCGCGCAGTTGCGGCAACGCTGCCTCGTAAGTCTCATCGTCAATGACATGACCGATTTCAGCGGATTCAAACATGCACAGCTCCTGATTGATGTGGGCTCAGAGAACGACTGATGGAGATTGTGACCATTGATTGCAGGCATCGGTCAATCCGCACATCCTTGATAGCACTTTTCTCTGCGCAGACGGCTAAAATGCCGCCACTGCCTTCGCTGAGCCCGACATGACCATTACCCGCCACGCCCAGATCGACTGGGACGAACACGGCAACCCGCATTCCCGCGATTTTTCCGACGTGTACTTTTCCACCGAGTCCGGTCTGGACGAAACGCGCCATGTGTTTCTGGTGCAGAACGACCTGCGCCGGCGCTTCACTGAATTGCCGGATGAAGGCCGGTTGATCATTGGTGAAACCGGCTTCGGCACCGGGCTGAATTTCCTTTGTGCCTGGCAGTTGTTCGACGAGTGCGCGCCCGCCAATGCGCGCCTGCAGTTCGTCAGCGTCGAGAAATACCCGTTGAGCCACGCCGACCTGCAGCGTGCCCTGGCGTTGTGGCCCGAGCTGTCGCCGTTCGCGGGTCAATTGCTCGACCAGTATGTGGCTGTGCACGAAGGCTTTCAGCGTCTGGTGTTCGCCGGCGGCCGCGTGACCCTGACGCTGCTGATCGGCGATGCACTGCAGATGCTGCCGCAACTGGACGGGCAGATGGACGCGTGGTTTCTCGACGGTTTTGCGCCAGCGAAAAACCCGGAAATGTGGACTCCGGAGCTGTTTGCCGAACTGGCGCGCCTGTCCACATCGAGCACCACGATTGGTACGTTTACCAGCACCGGCTGGGTGCGCCGCTCGCTGAATGCGGCAGGTTTCAAGATGAAGCGCGTGCCGGGCATCGGCCACAAATGGGAAGTGCTGCGTGGCACGTTTATCGCCTGGCCAGAGGACGTGGCGCATCCGCCTGCTGCCAAGCCGTGGTTCGCCCGCCCCGCGCCGATTGGCGGCGAGCGCAAAGCGCTGGTGATTGGCGCGGGTCTGGCCGGCTGTGCCACGGCGCAGAGTCTGGCGCAGCGCGGCTGGCAGGTCAGCCTGCTGGAGCGCCACGCCGCACCGGCGCAGGAAGCGTCGGGTAATCCGCAAGGCGTGCTGTATTTGAAACTGTCGGCGCACGGTACCACGCTGTCGCAGTTGATCCTCAGCGGTTTTGGCCATACGCGAAGGCTGCTTGAACGCTTGCAGCGCGGGGTCGACTGGGACGCTTGCGGGGTGCTGCAACTGACCTTCGATGACAAGGAAGCGCTGCGCCAGAAACAACTGGCCGATGCCTTCCCGGAATCACTTCTGCACCTGCTGGACAAGCCTGCCGCCGAAGCACAAAGCGGCGTTGCACTGAACAGTGGCGGGCTGTTTTATCCCGAAGGCGGCTGGGTTCATCCGCCTGCGTTGTGTCACGCACAGGCTGCGCACGCCAATATCCGCCTGATCGCTCATCAGCAGGCGCTGGAGCTGAGACGTGTCGATGATCAGTGGCAGGTCTGGAGTGAGGAACAGTTGATCGACAGCGCTCCGGTCGTGGTGCTGGCCGGTGCAGCTGATATCCAGCAGTTTTCGCAGAGCGCCGATTTGCCGCTCAAGCGCATTCGCGGGCAGATCACCCGCCTGCCACAGACTCAGGCCAGCACGGCATTGCGCAGCGTGGTGTGCGCCGAGGGTTATGTGGCTCCGGCGCGTCTGGGCGAGCATACGCTCGGGGCGAGTTTCGATTTCAACAGCACTGATCTGACGCCAAACCTGGCCGATCACCTGGACAATCTGGGGCTGTTGCGGGAGATTTCGGAAGACCTCACTTCGCGCCTCGATACCGCCGATTTGTCGCCCGAGCAATTGCAGGGACGCGCGGCGTTTCGCTGCACCAGCCCGGATTACCTGCCCATCGTCGGGCCGCTGGCCGATCGCGAGGCGTTCATGCAAGCCTATGCCGCGCTGGGCAAGGATGCGCGTCAGGTGCCGGACATAGCCTGCCCTTGGCTGGATGGGCTGTACGTTAACAGCGGCCACGGTTCGCGCGGCCTGATCACCGCGCCGCTGTGTGGCGAACTGATCGCCGCCTGGCTCGACAACGAACCACTGCCCCTGCCACGCGGCGTCGCCGAGGCCTGCCACCCCAACCGCTTTGCCCTGCGCGGGCTGATTCGCGGCAAGGGGAAACAGACTGTCGGGCACTGAAACCCGCAGATAATCCTCGCTTGCACGACAGTTGAGATTAGCGTTCCCTACGCTCCAGTGGAATGCAGCTCTCGACGCTCTGCGTCGAAAAGAGTACGCAGAGCGTCCTGAACGGCATGCCGACGCGGAGCGTCGCACGATATTTCCTACGAGCACGCTCAGGCGCTACTCTTGAGCGTCTGTCAGAACAATTGGGCCGCTCATGCTGCAAGTGCGAAACGTATTCAAGCGCTACACCACGGCACAGGGACCGCTGGATGTCTTGCGTGGTGTCGATCTGCATCTGGCACAGGGCGAAAGCCTGGCGTTGATGGGTGAATCGGGCAGTGGCAAGAGCACCTTGCTGCATCTGGTGGCAGGCCTGGATCAGGTCGACGATGGCAGCATCGAGTTCGCAGGCCAGCGTCTGGACCTGATGAACGAAAGCCAGCTGGCCAACTGGCGGCGTACCGAAATCGGTCTGGTGTTTCAGCAGTTCAACCTGATCGGCAGCCTGAAAATAGCCGACAACCTGGCGTTTCAGGCACGCTTGGCCGGGCGTGTTGATGCGGATTGGCAGGCGCATTTGATCGAGCGCCTGGGTCTGGGGGCTTTGCTGGATCGCTACCCCGAACAACTCTCCGGCGGACAGCAGCAACGTGTAGCGATAGGCCGCGCCCTCGCCTCCCGACCCGGCCTGCTGCTGGCTGACGAACCCACCGGCAATCTCGATGAAGCCACCAGCGACGAGGTGCTGCAACTGCTGCTGGATATCCTCGCCGACAGCCCTACCAGCCTGCTGATGGTCACCCACAGCCCGCGCGTCGCGCAGCGGTTGTCGCGTAAAGTGGTGCTGCATCTGGGCCGTCTGGCTGACGAAGGCGAGCGTTGAGATGCGGGTTTTCTACTGGACGCTGCGCGCCCTGCTGAGTCATTGGCGCCGTCATCCGGTGCAGTTTTTCAGTGTATTGACCGGTTTGTGGCTGGCTACCGCGCTGCTCACCGGTGTGCAGGCGCTCAATAGCCAGGCGCGAGAAAGCTACCAGCGCGCCAGCCAGCTGATTGGCGGCGAGCCGCAGACCCGTATCACCGCCAGCAGCGGCGGGCTGTTCCCGCAGGCGTTATTTATCGAGCTGCGCCGTGAAGGCTGGCCCGTGTCGCCCATGCTGCAAGGCCGCATCGTGCTTCAAGGGCGCGAAGACCGTCGCCTGCAACTGATGGGTATCGAGCCGGTGACCTTGCCGACCGGCTCGGCACTGGCCGGGCAGACGCTGAACGCCGAACAGGTCGTGGACTTCCTCACACCGCCGGGTATGACCTGGATTGCACCGCAGACCCTGCAAGCGCTGGGGCTTGAGGAAGGCCAGCAGCCGCTGACCGAAACCGGCGTCGCGCTGCCCCCCTTGCGCGCCAAACCCGACATGGCGCCTGGCGTTTTGCTGACTGACATAGGCTTTGCGCAACCGTTGCTGGGCCAGTCGGGGCAGTTGTCCGAAATGCTGCTGGCCAAGGATTTTGCCCGGCAGAACCCCGTGCTGCCGGCAGCCCTGAATGACCTGCTGGTGATCAAGAAAAGCGGCGAAGAAAACAATCTGGAGCGCCTCACCGAGAGCTTCCACCTGAACCTGAACGCACTCGGGGTGCTGTCCTTCATCGTCGGTCTGTTCATTGTCCACGCCGCCATTGGCCTGGCCCTTGAACAGCGTCGCGGCCTGCTGCGCAACCTGCGTGCCTGTGGCGTCAGCGCACGTCTGTTGATAGCTGCGCTGGGCGTAGAACTTGGGGCACTGGCGCTGTTGGGCGGTGTTTTTGGTGTGGTCAGCGGCTATCTGCTGGCCAGCCTGTTATTGCCGGATGTCGCGGCCAGCCTGCGCGGCTTGTATGGCGCGGAAGTCGCCGGCCAGTTGAACCTCAGTCTGTGGTGGTGGCTGAGCGGTATCGGCCTGAGTCTGCTTGGCGCGTTGCTGGCCGGTGCCAACAGCCTGTTGCGAGCTGCGCGCCTGCCGTTGCTGGCGCTGGCCGATGCCCAGGCATGGCAGCAAGCCCACGCGCGATGGTTGCAGCGCCAGGCGTGGGTGGCGGTGCTGGGCGCGGTGGTTGGCGTGAGTGCGCTGGTGTTCGGCACCAGCCTGATGCTGGGGTTTGTGATGATGTCCGCCCTGCTGCTCAGTGCCGCGCTGGCCCTGCCGGTTTTGCTGGACGCCATGCTTGGCGGTCTGTTGAAGCGCAGCCGCTCGGTGCTCGGGCAATGGTTTGTGGCGGATTGCCGTCAACAGCTGCCCGCCCTGAGTCTGGCGCTGATGGCCCTGTTGCTGGCAATGGCCGCGAACATCGGCGCAGGCAGCATGACCTCGGGTTTTCGCCAGACGTTCAACAGTTGGCTGGAGCAACGCCTGACGGCCGAATTGTATGTCAGCCCGCAGAACCCCGAGCAGGCCGGGCCGCTGAACACCTGGCTGAACCAGCAACCGGATATCAGCGCCGTGCTGCCCAACTGGCAGGTGCCGGTGCAAGTCCAGGGCTGGCCTGCGGACCTGTTTGGCGTGATCGATCACAGCATCTATCGCCAGCACTGGGCGCTTCTGGAATCCGTCGCCGGTGATCCGTGGAATGTTTTGCGCGATGAAGACACGGTCATGCTCAGCGAACAATTGGCACGCCGCCTCCAACTGGGGCTGCAAGATACGCTGAGCATCCCGGTGCCCAATGGCAAGTGGACCCCGCGCATCGTCGGGATCTATGCCGACTATGGCAATCCGAAGGGCCATATGCTGGTCAATGCCCGGCACCTGCTCGCCCACTGGCCGCAATCGGTGCCGGTGCGTTTCAACCTGAGGGTCGATCAGGCGGCAATCCCGTCGCTGGTCACCCGGCTGCAAGCGCGTTTCAAGCTGGACGATAATCACATCATCGATCAGAGCCAGCTCAAGGGTTGGTCGAGCCAGGTCTTTGAACGTACGTTTGCCGCCACGGCCGCACTCAACAGCCTGACATTGGGCGTGGCTGGCGTGGCGCTGTTCATCAGCCTGCTGACTCAAAGCCAGAGCCGCCTCGGGCAGCTCGCCCCGTTGTGGGCGCTGGGGGTCACTCGACGGCAATTGATGCTGCTCAACCTGGGACAGACCTGGCTGCTGGCGGTCCTGACACTGGTGCTCGCGCTGCCACTCGGGCTGCTGCTGGCCTGGTGCCTGGATGCGGTGATCAACGTTCGAGCCTTTGGCTGGCGCCTGCCGCTGCAGGTGTTCCCGCTGCAACTGCTGCAATTGATGGCGCTGGCGATGCTGGCGACTTTGCTGGCCTCGGCCTGGCCACTGCTGAAACTGTACCGCAGCCGTCCAGCGGACCTACTCAGGACATTCGCCAATGAACCGTAAATGGCTGATGCCGCTGGTCATCGTCGTGCTGCTCTCCGCCTGCGACGACAAACCACAACCTGAAAGCGGTTTCGCCGGTCTGGGCAATACGGCCGACAGCTATGCGCAGGTGACACCCGGCAAGGTCTTTTCATTCCCGCAGGACCACGGCCAGCACCCCGGCTTTCGGATCGAGTGGTGGTACATCACCGCCACCCTCAAGGATGACGCGGGCCAGCAGTTCGGCGTGCAATGGACCCTGTTTCGCAATGCCCTACGCCCCGGCCAACAGACCGGCAGCGGCTGGAATGACGGCACGATCTGGCTGGGCCATGCAGCGGCGACTTCTAGCAGCGGTCATTATGTGGCGGAGCGTTACGCGCGCGGCGGTATCGGTCAGGCCGACGTGACGCTGGCACCCTTCTCGGCGTGGATCGATGACTGGGCATTTACCAGCCATGTCCGCAGCGGTGATCCGCTGGCGGCCATGCAGCTGAAGGCCAGCGGCAAGGACTTCCGCTACAACCTGAACCTGACATCCAGCAAGCCGTTGGTGCTGCAGGGTGAACAGGGCTACAGCCAGAAATCGGAGGCGGGCCAGGCGTCGTACTACTACAGCCAGCCGTTCTTCGACGCCAAAGGCAGCGTGATCATTGAGGGCAAAACACATCAGGTCACCGGTAAAGCATGGCTGGACCGCGAATGGAGCAGTCAGCCACTGACCGCCAACCAGAGCGGCTGGGACTGGTTTTCGCTGCAACTGGCAGACGGTGATCGCCTGATGCTCTATCGCATCCGCCACAAGAGCACTGCCCCCTACCTGACCGGTAACTGGATCAGCGCCGACGGCACCACCCGGATGCTGCACGCCAACGAGATCAGCCTTGAGCCACTGAAAGAAACCTCGATCGGCGAGCATAAAGTGCCCACCCGCTGGAGAATCAGGGTCCCCGACCGAAATCTGGACATCATCAGCGAAGCGCTGAACCCTGCTGCCTGGATGGGCGTGAGTATCCCCTACTGGGAGGGGCCGGTGAGGTTCAGCGGGAGTCAGGAAGGCGTGGGGTATCTGGAGATGACCGGGTATTGAGCGGGTCTGCTGGCAGTTGCGCCTTCAATTCGAAACACCTGTTGGCGCGGGGACAACCACCGACGCACCTCAGGCTGACTTTTTGAAATAGGGCCATGTGCTCAGGTTTTTCAGAGGACGCTCATCCCAAGACAAAGCCATTTTTTCAAAATGTCTGTAAAACGTGTCCTTCTGCTCCTTGTAACGCACCGCGTCTATAAAGGGCTTGGCTTTCTTGTACAGGCTCACGACATTTGAATGGTTGGACTGGCGCAGCATTTCCTCGTGGTAGATCCCTTGAACAATACCAACGGCCACTCGCTCCCAATGGTTCAGCACGTACTTGACCGCTTCCTTTTCCTTGCGATCAGCCTCGTTGCAGGACAAAAGCAAATCCTTCATCGGCGACTGGGCATCATGCATGGCGGCGATGCGCGCGTTACCCAGTTGCAACTGCTCATCCAGCCGGCACCCAAATAACAGGTCTGCGGTCTGTTTCTTCTTTGCAGTCGCCAGCACCATGTACATCGAAACGATTGCAGTGAGCACTCCGCAGAACAGGAGAACATTGCGCAGAGCTTCTTTTGCCAACAGCTCGGCCAGAGCCAGACACATATCCATATGATTTTTCTCATAAAAAAATGGAGACCGATCGGGGCTCCATTTGAAATTCCTGAACAAGTTTAAAAGCCTTCGTACTCTTCGCAAGCCTGTGCGACGTGCTTGTTCATATCGATACCCCTTTATGTATGCCGAGTGAGTTGACGTGCTTTCATGTGCCCCAAACTAGCGTGCTGCAAACATCACCGTCAATGAGCCGAATCCGCTTTACATGTCAGAAAAATCCGCCCTAAAGCGGGTGCGGTAAGCACGACAGCAACCCCAACCCAGTGAAAGCATCAATTCCAGAAGCAAGCACCCAACCAGCTGAAAACAAACGCTTATAACTTTTTGATCTAAAACTACCATGCCCTCACTGGGTCAGTTTCTGGGTGACTGCACTTTCTCAGTCACCTCCCCAACGGAAACCCGGTAAGGACTTATGTGCGGATTAGCAGGTGTATGACAGATGCGGTAAATAGGGGGTCATAGCGCTGCTGAATGGCACTAAAACCCCCTATAGGGAACATTGATTGGTACGAAAAGTGGTACGAGTTTACGCACACCAAACCCTCCCCCGGCGTCCTGCCGACGAACACCACTCCCCAAATCTAAAAGACTCAACTACTGTATGCCCATACAGCAATTGAGAATCACCCCCATGAACGAGAGCAACAGCTCAGACGCCTTGGCCGAATGGCACAAAAGGCTCAACGACAGGAGGCAATGGACGAACCCTGCAGTCACCTACCGGTTTCTGGCGCGCATGGCCGAAGACATGCAGACCGGCGGGCTGATCGATCCATTGGAGCGCTTTGAGCTCTTCGAGCTGGCCAGCGCTGCTTTCTGCCACTTCACCGAGGAAGGCAACCACGAATGGCGGCATCAGGCGTCGGACTATCTGGCCTACAACAAGGGCGGCGTCGTAGTCGGCAGCCTGCTGAACTCCCGATACGTGCTTCATGAGGCCGACCAGTCGCCCTATCACGCCGCCCACTTCGCTTTTCTCGACGAGAAAAACGACCTCATCATGCGGGACTACAAGAAGTACGGCGTGCTCGAGGGTCGCTACATCTATACCGAAACCGGCCAGACGCTGACACTGGTTGAGCAATCCAGGCAGATCAACGGTGTGAGCTATCAACGCCTGAGCGATGAGGATCAATATCGAGCGCTCGTCGACGCTTCAGCGGTAGCCCTCGACCAAGGCGATTTCAACGCCTACGTTTCGCTATGGGAGCGTCATAGCTACTCGATATTTATAAGATGTCTTCACTGCCTGGATGGTTTCGCAGTGCGTGACGATTGCACGCACTGTGACGGTCGAGGCTTTATCGAAGACCCGCAGTGCCCGAACAAGCTGCCGCCGTCACTCAGCCGCCAAAGGGGCGTTCCGGCAGAGTAGCGGAGCGGCGCCTCGCCCATCTACACCTTGCGTATCCCGAACTGCGCGGCCTTGACCGTAGAGTCCTGCGGCACACCTGCAGCCAGGTACAGGCCCATGCGCGAGGCGATCACGGTTTCACTCAGGTCAATCGTGCCGCGCTGCGTTTCCAGTGCCCCGGAAAAGCTGGCCGGCATGGTGAACGGCTCTTGGTACTTGTCCATTGACCGATAGTAAAACGTGGACGACGCGCCGTTGACCGTCCTAGTGATAGTCAACTCAGCCTCCCAGGCCAGGATGCCGCGCGACGACCCCATGATTTCCACCGCCGACACCATTTCGATAACGTCGCCGGCCGCCAGGTTGGTCTGTACCACGTTGGCCGTAGGTTGCATGTAGATGTAGCCGCCCGCCGCCGCCATGTTGCCACGCAGCTCGATGCACTGCGCCTCACCATAGGCGGCAGGCTCCTTGTACCACCGCGTGGTGATCCCGGTCAGGCCAGAGCCAACGGCTTTGTAGCCGTCCGCCAGCACTGACCCGGCCACAGCGTTCACGCCCGCCGGTAGCGCGCCGCCAGTGCCCGCCAGTAGAGGGTTGGCATTGAGGCAGCCGAACGGGCGTATGGCCGAGTAAACGTCGCCAGCGTCAATGGGCAGCGGGATGCCGGGGAATTCGAAGTTGGCGGTGATGATCGGCACCACCCGCGAACTGATGAACTCGGCGCCCAGGATGTTGGGATGCAGGCCCTCGACTGTCATCGCTTCGGTGAAGCCGTCCCAGATGTTCACGACCGGCACGAACTGGCTGACGTAGTTCAACACCCAGTCCTTGTAAGCGATCGCATCGGCCAGCGCCTGCCCGGTCAACGCCCTGCTACCGAAGCGCGGCGTACCAGTGCCGACGATCAGGTACTTGCCGGGCGTGTTCAGGAACGCGGTGACGATCTTCATCACATTGGCTTTCGTGTCAGCCAGGCTCATACCTGCCGTGGTGCTGTCATTGGTGCGTGACAGCAGCAGCCAAAGGTCGGCAGTGGACGATGCAATGCAGGCCGGAAGCCTGGCCAGAAACTGCCCGGTGTGGTCCCCGAGCTTGCCCTGGTTGTCGACGTAGCTCGGGAATAGGCCGGTACGCGCCGCGATCCAGGCCGCATAACCATAGGCCTCGGTGCCGAACGCTGTCGCCGCGATAGTGTGGCAGTTGCCCGAGAAGCTATCGCCGAGCAGACCCAGGCCGCGCCGGATCGGTTGGCGACGTGGGATTGGGTTGACCAGAAGGCTCATGCGTAGACCTCAAATGAAGCACCAGCAGCGGGCACGTAGCGGATCGTCGCGGGCGGAATGCTCAGCGGATAGCCACCGTCTTTCCAGAACGTGTCGGTGGTGATCCAGTTATCACCGGCCTGGATCTGGACCGTCACCGACCCGCCGTTCGCCTTCACTGCCAACGTCACTTTCATGGTGCGGTCATAGGTTTCTTGTTTCGTCACTGTCTGCACTGCATTCCCCTGCGGCCTATGGCCTGAAATAGATAAGTCGGGTTGCGGTGGTGTTTACGCCAGCACCTTCAAGGCTCGCTCGTATAACGCCTGTCGATCAGCCAGGCCGTTCGTGCCGCCGTTGATGCGCTTGGTGATGGTCACGAACTCGCGCTTGTCGGCCAGCGTATTGAGCGCGGCCCGGTGCCAGAACCACCCCGCCGACATCGCGGCGTGCTGCGCCAGCTCGAGCAATTCGGGATGGTTGATCAGATCCAGGCCCAGCGCTTCGCCGCACTCGGCATAGTTCGCCCGACCAGTGATCTGGATCAGGCCGCGCCCACGGTATTTGGAGCCATCGCCCGGCACGGTATTGCCCAGGTCTTTGCGCCCCTCGTATCCCAACTGCTGCGGAGTCGGTCCCCAAATCTCGCGGACGTAGCGCAGTTGGCCGGACTCATGACCTACCTGGGCGATGAAGGCCGCGATGCGCAGCGGGGTCACGATCTGGTACTTGCTCATTGCTGTGTTGAGGACGGGTGCAAAAACGCCGGCTTTCTGGCCGGCGTTCGGGAGGATCTGCAGTAGTTGCTGCGTGGTGATCGGCATCGGTGTTTCTCCAGGCAAAAAAATACCCGCTCGATGGCGGGGTGCGGGTGTCGCTGTGCAGGCTTTACGCGGCGGCAGGTTCGGCCGCTGGCTGTGCAGCAGCCTTGAGCGCGGCCAGTTCGGCACGCAGCTCTACAGATTCTGAGTGCAGCTCTTTGACAGCGCCCATCAGATCGGTGATCAAGGCCATCGGGTCGAGCTGTTGGATGCGTGCGTTGCCGTTTTCGTCGACGCCGTCCTTCTCGCCGGTCACGGCCAAGGGATTTACCGCCTGCGCCTCATGTGCAATCAGGCCTTGATAGGTGGTGCCGTCGCCACGAAACACTGCGCCGAACACCTTGCGCTGGTAGGTGACGATTCTGTAAGCGTTGATGCGATCACGGTACGACGGCACTTTTGCATCGGTGATGTACTTTTTGAACCGGTAGTCAGACCCGAACAGCGTCATGGTCCCGACATAGGTGTTGTCGATCCAGACGTCAACGTTCGATCCGGTCCAGTTGTAGTTGTATACCGTGCCGCCACGACCGGCGCTCAGACCTGCCCGGCACCAGGTGCCTGCCGACTCAAGCCTTCCCGTGACCTGCATCGCTCCCTGCAGTGTCAGCACGCCCGCTGATTGGTTGATCAGCCTGACGTCATAGTCCGCTGCGGTGTTGTTATAGTGGAAGTCGATATAAGGACTGATGTTGCTGAGCTCTATTCCACCGAAGGTGGGAGCCTGATCGTTGCCTATACCAAGAGCCTTTCGTGCCGTTGCCTGACTGTTGCCGCCCGTACCGCCGGATGCGATGCCAATAGGCGCAGCAGTTACGGACAACGATGGAACTGTCAGCAGCCCGTCGTAGCTGTAGGCCATGCTGGGGCCGGTGGCTGTATTCCCCGCATTGACTGATCGCCAAGTGAAACCGCCAGCCCCACCGCCACGGTTTACTACGAAGTGGCCCTCGCCCTGTGAGCCCGAGTTCCAGCCCATGTACATGCCTTGCACGTTGTAAAGCGCACTGGCCTGCTGCACCCCAACCTCTGAGAACAGCGCCCTTCCGTCAGTGCGGCCTGTGCCTCCTTTCGCCAGTGGCAGCATGTCGTAGTTGCCGGTGGTGCCCAGCCCTGCCAGTGTGTTACCCCAGCGCTGGTTCACCGTGTTGAAAGCATCTAACAGCGCTTTTGGGTAACCCTGGACTGGCTCGATGAAATAGGCAGCGCCACTGACAGTAGCCCCCAAGTACGCAGGGAGAATAGCCAGCACGGTTTCGCTGACGATGTTTGCGACCTCGTACCGGCGACCGTCAGGCCCATTAAACGCATCGCCGACCCGCGATGAGGACGCGAAGGTGGTGCCGGTGCCGGTGACAGTCGTGGAATTTTGCGTGACGGCTACTGTGCCGTTTCTCAACCAAGGCATAGAGCCTCCTTAAAATTCAGTTGTAAGGGAACGGCAGATTCGCGGTCGGTACGACGAGCGCCTGCGGGTATCTATCCAGAGGAAGATTGGCTAGGGAGCCAGGCAAGCTGTACTGGTTGCTGGACAAGTCGATGCTGGACGTAGCACCTGCTGGTGCGAAGATGAAACTGATACCGTCGGTGCGGCCATAAGCCCCTTCCGAGAAACCGATTACCTTGGCGTTTACGCCCGTAAGTGATCCATCGATAAAGCCCGAAGCGCCGCGAGACCAAGGCAAGCAAGCGGCATATTCGATCCCCTGACCAAGCGGTACATCAACGACGAAGTGACTCTGAAAATCGACAGAAGCGGTCTGGGTCCGGATGGCCTGCCAGCTCCCCCCTGCGTAAGGTAGAGGCCTACGGCTCCACGCGTCCGCCGCGCCTGGCGCTGGAGCCTGAACAGCTGCAACCACGTTTAACGGTGGCTGCAGGGAATTGAAGGTGCAGACAGCCTGATCAGTGAAGGTCTTCAGGTATGGCGATCCGGCAATGTTGTCTGCCATCAGATCGAACACGTAGGCTTTGGTCGCCGTACTTGCCGCACTGAAGTGGAACGTCATGGTCGCCCCACTGATCGAGGTTCCCTGCAGGCAGCCTTTACCGACCAGAAAGACAATGGGCGATCGAGGATTATTCACAGTGATAGTGAACATCTGATCGCCCGCACGCGTACTGTCTATGTAGCTGCCGCCCTGATCAGGATCGTTCGTAACCGATCTCAGCACTCGCCGCTGCCATACTTCGCCAGCGGCCAAGTAAGCGCTTTTGACAAGCCCATAACAGATGCGGGAAGTATCAAAGAGCAGCTCACCGGTATCTTTATTTACAACCAATGAAGGCATCAGTAATACCCATAGTAGATGCGACAATTTGCCGAGAAGTACCCCCAGCCGTTTGTGTTGTAGGAGTAAGCCCAGGACAGCGAAGTACCTGATAGCGTGACACCCGGCTTCTTGCCTTTTTCCCGCTGTAGGTCAACTAGCGGGACGACAATAAAGTAGGCGCTCTTACCGGCCGGCGGCGCTGGAATGGTCACCGCCCCATTAACGCTATTGGTATCCACGCTGCCCATGGTCTGACTGAGCTTCATGGTCATATCAACCAGCACTCGCCCATCAGGTGTCTTAATTGTTATTCCAGTCATGTCAAAGACTCAGGTCGATGCCGACAACACCGTTGGCGTGATACATCTTGATGGATGAGTTGCTGATGGTGGACCTGCGTCCATCCGTCATGCTGCCGTTGAGTTGCCATGGCCCGGTCTTTGGAAGAGCCCAGCCGCTAGTGTTTGCCACATAGTCAGAAGACTGAAGGTTTCCAACTTTTAGCCAGTTGATAGAGCCGTCTTCAATGAACGCCGAGCGAATGAAAGTCTGCCCGCCGGTAATCCCAAACAGAGACTGCGGCGATTGAGTGCTGGTATTCATCACCAAGAACGTGTCGGCCCTCACCACGAACTGCGAGGTGGTGCCAGCCGCCCCGCTCTCAAGCCCCAGACCGAACCCGGCCGCGTACGGGATGTTGTTTTGCGTGAGCTCCATTCTCACCGACCAGATTCCAGCCAGCTTGCTGTTGGTGGTGGCCAGCGCGCTGGTTGTCTGCTGAACCGCAACTGTCGCGTCGTTTGCCTTGGCCTGCACCTGGTCCAGCTTCGTCGAAATTGCGCCAACTGCGTCTGCCCGAGCAGTTGATTCGGACTGAATGGCCGCCTGAGCCGTTTTCTGGTTCGTGGTAACCGTAGCCGTCAGGTTCGTGATCTGCTGTGCCGTTGCCTCCCTGTCGGTGGCCTGCGCAGTTTCTACGATGCTAATTTTCGCATCGTTGTTTGCCACTTTTGCATCCAACAGCGTGGTGCGCTGCGCCTGAGCGAAGTCATTCTCAGTGCGGACTCGTACCTCCTGTGCAGAGCGGGCTGTTTCCTCCCATGCATTCAAAGCAGCTGCCATTGCACCTTCGACATTGTCGTCTCTCGTCGACGCCTGCAAGGCTCCGAGTTGACTGGCAGTGGCTGTAGTCTTACCGTTTACCGTCTCGATGTTGGCCGTGTTTTTGGATACTTGATCCGCCTGCGCGTTAGCGGCGCGAATGGACTGGCCGGTATTCACCCAATAGTTCGGGTTCGGCGGACCGTTGGAGCCATCGGCAGCCGCGGGCACCGCCGCAATGGCCGTCCAGAGGTTTTCACCCACGCGCACGGTGTTGTCGCGCACATAGGCATCAGCTGGTACGTAGACCAGCGCGTCGGTGATTTCCCCGATATTGGCTTTGAGCTCTTCCAGTCGCTCGTTCACCGAGCCAGGTCCATCGCCGTCGATAAGGTCGAGCCTGCCAAGCAGGTGTTCACCGAACTGGCTTTCGGTCAGCTGCTTGTCCAGCAGGTCAAGAACAGGGTTGGCATCGCTGCTTGTCTGTCCCATGACGCCCACGCCGGCGGGATACCACGGCCCGATGTTGCCGGTCCGGTCCACCAGTCTCGCCCAGAAGAAGAACGTCACGCCTGCTTTCAAGTGCTGCATGACGTGTTCAGACTGCGGATAGGCCAGGTCGCTGAGTTTCGTGGCCTTGGCCAGATCGGTCGTCGGCCCGTACCAGATTTCGGTTCGCTGCGTATCCTCCACACCTGCCGGAAAGGTCCAGTTCAGTTTGATGCCGAAGATCAACGACGCGGCAGCCAGAGAGGTTACGGCAGGCGGTAGACCCTCTTTCCCCTTGAGCTGCGTCAGGATGGAATTCCGCCAGCTCGACGAGATGTCATAAGCGCTGACGGCACGCACGCGGGCGAGATAAGCGCCTGCATATATGCCCGTGATGTCCACGCTGGTGGAGCCGGTACGCTGCACCTTGATCCAGTTGCCGCTGTCCTTGCGCCACTCGACGTCATAGGCTACCGCACCGGCCACTGCTGGCCAGCTGATGTTCATCGTTGTGACGGCCAGGCTTTGCGCGATCGCCGTCGTTGACGCCAGCGAGACGCTGGCAGGCGATGGAACAACGGTAATCGGAATGACGCTGATCGGACGCTCTTCCAGCCGTGCACCGGTGTCGATGTAGGCAAACTTGCTCGGCTCGTACTGAAGAGCGGTGATTGCATACTCGCCTTCCGCACTGCGCTTCACGCTCAGCACCCGGTACAGCGGGATAGCCAAGTCATCGGCATCCAGTGCCCATTGCAGCTGGTCCGTAGGCGTCTCGCTGTAAGCGACGGTGACGGTGATTGCCCTGCCGGCGACCGACTGCACGGTCCGGCCTTCAGCCTGTCCGCTGGGCAGGTTGACGATCAAGCGGTCACCAGCCTTTGCCAGGGTGTCGCGATCGAGCGTTACTACTTTTCCAGCAGCACCAGCAATACGTCCGCCGATCTCCCGGCCGGCAAGAAGCGAGTCAGCGACTGGGATGATGTATCCCGGCAGCGGAATCGCGCCCTCCATGCCGGTACTGAAGCTGACGGTGCGATCTTGATTGTTGCTCATCACGACCCACTTACCCCGGCGCTGCCCCTCAGAAGCGCGGGTGCATCCAATGGCAGTCAGCTCAGTCGGCTTGTCACCGAAGCGGCGCTGCAGAACAGGGTCGGCGAACGGGATGACGTCGGTGTCGTAGTTGTTGTCCGGGTTGTCGTAACCAACGATTGCCCGGGTGTAGCGCGTCTTCGCCGAGGCGCTGCCGTAGGTGAACTTGCCGCCGATGACGTTGGCACGAGTGAAGACATAGTCGAAGTCCTGACTGCGCGGCATGTCAGCCTGCGCAACCAGCTTGCCCTGTGCCCAGTAAGTCATGCCGCGATAAATGCCGGATATATCGCGCAGTAGTGACCATGCTTCGGCTTTGCCTTGCAGGTTCATATCACATAAAAAGCGAGGCTCTAAGCCGCCGACCCCGTTCGGAACGTCTTGGTCGCAGTACTGCGCGATGCGGTACAGCTCCCATTTGTCGACCATCCACGGCTTGATGCGCTTGCCCAGGCCAAAACGATCTTGCGTGCAAACGCCGTATGTCACCCAGGCAGGGTTGTTGGTCCATGCCTCTTTCATGGAACCGTCCCACACGCCCGAATAGGTTCGGGTGAACGGGTCGTAATTACTCGGCACGGACCATTTGCGCGCCTTGCACTTGACCGTCACTTCGGGAATGTTGGTGAACTGCTCAGCGTCGAACTCGATGTAGAGCAGCGCCGTGTTCGGGTAGCGCAGCTTCGCGTCGATGACCTCTGTGAGCCCGGCCACCAGCATGGTGTCGGCGATCTTGTTGGTGTTCTGGTTGGCGGTCAGGCGGCGGACGCGGATCTGCCAGCCTGATGTCGCGGCGGGCAAATCGATGCGGCGCGATCGCTCGTAGCGCGTGGTGGTTTTGCCGTCCACGGCCTCCAGCAGGGCCTCCTTGTAGCTGCCGCCGTCAGTGGCCACGTCGATGGCGTACTCGATACGGTAGCCGCCTACGCCATTGTCATCCTGTGCCTGAAGCGCGGGCCATGCCAAACGCACGCGAGCGGCAGACAGCTGGGTGTTGGTTATGGAGCGCACCCAAGGAGTGTCGCTGCGCAACTCGACGTTGACGGTCGTTTCATTGTCAACTGAGGGGATGCCAGGAATGTACGACTGGTCAACAGAGCCGGTACGCCACTCCCATTTCACATTCTGGAAATTTAGATTGCCGCTGGCATCTCTAATCGGTGTGTTGTCGAGATAGATATCGGCGTCGGTCGGCGTCCCCTCGAACTCGCCCTCACCCACTGCAATGAGTAGCTTGGCCCGGTTGGTTGAGCGCAGGCTATCGGAGGCCTCGGTCGACGACTTAGGGTTGCTGCTACCGCCTTTCTCACCGTGGATATAGATCTTCAGTGCTGCGCCCATGCTTTTCTCCAAGCACAAAAAAACCGCCTCTTGGGCGGCTCGGTGTTCCGGGTGTAGTTACGTTTTGTCTTCGGCGTAGATTGAGGCGGAAATAATTGCCCCGCCCCAGCGCCGCTCACCGATGCAGATCGGGACAGGGTTGCCGCTGGCCGTGGTGTTTTTGGCACTGCCGAAAGCGTAACTGGGAAGGTTTTCGGGAGAGGCGCTTTGCTTCAGGCCAGAAGTTTGCGGGCTGAGCATTTGGATAACGCCGCCGATCGCCAAGGCCGCACCAGTCTGCGCTAGCCATGCCTGCCCGGTGTAGGCGCCAACAGCGATCATCACTGCTCCAATTACTGTCTGCAGTATTCCGCCTCGCTTGCTGCCCCCAACCACCGGGACAATACGAATCTCGCGAGTTCCTCCAAGGGATAGGGCGTCCACTCCAACGTTTTTCCCATTTCTGAAAATAGCGAATCGCATACCCAGCTTATCCAAGCGGCTGATCTCTTCGGCGAAGCCTTCGATGGTCACTTTGAGCGATCGAAAGACTTCCTGCGACTGACCTGAGTCAATCTGCCTGAGATGTACCCGCCCAAATCTTTGAGCCAATGAGCCGGACAGCTTGATGGTCGTCATCGGCGAATAGTGGATTGCTGCCATAATTTCCCCGGCCACAAAAAAACCGCCCGGAGGCGGCCTTTTGAAAAGATTGACTCACTGGTATTCGACGTAGGGGCCTATATAAAAACCGCCCATATCGCCAGTGATCCTGTAAATGCTTTCATGCCCGCTTTGGACGTTCGCAGAGATCGTCCTGACAGCTGCGCCTGCACATAATCCAGACCCCGCAAGACCTACACCAATACTTGGACTGCCAGTCTTCAGGTAAAAGCTCGCGCGCTGACCAGTGCCTACCTTGGCAGCCTTGTGACCATCCACGTATACGACGATATCGCAGCCAGAGCCAACAAAGCCCTGATCTCGAATGACCGTAACTTTCCCGCTATCGCCGGCAGGTTTTGTTTGATACGCATAAAGCTCGTCAGCTGGCACAGGCTCCGCTTGGCCAACGGATATTGGTGCACTAGAACATCCAGCCAGCAGCGCCAAAGAAAGCGTCCCTATTAAAATTCGCATGGTGATCCCTCATTCAGTGAGCCTGAAGCGTAACACCGACCTGGCCACCCATCCACGCCTGCTGTACAAGCTGCGTTGCCCTGCTGTGCCTAAGTATCAAACGTGTCCTGTCCAGCCAAGGCCCGCCGAAAACTATGATCTCGCTTGGCCTGCCGTATAGATGGTGCAGCAGAAAAGGCCCAGGCCCGTACACCCGGCCGTCCTCGTCAGGTAGCGTGGCATCGGCTCCGAGATAGATCCCTGCATGGTTCGGGTGCTTGGTCCGGCCGACCTCCATTACGATCATGTCGCCGCGCTGCGGCTGATCGACCCGGACGAAACCAGCGGACTCGTAGTTGGACTCGTAGAGGCTTTCAGAATCTGTGCTTTCCCACCAGCCGTCTGTTCGTTTGAACGCTTCGAAATCCAGGCCGAACTCACGCCTGTACCAATCGGCGCAGACCTGCCAGCAGTCCCAGGCGCCATGCACGAACGGGCGTTTCAAAAGCGGCGTGTTGCCGGTGGGCACGATGGTACGCAGGTCGCCCTCTGGCCAACTGAGGATATGCCAAGGCAGCTCCGTCGCTTCGCACATCGCGAGGTCGCGCGGTGACGGCCTGCTGGTCGCGTCGGGGTGCGAGTGGACAACTCCGATAACGGTGCCCAGGTCTTCCGCAGCTGCGTAATCGTCGGGGCTGATGCGGAACTCTTCGTTTGGATCGGTCGCAGTGTTGGAGCAGGGAAAGTATTGCTGCTTTCGCCCGACGCCCAGAAGCAACCCGCAGCATTCGCGCGGGTACTCAGCCGCCGCATGCGCCTGCACTGTCGCCAGAATGTGTTTCAGCATGGTCAGCTCCGCGCGATCAGCGATACGGCGGGGAAACCGCCAAAGGGTACTTCGTTGCCAGCCCCGAAGCGCGGCGTGCAGCCGCGCGTCAACGTGGCGTCGCAGACGTCAAGTTCAGGGTTATCGGTGGGCTGCCCGTCCTTGTCGACGTATGGCCCGGTGTAGCCGCAGTTCGGCCCACGATATCCACCAGTGAGGCACCAGTGACAAAGCGTGGTCATCTGCCGGCCAATCGATTCGCCGCCGACGTCGCCCGGGCTGGCCAGTTCCCAACTGACCGTTTCACCGTCCTCATTGGTTTTCTGATCGAGATACCAGACCTCGATAGATTCTTGAGTCGGATCAGCGTCAGAGTTGCCGGCAGGAAAGTTCTCTGCATCCAGGTACTGGCCCAGCGTGTGCCGCATGGTCAGTTTGAACTCGAGCAGATCCTCGAATGCCAGGCAGAGCGCTGTGATGCGCCCGTTGACGTTGCCTGCCGCAAATGTAGGCCTTACTGCGGTGCCGTCGCTGTTTGCTTCCACTCCATCCAGTTGGACCGGCCAGGCGCTGTATTCTTCGCCCTGCCAATAGATGGGTTTGGCTGGTAGCTGATCAGCGTCGGCACCGGCCGCTGTCAGTTCATCCGCCGTGTGCGGTATGGCGTGCCCGTGAAACCGGAGAACGTCAGCGCCGTAGTCGGAGCCATCGAGCTCAAACAGCAAAATATCAGCGCCCGGCTCAAGCTTCTGCAACTGAGTGATCAAACTCATGGATGGTATGCCCTTTCAAATGTGGCGGTCAGAACGGCGAGGCCTCCTGGCTTTCTTTGTCGACGGAAAGCAGAGCAGCGATAAAGCCCGAGGCTTTCGTCGGGCGGTGTCCATAGGAACGCCCGGGCGCCCTTATGATCACGGATGAAGTCCACAATCGGTTTGATCTCGCTGCCAGTGCCGCCGAACGACAGCGACCAGATGTCCTCTTCAGCGTTCGGGCCGTCACTGGACACCTGTACATAGCCATCACCAAATTTGGACTCACGGGTTCTGAAAGTGCTGTCCCCTCCCGCCTCATCGTCTGGCTCCCAAATAAAGGTTTCTACGGCCATCAGCCTCTCCCGCTGGTGTTTCGGTGGCTTGTGCCTCCGGGTCGCCATGAATCGGCGATGGCTTTCTGTGCAACCCCGAGCATCTGGCGTTGCATATTCTGCTGAAGCGCCGCGCTGTCGATCTCCATGCCTTCGCCGCTCCGGTCTTCAAGGGTCAGGTAAACAGGTGCCTCCACTTTTACGACCGTGCCGCCGCTGGCGGCAGCGCCTCCAACCATGCGAACACCGAGTGATCCGTCTGCACCGCGCGCCAGCGGCATGATCGCCTCCGGCCCGGCCTCACCCATCACGCCAGTCCCACCTCCGGCCATGCCAAACGCCGTGGGTGTGTTGACGATGCTGTTGGTAAACGCTGCACCGTCGGCAAACATTTGTACTCCACCCGACCACGCACCACCTTTGGCCTGGGCGAAGTAGGTCGATGAGTAGCCGGCCTGCGAGGCGCCGAGATTCGATGACACCGCGCCAGCAGACCCCGCAGCCAATCCGTTCCCGGCACCGCTGGAACCCAGAGAGCTGACTCCCGCATTGAACAGCATCTCCAGCAAAGCGGAAGACGCTTTCCGAGAGGCGATGCGCCCCATGTCAGTGATGATGGATGTTGCGAAATCAGAGAACTTGAACTTGCCCGTGGTCGCGAACGTGTTCAGCGAATCCTCCATCGTGCCGAAAGCGCTTGTGAAAGCGGCCTTCGTCTGCCCGGCTACGTCCTTGGCCGAGTCCAGATAATCGGAAAATGCGGACTTTGCTCCCAGCCTCCAGTCACCCTGAGCGGCATCAAGATTCACATACCCTTGCTGCATTGCCACCAGTTGCTTGGCGCCGTACTGCTGCGTCAGGGCGATCTGTGTTTCCAGCGCCTGGCGCTGCTTGTCTGTGGTGGCAGTTGCCAGCTCGGTGCGTAAGGCCAACACCTTGTTGTTGGTGTCCTGCTCAAGCGACAAGCGCGCCTGTGCCCGCTCAGCCTCTTTGCTACCCATTCCTACTGCTGCGGCTGTCTGCTGGTAAGACGCGGTAGCAATAGCGAGCTGGCGCTGCAGGTCGGCCTCGTACTTCATGGCTTCAGCCATTCCGCCGGCGGACGCTACGGTCTGGTCATACTGCTGTTGCAGCCACTGCAGGCCTTGGCCGTACTCTTCCGTGGAAATCTTCCCGGACTTGTAAAGCAGCCGCAGTTCCTCGGTTTTTTTCGCCTGCTCATCCGCCGCCGCGCTGACCGGATCGAAGCTTTCCTTGAGCTTGGCGTAGGCGTCAGCCGCAGTTTTGAGCTGCTGCTCGAGCTTGTTCTGGGCCTCTTTATGTTTTTGCGCCGACTCTGTCGCAGATTTGTCCGCATCCTTCTGGGCGTCGTAGGCCTTGGCGGTATCGCGAATCTGTTTTGCCAGTGCGCCTTGCGGGTCGATCTTGTTCTCGGTAATGAACCGGTCGGCTTCCTCGAGCTTCGTTTTGTCCTTGAGCGCATGGATCTGCTTGTCGAGGGTCTGCTGATAGTTCTTGCCGGCGTTCTCGGCGGCGATATCGACTTCGTTCTTGTCCTTCGTGCTCTTGGTGCTGCCATCGAGCTGCTTGGTGTACAACTCTTGGCGGGCCGCCAACAGGCTGGTATTAACGTCGAGCGTGCTGACGGCTTCGGACTGTTTGACCCAGCCGTCCAGCTGTTTCTGAGGAATGCCAAGCGATTGGCCAACCTTGAGAATCGTGTCGGACAGCGGTTGTCCCGCTTTCCTTGCTTCGTCCATGCTGCTCGCCAACGCAGCAAACTGTTTGCCGCCGGCCTCGCTGGAGCGCGGTCCGATGAGCCCGCGTTGCATTGACGTGCGCAGGCCCTCGAACGCGTCTGCGGCTTCCTTGGCCGAGTCGCGTTGCTGTTCGGTGATACGCACCAGTGCGCCCTGCTGCTGGTCGCGGGTCAGTTGCGCGAACTCCTTGCGCACTTCTTCGACCGACCGCTTCAGATCGTTCACGTCCGTGCGTGCGGTCTGGGCATTGGAACCCATGGCCAGGAACGCCACGCCGACGCCGATCGCCAGCGCAGCGATCCCGGCAGGCCCTCCCAGCAGCGCCAACAGCGACGAGCTTGCCCGCGCCAGCACGTTCTTGGCGGCGGCGGCCTGGGCCTGTGCTGCTGCGTTTGCGGTTGTGGCGGCAGTGTCGCGAGCCATCGCCGACGAAGACGCCGCAGTAGCGATCGTCAGGCGCTGGGTGGCAGCAGCTGCCGCCGTCTTGGCTGCTGCAAGTTCGACATCCATTGCGGCCAGCGCTGCGGTGTATCGCGTCTCTTCCACCGTGCCAACAGCCAGGCTGGCCTGATAGGCGAGCGCCTGGCGCGCGGCTTGCACCTGGGCGAGCCGCGCGATTGTTTCCGCTTCCAGCGCCTGAGCTGCCGAGTACGCCGCAACTGATTCGCGTAGTTTGGCCGCAGTAGCCGCCGCCGACGCCGCCGTTTCCTCGGCCTTGGCAATGGCCGAAGCTTTGGTGGTGGCAATGTTGGTGAGCATCGCCTTGGTAGCCGTCGCAGACGATGCGACCGCATCGATGGCGAACTTGGCGAAAGCCGCCGCCATCTTGCCGCCCAGCGCTGCGACCAGTACATCCACGTTCTCGGCAAGAAAACTGATCGTCTCGCCCAGACGCTTAGCGCCGCCGTTGTCGCTCAGCCCCTGTAGAGACTTGGTGATGCTCTCTATACCTGGCAGCAGGCCGATGGTGATTTGGTTGGCCGCCCCGGAGAAGGTTGCTTTCAAACCGGAAATAGCCTGCCCAGCAGCGACGAGGCGGTTGACGTTAAACTCTGAGATAACCGAGCCCGCGCGATCGGCCTGATCCCCCCACTCCTTGAACCCTTTGCCGTTATTGCGCAGCAGTGGAATCAATGCCGTCGTCTCGTCGGCCATCGCCTCCATATAGGTCGTCATCTGCTGCTGATTCAGCCCGGCCTTTTCGAGCGAGGTGTAGTAAAGCTGCAAGGCCTGTGGGCCGGACAGATTGGCGAACTGGCCAGCAGTTACCCCGATCTTCGGCGCGATTTCCTTGAAGAAATCAGACATCTCGCCGCCGCCGCGCTGCAGGAATTCGCCGACGCGGTCGTTGGTGTCTTTCAGGATGTCGCCCAGTTTGTCCTGCTCAACGCCGACAGTTTTTGCACCAAAGGCCATGCGCTGGAAGTCTTCGACCGTGGTGTTCGATAGCGCGGAAAGGTTCTTGACCTCTTTCGCGTAATCTATGGTGCTGGTCGTCAGCGCCACCAACCCAGCGATAGAGCCAGCAGCGGCCAGGTTACCGGCGCCGATCTGATCGAATGCTGATGTGACCGCACGACCCACCGTCTGGGCGCTCGCGTTCACTCGGTCGAAAGCGTTGTCGATCCGACCCAGGCTTTGATCGATGTTATGAGCGGTGCTCGACACCGAGCCTTCCGAACGGGTCAGCTCCTGGCGCAGCTGCGCCGTGGTGGCTTCGATGCGAACCAGCATGCCTTGGACGTCGGTATCGGCCACGTGTAGAACTCCGGAAAAACGTTATGTGCTGCCCTTGCCGGTCAGCGCCATACGCAGCTTCTGCGCGACGGTCGCCGGCTTGGGTTTGGATTGGGGGCTGGATTGCGTGTTGCTGGGGAACGGGCTGGTCATTCGTGCCCACTCGATCTTCGCGTCCATCGCGAGGAACAGTTCGGGCAGCGAGGTATGCCACGCCACTTGCGGTGACCAACCGAGCCAGCCGGTGGCCACCGCATAAAGCCGATCGACGTAGCTCCCCGCCTCTACGGCGCTGACTCCGTCGGCTGCTCCTTTCCCGGCTCACCACCGCGCGGGTTGTACAGGGCTGCCAGGTAATCGTTCAGCTGCGGGGTCATGTCTGCTACGCCCGCCTGCCATACCGCCTCTGCCAGGCCTTCCGTTTGCTTTTCAGTCAGGTTGGCACCTGCAGCGATGATCAGCGCGGCGCCGTCCACGCTGACCTGATGCAGCGCGCTGGCTGCACCTCGGAGTCCGCCGAAACGCGCCTCGATAGCACGGACGGCAGCCAGGGTCGGCCGCAGTTGGTAGGTGACCCCGCCAATGACAAGGTCGATGTTGCCGTGCAATGTCTTGCTCATGGTTCACCCGATCAGGCGGCAGGGCCGGCAGCGATTTCGATGACAT
Organism: Pseudomonas sp. MEJ108; assembly: GCF_030208985.1. Lineage (NCBI taxonomy): Bacteria > Pseudomonadati > Pseudomonadota > Gammaproteobacteria > Pseudomonadales > Pseudomonadaceae > Pseudomonas > Pseudomonas sp. MEJ108. The sequence continues at coordinate 71,730 of NZ_JARVSW010000009.1, forward strand.
CGGAGTTGATGCCCATGGTGATGTTGCGGCGCACAACGTTGTCCGCTGCGCCAGGCGCGACGGTGTTGTTCATCACCTTCACGCGGAAGTAGAAGGTGGTCGGCAGAACGGCAGGCGTTGCTGTTGCGTCACCGTCGTTCAGCGTGACCTTGATGTTGTAGTCGCCCTTGGAGCGGTCCTTGTGCGCAACCTTCACGGCCTTCTGGCCCGCGTCGCCGTTGTCCAGGCCGACAGTCAGCGTCATGTCGCCAGCGTCGGCAGTACCCTTGTACTTGCGCACGCGGCCATCCTTCAGCGACGTGAAGGTCACCGAACTGAAGGTGTCGCCAAACTCGCCCAGGTCTTCGATTTCGCCTACGTCGACGTATACGTCCTGTTTGTAATCGGCTTCTGTATCGGCGCCGGTCTTGGTGCCGAGGCCAAGTCGGCAGCCTGCAGCGGTGTTCAAATTGTCGTCGGCCATGGAAATTCCTCCAAAAGGCACATTGGATAAAAGCCGCAAGGCGGCAGATGTTGAATCAGTGAGTGGTGATGACGCGGACCGTAATAGCGCCCATGTACGTGACGCCGTCGGCATCACGCTGTGAGTCGGCGCGCTCGACACGGACAGACACTGCCCGGCCAACCTCCAGCGGCAATGGTCGCTCGTCAAGCGCGGCGGTCACTTCAGCGTTGATACGCTTGACCTCGGCCTGGCCGTGAGCATCTGACCAGACGGTGAGGTAGAGCAGGCGCTGCTGACGCTTTCGCCCGGCGATAGGGCTGGTGTTGGTCGAGATTTCGCGGTCAATCGAGACATACGGCATGGGCGTGTCCAGCGGTGCGCCATCGTAGATGGGGCATGACACCTCGGCCTGTAGCCGCTCGAAAATTGCTACCTGAAGGGCAACGGACGGATCAGCCATCGTTTCCTCCCTGGCTGGCCTTCTTCAGCGTTCGATTCACGGCGGCGCGGATGTCCGCCATCACCACCTCCCGGTTCACGTCCAGCGAAGGCCGCAACCACGGATGAGCCGGCAGCGCTGGTATGCTCGGGTACTTGCCGAAAAACGTGGATCCGTCCGACTTGTTCTTGACCGAACGACTGCGGTTGCCCGCGCGCTTTTTCCCGTCGTAGCCCTTGGTGCCATATTCCAGAAACCGCAGGTAAAAGAATCGGCGGTTGTCCTTTTTGCCACGAATGCCGATCTGCGCATCCAGGCCACTCTTGGAGACAAACGCCTTCAGGGCGCCAGCCGCTTCGCCAGTGTCCCGAGGGATGGTTGACTTCATGGTGGCCAGGATCTTGTTGGCAGCCTCCTGCATGGCCGGGCGCAGCTCGTTATCCACGTTCTGATGAATGTTGCGCAGCGTCCGGCGTAGCTTGAAGTCACCGGACATACGGGACCGGCGAGCCATGGGTTACTCCTTTGCCTTTTCGGCTTTCGGGACCGGGGTGTCCTTGACCTCTTCGACCAGGCCGCGATCAATCAGAGACTTTGCCGTAGCAGCGTCCACGGTGAATTCATCGCCTTCAGCCTGTTCGCCAACGGCGCCGGACAAACTGGCAAGTGCTCGAACTTTCATAGGATTTTCCTCAAGGATTGGGAACGTTGGTGCAGAGCAGCCGGAGCATTGAAAGCTCGTTGTCTGGCAGTGCAGCCACGATCAGATAGGTGACGCCTCTGTTCACCAGACGGCAGCCTGCAATCAGGTCCGGCCGTGGCCTGACCCGGACTTCTGCGGTAACCACCGCAGAAAGCTTTTCAGCAACAGCCTCGATGCGCCCGGTAGGCAGTGTGAACTCTGCCCAAAGCTGGCCGGACTCTATCCAGGCGTCGTCAAAACCACCGGTTCGATTCTTGACCCGCTCAGGCTTGTAGAGCGTAGGACGGTGTCGCATTGAGCCAGCTCTCATCAGAAACGCTTCCTTGGCCAGAGCAGTCGGTCAACTGCCAACGGTACCGCTGTTGAGATAGTCCCGATGACCACCGCTTCACGGTTGGCGTACCAGTGACCGACGAGCAGCAGCACAGCCTGCTCGACGTCCGGGGTAAAACCCATCTGCTCTGGACCGGCCGGATTTTCCTCAACGAGCTCACGGTCACAGTGCATAGCGACGTGAGACTTGGCCGCCTCGAAGTAGCCAGCAATGAGAGTGTCTTCCTCTTCGCCGTCCACCTTGAGGTGGAGCTTCACGCGCGCCAGGTCGATCATTTACTTGTTCTCTCCGGGCTTGGCCTGCTTGTTGGTCTTAGGAGCGGTTTTGCCGTCAACCTCTTCAGCAAGGCCCTTGCCGATCAGGACGTGGGCATATTCGTCGTTGACGTCGTCGAACACTTCTCCTCGCTTTACCTTCGCCGATTCGGCCTTGAGCAGATCAGCATCACCCACGAATCCCCATAACGCTCTGACTTTCATGTTGCCTCCGAAAACAAAAAGGCCGGCGAAGTGCCGACCTTGGAGTTGTATGGAATGATTTATTTGGCGTTCGGCAGGTTGCCCTTTACCAGCGCTTCCCGGCGACGGACTCCGAGCCCCAGACGCTCCTCGACCAACATTGCGATCTCGTTGCGGATGAACTGATCGTTGATCAAGCCCATTTTGAACTGGAAGGTCATGCGGTCGAACAGTGTTGTCGAACGGGCGAAGTTTGCTACCAAAAGCTCACCGCCGGCATCCGAATCACCTTCATCCATGCTATCGGAGGTGATGACAGGACGCCCCCACAGGATCGGTGTAACCAGACCTTGCAGGTTGGCGAACAAGTAGCGGTTGTCCGCATCCTTTTGCAGCTCGATGTTCATCCAGTCGAGCTCGGTCATGACAATGCCGTCAGCAGACATCTTGGATTGCTTGCGAACCTGATAGATGGCACGGCGAACCATATCGATTGCGGTGTCGCCAGTTTTGCTCAGCGCCGTGTTGAATTCCGTCGCCTGAGTCATCAGACCATTCAGGTTCTCACCGGAGCCGTCACCCTTGAGGATTTGCGATTCTTCCTCAAGCTTGAGGTCGTAGCGCAGAAGCTGCTGGATGTACGCGAACATCTGAGGAACGTCTGCCAACACTTCGTCAGTCGCCGGCATCCATACCGCGATCTTCTTGACGCGGTCCGTTTCAGTGGTGAAGGTCACATTGCTGTTGGGCTTCAGGCCACCTTCAGCGACGGGCGCCGCGCCGCGAGTATGCACATTTTCGCGGAAATACGTGTAAGCCTGCCCGGACACCGGAATGGTGGTGAGCAGGTCACGAATGCGCAGCTCTTGGCGGATGCCTTGCTGGATTACCGGGTCGTAGATAGGGGCTACCAGACCGGTACTGGCCAGCTTCATTTCTTTCATGCCGGCCAGGTCGGATTTGGTGACCTCGATCGACGCCGAGTTCACGCTCTTCTGCTGCAGGCCCTTGTACTCGTCGTGGCCGCCAACCATGTCGATGAAGGATTTTCCTTCGCCTGGCTGACCGCGGAGTTTAACGCCCTTCTGTTCCAGGTCCTGGACCTGATCGATGACTTTTTGCAGTTCATCCTTTTGCTTCTGGATCTGAGATTTCATCTCAGTGGTGACAGAGTTGCCTTTCTGCAGCTCCTCGGTCACCGCATCGTATTTTTTCTGCAAGCTGCCAAAGCCTTCTTTGAGCTGGGCTTCGAGAGACGTTTTTACTTCAAGAACTGGATCGGTCATGGCGACACCTTAAAAAATTGGTCGAAAGTGGTGGATAGTGATTTCAGCCCTTCCACGATCGCCGTGGCCTCACTGCCGCCATCACGGCGTAGTGCGGAGTAGCCGAGCGAGGCGACTGCTGCCGCCTCTTTCTGAGAAAGTCCCATGCGTTCACGCAGGGCATTCTCGAATAGTCGAATGTCTGACTTAACTGTGAGCACCTGCGCCTCGGGGTTCATGCCAAATGGCACGAAAGACGCCTCCCATAACTCAGCCTCTTTGATGATGCGAACCCGGCGGCCCGCGCGCTCTTCAAAATCTGCCTTGATGGTGTTGAAACCGATGGACATGCTGTCGAGGATTTCGGACTTCATCAGTTCATAGGCGTCACGCGCATAACTGACTGCCAGATTTACTTTGCCCTTGAGCAAAAGGCCGTGGTCATCCTGGGTGTAATCGGCAGCGCCAACCAGGCGGGTCAGATCGTGATACAGGGCCAGCTTCAGCTTGCCACCGCGGGTCGTTTTAACTTTGGTGAAGGCACCTGGCAGGATCACGTCGTCGCCCAAGTCAACGTTGTTGAAAACAGCGGCGTAGCCCTCAAAGTTGCCAGCTTCGTCCACGGTCTTTAGTTCAAACGGGACTTCAAGTTTTGACATTGGTCTGCATCTCCCACCGGGTAACCCGGTTGTATTCATCGCCTACCAGAGGAGGCAGATTCTCTTTCTCGCGCACTTCGTTGATCGTCATCCAACCCGAGCCGCCGGAGCCGCCCAAGGCGCCGCCGTAGTAGGTAGCGCGTCCCGCGCTGTCTGCACGTAAAAGCCCCTCAACAGTGAACTCAACAAATCGAGAATACTTTCGGTACAACTTGTCGCTGAATTCGTCCTCAACGGCATCGATGTAGGGTTTCAGGCCAAAGGTGATGAACCCGGTCAGCTGCTGCTCAAGGTTTGATCCCATGATTGACGTTTTACCGGCCCTATTGGCCAGCCAAAGAGGTACGCCGTAGATGCCCGCAATCGCTTCCTCCTGGAACTGCTGTGACTCAATAAACTGGGCATCTTTCTGACTAATGCCCGCTGGCACTATCTTAGGATTGCCCTGCAGGATGGCCATTTTCCCAATGTCATCCACGTCGCCCTTGCGTACATCGGGAAATTTCTCCATGACCTGGGCTTGCTGCTCTTTGGTCAGGAACTGCTCGTAGATCACATAGCCGCCGGTAAAGCCGCCTTTGCGCATAAAGCGTGATGACCACTGTTGGCCGGCCTTTGCCAGCCCCATAGTTTCTGCCTGATATTCAATAGGAGAGAGCCCAACAATGCCGTCCAAGCTGAAAAGCTTGAAATGCAGCATGTTTTCTGGAGAAACCGGAAACGGTTCACTGTCCTTTGGCGTGACGCAGTAGATGAGGTCGTCATCCGTGTCGATCGTGACCGTGTTGCAGTCCAACGGCACGAATCCGATAGGGTCTCCATTGCGGTTCCGCTCGATCAAGGCAAACGCGTTTCCCCTCAAAGCCATATTCACCACAACGAACTTGAGAAAATTAAGCTGCGTCATGTAGGGGTTAGGTTTGCGCAAAATCTTTAGCGACCGATCACTGCCGGGAATTAACTTCCTGCCACCCTCTGCGTCTTCATACAATTTTAAAGGCAGTCCGCTCAGGGACTCAGAGAGGATTTTCACGCATGACCACACCATGCTTATTGAAAGCGCGGTCTTGGTGTTCACTCTTACGCCAGATTTAGTGCGTTTACCCCCGACCTCCATATCAACTTCGACATAGTCGCCAGTCTTCGGATCGGTGTAACCAAAGAATCCCCAGGTACGGGGGTTGTACCAACGAAATGCCATGGTCAGCCTACAAGTCCGAAGAAACCGTTGTTTAAGTAGTCATCCATCCCGCCTTTGCTTTCTGGGTTGAGTGACATAAGGGATACCGCGTTGAAGGTGGCCATCAGCGGGTCGATTTTGGCCGAGCCTGAAGCCTGCTTGGTGATGAGGATCGAGTTACCACGCGGCTCGACTCTGGCATTGCCGCAGCACCAGGCCATCATGGGTTGGCCTCCATGGATCAGGCCGCCCTCAGCCAGCTTGCGCTCGGTGGTCTTGATCGCGCCGCCCAACTTCCAGCCCTGCGAGATACCAATGATCTTGTCCTGCGGTACGCCAGCCGCGACAAGCGCATCGAGCACACCACCAATACCGGCAGGATCGACACCAACCTGATCCAGTAGGCCGGCGTTTTCGACGCGAGCGGCAAGGTCCGCGACTTCCTCGAGGTCATCGCCGATGACTTGAACCATTGTTAGATGGGACTCTTTGGCGAAGTCATGAAGCCGTGGCGCCTCGCCCTTACGGCGTTCAAGCACCGACGGATGAGCCCAGGCATGCGTCCACAACAGCCACTGGCGCGTGTGCTTGTCACGCCCGATTGCCGCAAACCCAAGCAGGTCGTCCAGGCCGCCGCCGTCGATGCCGATATCGATCACTTCGCAGCGCTCGATCAGATCTTCCAGCGTCAGGCCGGGCAGCTTGGCCTGCACTTCCCAAAACTCAGCACCGGCCCATCGATCAGAGCGCAGCGCCAAACCGATTTCGACGTTCAAGTGCTTGGCGAGAAAACCACGGAAAGACTCTTCGCCGTCGATCTGCGCCTGGGTAAAGCCGCGCTCAATGAACGGTTCGTCTACCGACAGGCCCAGATTCGGGTTGGTGATGTACGCGTTTTTAACGTCACGGTGGGCACCCGCGTCGATCATGTGTTTGGGGAATTCGTAGAGCACCGGCAAGAAAGACTTGTCGACAATCCCGCCGTCGCGCACTTGACGGGCATAGAGCAGCTTCTGCCGGAAGACGCCTGCAGGCGGCTCATCGGACTGGGTAGTTGCCCAGATAATGAAACCCTCTGGCCTTGATGCCAGACCGCCAGTCGCTTCGCGGAGCATGGCCTCGGCATTGGCTCGCTTGCCGAATACCCACAGTTCGTCGATGAATACGCCAATGGCCTTCTTGCCCGATACCGTCTCACTGTCGGCTGCCACCACCTTCAGCGTGGCACCTGTCTCGTAATGAGTGACCGTGCGCAGGTGGTCCTGCACCTTGAACAAGGCCTTGAGCTCATCGTCGGCTTTGACCATGTCGCGGATCGGGATGTAGGAGTTGTCGGCAATTTCCTTGGTCGGCGCCAAGATGATGAACTCGCCCGAGGTGCGCCAGTTCACTATCAGTGCCGTGAGCATGATGCCGGCGGCAATGGTCGACTTACCGTTCTTCTTGCTGATCAGCAGCATGAACTCGCTGATCATCCGGCGGCCGCTGTATGGGTCGTAGGCGCCGAAGATGGCGGCAACGAATTCATTAACCCAGGACCTCACGGTCTCGCTCATCAGCGGGCTACCGGTGGCATCCACCATACGCAGGCCGCCGAAGACTTCTAAAGCTTCGGTCGCTTGATCAGGAAATAAGGGTTCGAACGGGATCAGGCTCTGGCGAGCGACAATGCGTTGCTCCCAGTCTGTACAGGCGGTCGACCACTCCATTATTTCACCACCGCCAGCGGGCCTTTACGCACGCCGAACCTGCCTTGGGCGGCACCTGCAGCCTTGTCCTTGGCCGCCTCTTTCTTGCCACTCTCCCCTTTACGCGGGTGAACAAACGGCATCAGCGCCTTCGCGGCGTCGACACGCAGTTTCGGTTCGGTTTCAAAGTCGTTCATGACCGCTAACAGAAAGTCTTTGGGGTCCGAGTGACGCATGGCCTTCGCCAGATCAAAGCCAGCTTCTTGCGGCTCATCCGACGCCCCGTCAGAGGTAGGAGCCGGGTTTGGCGCTTTAACTTTTTTGTTAACGGGCACCGTGCCCAGTGCGGCCATCACGTTCGGATGTTTCGCCAGCCTTGAGCCAGCAGCCGATGCGCTGCCAGCCGCGTAGCCTGCGGCTATCGCTGCATCTTTTTTGGACGCACCTCCCCTAACAGCGTCGACAAATGCCCGCTGTTTAGGTGTTAAAGCCATTAACAAAAAATCCTGAAGGGAAAAAAATCTGTACGTGCGGTCGAGGGCGGTCTAGTAACCGAAAAAACCCATATTTTTGACCCCCCCCTCCAAACCGCCCGATTTCGCACCAAAACCGTGCAAATCACGCCAAAACCGGTCAAAACGACCGAGTTTTCGCCTCTTCGCGCTGTTTCACGCTGTCGTGACAGGTCTTGCAGAGGGATTGCCAGTTGGATCGCGCCCAGAACAGTGTCTGATCACCGTTGTGGGCGATGATGTGGTCGACTACCGACGCAGCTACGACTAGCCCTGCTCGGTCGCAGTACACGCAAAGCGGATGAGCTGCCAGATGCACAAGTCGCGCCTTCTGCCAGGCGTAGTTGTAGCCTCGCTGATTGGCCGTGGTCTTCCCGGCTCGCCATGTGGCCGGAGGGGCGATGCCCACTCGGTCACCTTGAGTAGCTACTCGGTTGGCGAGGGTCTTTAGTCTGGCCATCAGCTGAAGGGATCGGAAGGCTTCGCGATGGAGCGAACGAACCACATGAACCCCTGCTGCAGGTTGGTCTTAGCCAGTGCAAGCAGGCGCTGGTCGACGCCTTCGATCTGGCTGATCTGCTTGAATAGTTTACCGGCGTCAGCTTCCAGTGCCTTGATCGAGTTCATGCCATCGATCTCGGACTGTGTCAGGTCGCGGTAGCCAGTGATCTTTTTGTGCTGGTTGTCCATGATTCTTCCTCGATTGTGCGCCACAAAATGGCGGTTATGAATTTGTGGCGCTGCCCGCATCGGCATCCAGTGCACGCCGACCGCTCCGGGCAAGCACAATGTCTTGGCACCGATGGATAGCAGTGCAGAACTCAGTCCGCTCGATTGGGTGCTCAACAGGCAGCGCCAGGTAAGCGTTCCACACTTCGCCTAGCAGTCGGGCTATGGTGGCTTCCTGATCAGTAGGCATCAGCTATTTGCTCTGGCTGCGTTTGATCTGTGCGTCGACCTGATCGGCGCACGTGTCCAGCAGGTTGACGGCTCGGTCCTTCAAGGCCCAGAGGTCGCCGTTCAGCGCCAGGTCCTCGTCGCTATCGCTGACCCGTTCGCACGGCACCATTACCGGGGCTTCCAGGCTTACCGCTGATGTCTTTACCACCACTGGCCGCGGGCTTGCCGCGCAGGCCGTCAGGCAAAGGCTGATCAGCCCACTTACGAACAGCCGGGCTCTTACGCTTGAGGTCTTCAAAGTCTTTCCTCGCTTGTCGGGCCTTGTCTTCGCTGGCCTTGAGGCGCTGCTGTAGATCGGCCGTGTAGTTGGCATTGCGCTTGGCCTCGGCCTGGAGCGTGGTGATCGTCTTCTGGCTTTCGGCGTTGGCGTCGGTGGCATCCTTGGCAGTCTTCATCTGCAGCGTCACCTGCCCTTCCAGCGCGAGGACGCGGTACTGCTGGATACCGACCAGCAGCAGGCCCACCAAACTGATGATGATTGCAGCGGCGAGAGCCTTCATACGGAATCCACCTTGCGGCCAATGAACCGGGTCACCAGCTCGCGAATGGCTGTTACGCCGAGAAAGCCGATGGTGCCACCGGCAGCGACTGAAAGGCTGGGCGGCCAGGCCATCCACTCGATCAGGCTGGACGCAACGAGGCTCAACGCACCGCAGATCAACGCTTCAAAGAAAATCCGGCGCTTGCTGGTTTCCTTGGCGTCGTAGAGGACTCGCAGTAGAGAGACGATGATGGCCATGATCGCGCCCTGCCATAGTGGATTCGATAAGGCCATCCAGAGCTTGGCCCAGGTGTCTGGCTTGTCGGGCATAGTGCGCATCCGGTCTTGGCCCTTTCGGGATCTATAAACGAAAAAGGCCCGCCGATATGGCGAGCCTTTGAAATGGTTCAGAAAGCAAAAACCCAGCACTTGGCTGGGCTTAATCATCAGGGGTGCCGCGCTGGAACAGCTGAACACCGTGCCATGAAAACAGAGCTATTCCATATGGACAACTCTTTTTTACGCTGCCGACCGAACTCCCTCCAAATAGCAATCCACCCAGGCGGCACCAGCCTTGATCAACTCGCGCGCTTTGCCCTCGCTCATTGCGAAGTGGCGACCGACCCGGATCGCGGGCCACTTGGCACCGTAATAGAACCAGACCATATCGCCCATCTGCTGATGGCGAGCGCACAGCCCGGCAACGGCGGCGTCAACAAGGCCGGCAAGTTCGTCGGTGATCACATAAGACTTACCGGGCATCGGCATGGCATCCCGCATCAGGGCGAGCGTGGGCGAGGCGTAGCTGGGCACGCCCATACCATCCATCCGCCAATAACCCCATTGCTCGAGCATGTTTTCAGTTTCACCCAGCGGGCGGTGCAGCGTGTTGCGAGTCATCATGGTCAATCCCCTGTGTAATTCGACCCACCGGCACCGCGGCGGTTGTTCTTTTCGTACTGGGCAGCCAAGCCTGATATCTGCACTGGGCGCTTCAATTGTTCGATCTGCCGGTCAGCGGCCTGCAGGCGCATGCTCAGCTGGGTCACCAGCACTTCCAGCGACAGCGCTTCACCTGTCTCGGCGGCGACCCAACCCGAGGCGTTGCACTGCACGCAGGCCATTTCGTGAAAAACACCCTTGATCACAGCGCGGCCTCGGCAGGCCGGGCACTGGGCCAGGTCAAGTTGAGCGGCACGGAACGCTGGGCCGTGACTCTTTTTCATTGAGCCTCCAGCAACAGCTTGTGGACTTGGTACACATCATCGCCATCGTGACAATGCGGAGCATGTTGGACGCGATAATTATCACCATCACGCATCCGCACTTGCAGCACCGGATCGTGGTTCACGGTGTAGATGAACATGGCGCTGATATCAGCTGGATTCACGGCGAGCCGGGTACGCTTAATGATCTGAATGAGCACTTTTAAACCTCGCCTATGGTGGTGTTGGCATCTGCGCTGCAAGCCACGTCATCCGTGGCCTGTAGGCGATTATCAGAATCTTCGAATCTAAAGCCGGTCAATGTGTGAATGCGGCCGAAGCCCTTTCCATCTAGATGGGCGTTCCACTTCTCCAATGCATCCCGCTTGCGCGCCATCACGCCCGACTGAACGTAAACCTTCACGTTGTGGCCCATGGCGTGGTTGATCAGCAGCTCACCGATCAGGTGGTCGATACCGATGTCTGCCCAGCAGGTGCGAGCCAGTTTGCGCAGATCGTGGCTGGTCCAATCGCCCTTCCCTATCCGAGCAAATACCGCACTGGCCCGGCCCTCGCTGAGTCCTTCACCTGCGCGACCTGGGAACAGGAACTGTCCGTCATACCCGGCAGCCTGTTGCCTGTCGCGATACCAGATCAGCAACTGCCGCACCTGATCTGTGAGAGGCAGATGATGCTCGACGCCTGTCTTGGTGTTCTCGCCTGGAATGAACCACTCGCGCTCTGCCAGGCTGATGTGCGACCAGCGCGCTTGCCGCGTCTCGCCAATGCGGGTGCCGTGGCAGAGCATCATCACGGCCAACATGCCGTCGAGCGGATTGCACTCTATGACCTCGGCCAAATGGTGGAGCAGGCCCTGCAACTGAGTGCCGCGCAGCCTGGACGCCTTGATGCCGACCTTGGCTGTTGAGAAGTCTTTGAACTTGATGTCCTGCATCGGGTTTGCCGATATCAGCCGCAGTTTGAATGCCTGCCGGAACGCCAAGGCGAGCAGCTGGAAGGCGGAGCGTACGTAGTCGATTTCAACGGTCTGCTGCATCGGCCAAATCAGCCGGCTGTCCAGCGTGGCTTTGTCGATGCTGGACAGCGCAATATCGCCCAAGCATGGCATGAGGTGACACCTGAGCATCGACGCACTGGTGTCCTTGCGTTTCTTCGACAGGCTTCGGTCGAGCGAATACCGCTCAGCAAACCAACTCAGCAGCTCACCTGTGGTTGCCCATTTGGATAGCGTGGAGTTGTCACCGGCATCAATGCGAAGGCGAATGCCAGGAAGCGCCGCAACGACCTGTTTCGCTGACAGATCGGGAAAGCGGCCGACCAGGTTCCATTTGCCCTTGCTGACCAAGTACCACGACGCTCGCGCACGGTCCCGGGTGAAGCGCAGGTACAGGCCACGGTTCTCCACGTCGCGCAGGTCACGCTCGGTGCCAGCGGCCTGGCGCTTGATTTCAGCATCGGTGATGCGAACGGCGGCGGTCATGCCGACACCTCGACGTAATCGGTAATGCGAACGCGGACTGCGCCGCCCTTGATGGTCTCGGCGCTGATCTGCAGCTGGGTGACGAACCTGCTGTCGTCGATGCCCAGCGCCTGTGCGACGCCGTCGCGGCCGGACTTGAACGCCGCGATGCAGTTGTCGTCGTCACGGCGGCGCCGATCCGGCGGTATGAACTCGAGCGAAAGAAGTGCGCGACCGGCAGGCACTGGTAATGCTGCCTGTAGGCAAAGCAGATAACAGGTGTTGCGATACAACTTCGCCGCTCGGCTTTTGGTAGCCCAGTGCGTGCGAGCGTTGGGACTCAGGACCTTTGGTGGCCAGGGCAACATCAGATCGGTGCTCATAGCGGCTGTCCCGTGACCACGTCGACGACTTCGAAAGTGCTCGGCCACATCCAGGCCCCGTAACGCTTGGCCATAGCCACGTCAACGAACAATGCCAATGCATGATCAGGCGTCGAGCTCAAGTCATACTTGAACGAGCAGCAGAACACCGCGTATCGGTAGGTTTCAATTTCTGGAAGGGCCAGGCGTCTGCCGGTCATTGTTTATCCCCACTGCGCTTGGCACGGAGTTCGGCCAACGCCTTGTTACCCACTTCGGGAGTTATTGATTTGCCGGGCGCTGCGAGCTGCGCCACCGGCACGGGCGGCAGCGCTTCACCACGCCAGAGCTTGCGGCACTGCTCGAGATATTTCTGCTCAAACCGGGTCATGCCCAAGTCGCGAGGGAGCGTTTGCAGGCTCAGGAATCCAGCGGCAGCAGTGGCGTGATAGATCGCTGGGTGAAACCACTTACCGCGCCCCTCCATGCCTGGGTGTGAGTTGCGCAAGGCCTGCGAGTAAGCAACCTCAACGCTTGGCAAGCCAAGACCCTCTGGCGCAAAACACCAGCTCACGAACACGCCAGGCGCGGGCACGAATGCCGATTTGCTCGCGCTGACCATGCGCATACCGTGGCGCAACTGATCCATCGAAGTGATGCCGGAGCGCATGAACTCGGCAATCCACTCGAGCTTTGAGGCATCCATGATTTTCTGGTTTGGCCAGGATTGGCGCCAAGCGCCGCACGCTCCTTGCAGCCGGAGGAATAGTTCGTCGATCACCTGCTCGGTTGCAGGATCAATTTCGACGGTTACGGCTGGTGCTGGGCGATAGGCTGGGTCAGTTGTCCGGTTGTGGACCAGATAACCAGCTCGAACAGGACCGTTCACAGGATCACCCCCTTGGACGCCCAGCTGCCGGTTGCCTCGGCACCTTCCTCTGACTCTGCCAAATTCCCCTTGGCCCGCTCCCTCACGTACCAGCCCACCAAGCGGTTACACCAACCGGCGGACGTATCTACGGTTTTCTGCTTGGCCACATACCAGCCGATGAAGCTTCGGATCAGCGCGTCAGAGATATCGGTAGGCTTCACGCCAGCGATCTGAGCCTGGGCGATCAGGTAGCGGCTGTCCGGGGTCCAGTCGGCGAACATAGCGAAGCGCTGGCGATCATCGGTCGACTCAATGACCTGCTTGTCCTGCTCATCGATTACGTCCGAAATCTCGCGCGGCTGCTGCTGTTCGGTTAATTGATGGTTAAGTGACGTATTGGGTGCAGATTTCGCACCCCGTTCGGTCGAATTCTGCACCCCGTTATGCTGTGATTTGCACCCCGTGCCGTCATCTGCACCCCGTTCAGTCCGGGGTGCAGGATTTGCACCCCGCTTTATCGGCAAGTCATAGACGACTGGGCGTCGGTCATGACGTTCGATGTACACGGCGGCCAGCGCTTGGTTGCCTGGAACGATCAGTTCAGACGCCCTTAACAGCTCAAGCTTGGAACGAACTGTGCGCTCGGAAAGGCCAGTGTCTTCGCTCAGGGTAGTGGCCGAAGGGAACGCCCCGCGTCCGTCCGTACCGGCGTAGTTGGCCAGGCAAAGCAGGACGTGCCGGGCGCTGGAATCGGAAAGGGTCATTCGCGGGATTTGTAGCGCCCACGACATTGCTTGAACGCTCACAGTGCTACTCCAATCGTTCTACCTGTGTTGCCTTGCTCAGGTCTGATGTGCATAATCTCTCTCGCAAAGTTGTGAAGAAGCCGGTCTAGCCACCGGCTTTTTTTTTGCCTGAAATTTGGTACTGGATGAATCAACAGCCCATCCGCTGTACTACCTGCCCTTCTCGCCTGAGCGGATAATTCAAATCAAGCCGCTGAAAGGTTCTCTTTGTCAGGGGGAAAAACCTCATCGAGAACGCAAATTGCGCCCAGCTCATTCAGAGCGAGAACTATCAGTCTTGCCTCGCTGAGGCCTGGGCTTCTTAGGCCGGATTCATAGTTCGCCAAGCGAGACTGGTTCCAGCCGAGCGCCCGGCGTAGCGATGCCTGGGTTATTCCAGCCCCCTCTCGAATGATGCGGACGTGGTTCATGTGGTTTCCTCCATAATTACCCTAGGATAAACACGCATCGTGTTAATGGCAAACACAATAAGTGAGAACAGGTATTTCATATCGTGTTTAGAATTTCGCGCTATGAATGAATCTCTCGGACAAAGGCTGCAGCGATTGCGCAATGCGGCCGGTAAATCTCAAGCCGCGCTGGCCAAGCTTTGTGGCTGGAGCTCACAATCGCGCGTGGGAAACTACGAATCCGGAACGCGGGAGCCCACGCTCGGCGATATTGAGCTGATGGCAAAAGCGCTCGGCGTTCCTTATGGGGTTTTGTTGATCGGGGAAGACTTCGCGGCATCGAAAGGTTCGGTTAGCGAGCCATCAAACGTTGCTATTAGTGATCAGCCCTCACGCATGTACCGTTATCCGGTCCTAAGCTCCGTGGCGGCGGGTGCCTGGTCTGAAGCGGTAGAGCCATACCCAAGTGGATTCTCGGATAGGTATGAGGTGAGCGACTACAAGGCGAAAGGCAAAGCGTTCTGGCTTGAAGTCCGTGGCGACTCCATGACGGCGCCTAGTGGAATGAGCGTTCCAGAAGGGATGCTCATTCTGGTAGACGCCGGGATCGAGGCAAGGCCAGGGAAACTGGTCGTTGCAAAGCTGCCAAGCAGTGACGAGGCGACATTCAAGAAGCTGATCGATGATGCGGGCCAGCTTTATCTGAAGCCGTTGAACCCAGGGTACTCGATGATCAAATGCACTGACGACTGCAAGATCATTGGGGTGGCGGTCAGGGTAACCGGCTTTTTGTGAGATTGACCGCAGCTTGGACAATTCCCGGCTCTCCATGCCCCCGCGCCACGTATACAAAATAATTATTTCGTGGCGCGGATTTCACTATGCATTGATTTATATGCATATTTGATCATTGGACTCGCCCACTTAGGGCTTTCGCCCGGGCGCCCCCCTTGATAATCATTATTCGAAATCGCATAATCGCTCTGTCACCGGCGAAAGCTGGCAGGAGTCTGGATCCCTCTTTTGGTTGATCCAGCGGCGCAGAGAGGGCGATGCAAGCTCAGCTGCGTGTCGAATGAAGCCGCCTTCGGGCGGCTTTGCTTTGTCTGGGGAAAAGGATTGTCTCTAAATAATTATCATCCAAAGCAGGGCGACGTATTGCTGTGTGACTTCACCAGGGGTTTCGTGGCTCCTGAGATGCTGAAGGTCCGCAAGGTGATAGTCATTTCCCCCAACGCTACCAATAGGCGAAGGCTCTGCACCGTTGTACCGATTTCCTCGACGGCACCTGAGCACGAAGAGAATTGGCATCACTTACTCCGCAAGAATCCCCTCGAGTCAGACGGCTATATCCAACTCTGGGTCAAGTGCGACATGATTTATACCGTGAGCTTTGAGCGCCTTGACAAATTGCACAAGAAAACCCGTAAAGGTCGCGAGTACTTCGTGCCTCGACTGACTGACGACGACCTTCGCTGCGTCTTAGACTGCGTACGGGCTTACCTGCCTCTGTAAGCTAGAACCAAGAATCTGTTCACCTAAACCCGCCACTGAGCGGGTTTTTTTGTGCGTGCGCGAAAATAAATCACATTTCGTGTTGACCAAATAAACACATTGCGTGATAGTTAATACATCGCAGCGATCAATTGCAGCGACACAAGACTGGTGAAGCCGCCAGATAGCACGGGATCAGCGAAGTGATCTCCCAGCCCCGGATAACGGGACCGACTGGACGAAGCTCTTTACAGAGAACGGAATCACCCGCTGTACCGCATCACCAAAGCAATAACTGAATTAGCGCCCCGAGCCTCGGCTATGAGGGGTGCTGGACCTCATGCACCCTGCCCACCTAACCGGGCAAACGAGCTGCAGCGTGCATGTTGTAGGGACCTGTGATCCACGGCGAACAGATACATATGTTGATTGACGCCCTGGGGAGGAAGCTCACCGCCAACCTATGAAAACGACCGGTCAGCCCTGCAATCAACAGCGGGCAACTAACCAACATCGCTAACGCAGCAAACCGCGACCGACGCCAGTAGCGGGTCGCGGTGCACATCATCACCAAAGCACCTGGCTTGCCGGGTGCTTTGGGATGACAACCACCGAGTAAAACGTAATGGACACCACCATCGTATGTGGGGCATGGAGAGGCCACCTCGGCCGTGGTCTTGCGCCGCGAGAGTTGCAGTATTTGTTATCAGCCGCTCAGGGCTGCACCGCCAAGGAAATCGCCCGCACGTTCGGCATCGCGCCGGGCACGGTCGTCAAGCGGCTGTCGGTCGCCATGTTCAAGCTCGGCGTGAATCGCCAGACAGCGATGATCGCCGAGGCCATGCGCCGACAGATCATTTCCCCGCTCTGCCTGTTGTTCATGTCGGTGATCGTTCTGCACGCGGTGCTGGGCGATGAATCGATGAAGCGCGAGCGCAGAGCCCCCGAGTCACGCCGCGGCGGGTACGAACAGAAGATCAGCCGTAAGGGCTCGGACAAGATACGGCCAGTAGCGGCGATCTGCTGAACAACGATTTCACTGGCTGGCCTTGGCGACAGGGCCAGACGGGAAATCAACCGAGGGAACAAAAGATGACCACGGAACAGAGAGCGCCCTACCCGCGCTCAGCCGACAACGCGGACAAGATGAACCTACCGGAAGGTATGACCTGCGGCGACTGCGTGCACTGCCGACGCTGCACGATGATGTTCGGCCACATACCGGAGGACGAGGCATGTGACTGGAGCCCGTCGCGCTTCACGCCGGTGAAGGTGGTCACCTAACGATTTACTGATGCCGCTTCTATGAGGCGGCATTGGAAATCAACGGAGAGAAACACAATGACAACAGAATTCGTGGACCTTGAACCAGAAGATCAGGAAATCGTCAGCGATGCATTGGGCCGAGCGATCGCAACCTTTCAGGATGTGGGATTGCCCGTTGAAAACCTTGACCACGATGAACTGCTGACCGCACTGGTCAACTTGTATATGCAGGCAAGCGGTGAACAACCAGCGCCAGCGTCAGCCTGACGAAAACTGCCCGATCCCTGTCATAGCGCCAGGCTGCATCGGAATGTCGGCGGGACATGAAAAAAGCGTATCCAGAGCAATCAGATTGTGGCGAAGCCCGGACGTCGATTGCAAAAAATGGTGCGGCCCGACATTCCAATGCAGCTTCAAGCCTGCAGTACCCCTCCCCTAAATCAAACGACCGCATCGGCAGGTGCCAGGCCAGTCTCACGGCTGGGTTTGGTCACCCGCGGCTGGCATCTGGCCAATGCGGTCAAGGAGCCTCATATGCATCAGACAATCAGCCAGCGTCGTGCAATCCTCGAAGGCCTGCGCCAGCGCTGCAACCTTTCCACTGCCGAGTTTTACGACAAGGTCGGCCGCAAGAACCCGGCAGCTCTGCCGCGTTTCACGGTCGTGCCGAACGGCAATAACGAGTTCGGCATCGTCGAGCGCTCGACCGGCAATGTGCGTGGCGTGCATCGCGGCCACAGCGCGGCATGCAAAATCGCTGAGCAACTGGAAGCCCAGCCTGTACGTCAGCTGTCGTTCGCCCCTCACATGCTGCGCTGGACTGCTGCCATCGCTACCGGCCTGGCGCTGTTCGCGCTTTACGGTGCCAGCTGATGATCAGTCCAGAGCTGAGCACGATTCAGCGCAACAAAGAGCGGTCCGCCATCCTCGAGGCTGAGGTGGCTGCGTTCCTCAAGCGCGGCGGCGTGATCGAAACAAAAAAAGGCTTTCCGTCGAAGCCCAAACCAAAGCAGTACGGGCGGATGACTCCTGCACCTGTTCGCCCGCCTGCACCTAAGCACCGAACCAAGGAAGCTCTCCGCGCAGCGGCGCCGAAAGACGCTATTCAAGACAGGTGCCACGCCCGCGCCGAGCAGGTGGAAGTCGTCCGCAAGCTTGCCGAGACGATGACGATCACCGATGTCATGCGCGAAACCAGCCTGAGCATCTACAGACTTCGGAAGATGGCTCGCGTGCATGGCTTCGAATTCAAGGCGTTCAGCCCGGCTTCGAACCTCATTCCTTATCAACACGATCCGGTGGCTGACGCATTGAACGTGGTCCGGATCAAAGCCGCACGCGATCGCGGCATATCGCAGAAGGCCGCCGTCGCTGAACTCGGAATGAGCAACACGATGATCAATCGGCTGATTCGTGAATTCAACATCGACTACCCGCTGCAAGGGCCAAGCCCGAAATGAAGCGCATGCAGTCCCGCGCCAACCATCGCCGCCGCCCTCTTCAACTCAACATCCCACCCAGTGGAATCAAGCCCCGGAGAAAACCATGTCCACACCTACCGATACAACCGAGTTTCTGAACGAGCTGAATGGCGGAGCCTTCGCCAGCCAGATCGGTTACGCAATTTCCGAAGTCGCCTCGGGCGTTGTCGAGCATGGCAAGGCCGGGAAGCTGGTCATCACCCTGGACATGAGCCAGATCGGCGATTCCCACATGGTGAAGATCAAACACAAGCTCGACTACAAGGTGCCGACCAAGCGCGGGACCCGGAGCGAGAACACCGCACTTGATACACCGATGAACGTCGGCACCGGCGGCCAAGTAACGCTGTTCGCTGAAGCTCCGCACCCTGGCCAGCTGTTCGAACGCGACCAAGCACCGGTCAAGCCTCGCACCTGATCAATCGCAACAACCCTTCCTCCCCAAAGAGAGCTGACAAATGTCCCTCACGAAAGAAGCGATTCAACTGATCATTGATGACGCAATGATCGCCAATGCCAGAGAGCTGGGCACGGTCATGCCTGCCGTCGTGCTGCCGGAAGGCGCGAAGATCTTCAACCTTGAGCAATTCGGCGCAGGCCGCAGCCGCTTCCGTGGCACTTTCTCCACCAACTCCCTGGCGGACTTCGCCAAATATGTTTCCGACCGCGCAGTCGCCGACGCAAAAGGCTTCATCAATCAGGACGAAATGACCTGTTCGGTACTGTTCAACCTGGGCACCGACGAAGTGCCAGGTCACGCGGATGACCGCGCCGTGCTGAAGCTCAAGCCCACCGCCGCCTACCAGGCCGTGCAGGCCATCAGCGGCAAGGCCATGTCGCAGAAAGATATGAGCGACTGGATTGAGGACTGGCACAGCACGCTGTCGGCTGTCGGTGATGAGCTGCAGAACATCCCACTGGCCAAAGCCATCGCAGCAGTGCGCACGATCACGGTCAAGGCATCGTCGGAAAGCGATCACACCGTCAGCGAGACCCGCGCCAGCCGCAGCGCAATGGATGCAATCGAGGCGACCAGCAAGGAAACCCTGCCCACTTCGCTGATCTTCTCGGCAGTGCCGTTTGAAGGCCTGCAGATGCGCGAAATCATCCTGCGAATCTCGGTCATCACCAGCGGAGCACAACCGGTGCTGAAGCTGCGCTGGGTGGGCGAGGACGTGCAACGCGAAGAGATCGCGCAAGAGTTCAAATCGGTTCTAGATGCTAATGTCGGCGAAGCAGCCAAGCTGGCATTAGGCACGTTCAGTCCTAATTGATCGCTTAGCCGCACCACGTAGGGGTATCGAACAAAATACCAGCTTATCCGGGGTAAATATCC
Source organism: Pseudomonas sp. MEJ108 (assembly GCF_030208985.1). Lineage (NCBI taxonomy): Bacteria > Pseudomonadati > Pseudomonadota > Gammaproteobacteria > Pseudomonadales > Pseudomonadaceae > Pseudomonas > Pseudomonas sp. MEJ108. The sequence goes on from NZ_JARVSW010000009.1 coordinate 91,544, forward strand.
GCTCGAAAACCCCATTTCTCCCATTGATGAATTGAGATAAATCCATTATCAGCCGGTGGAGTCTCGCGCGCCTTTAAGATTTTCATTATTGCCGCGAGCTTCTCCGGCGTCACCTCTCCATCGACTTCAACCAGCAGTTGTTCTCGGCGCTCAGTAATACCCGAAGAGTCAGAACTAACCAACGCCCCCAAGGTACGAACAGCCCATATCTCTAGCGGCCCATGAAATTTATTGGCTTCGTCGATCACGAGAATCTGACGAACATTATTTAGGTTAACGCTTTTGATCTGATCAAACTTAACAACGGTCATGTATCGCCCCTTGATCCGGCTCCATGCCGGTCATCATCTATAGCTCACCCCCAACCAATTTGCCACCACCGGACACGAATCGGTGGGGAGCCAAATAGCTAACTAGCGATTCAAGGGGTTCATCAATTTGTATGCTGTTTCAGCTCGCTCGAGATGGTAAGCAACTTGGATGACCTGAAGCTTTTCCGCATCCCCTGTCGGATTCCACTGCTCCAGACTGGAGCAAAGTTTTATCGCGAAGTCGCAACCTATCTTAAGATCCATCAGAAACATTAGCTGGATGCCCTCCAGATCATCTACAACTACCGACCTTAATGTCTCGGATAAAAGCTTCCACCTTGAATCGTTACCTTCAATCACATATTTAGAAAGCGAGGGAGTTCCATAGTCCGCGAAAGACTGTTCCAGCGCATGCTGCAGAAAACCTAAGTGAATAAAAGTATCTTGGGCTAGCCGCGCTACCAGTAGCTTTTTCTTAAGTTTCGATTGAAGTTCAGCCGCCACACGATCAGAGACAGCTCTCTGGTGCTGGATATTAACCACCATGAATGCACCCCATACGGCTGCTATGGAACCAACTGCCTGGACCCAGGCCGCCGTTTCTGATGTGGCTCCTTTCAAAGCCAGGACCAGCCCGATAAAAGCTAGAAAAAAAACACTGCAGATCACTGTGCATATCCAAAGCGTTTTTAGGACAATTTTTGAGAAGCGATTAAGTATTTCCTTGGCTGTCACGTGCAAGCTTCCGTTCTGAGTAATCGCACACCAATACCCCACTTCAATGACTCACGCCACCCCGGCGAGGATGAACTATGTCCGCTCACCAGAAGAAACACCCCTTCGATTTCAAAACCCAGTACGGCCTTGGCTTCAATCCGCAAGACGATGAGATCGTTGTGGACTTCTTCTGCGGTGGCGGCGGCGCCGGTACCGGGCTGGAAATGGGCCTTGGGCGCACCGTCAGCGTGGCCAAGAATCACAGCCCGGCAGCGATCAGCATGCACACCGTGAATCACCCGGGCGCGAAGCACTTCACGACCGATGTATTCGACGGCGATCCGGATACCGAATGCGGTGGCAAGGCCGTGGGCTGGTTCCACATGAGCCCGGATTGCACCCACCACAGCCAGGCTGCCGGCGGCCAGCCGCGTAAACGGGAAATCCGCAACCTTTCGTGGATCGGCTTGAAGTGGGCAGGCAAGAAGAAACCTCGCGTCATCAGCCTGGAGAACGTAAAGCAGATCCTGCAATGGGGGCCGCTGGTGGCCAAGCGTTGCAAGTCGACCGGTAAGGTCGTGAAGCTGGGCGGCGGCATTGCCGCACCTGGTGAGGTTGTGCCGGTCGATCAGCAGTTTCTGGTGCCAGACCCTGCGCGGCGCGGCCAGACGTGGGCGGTGTTCGTGGCCGAGTTGGAGCGCCTGGGCTATGTGGTCGAGTGGCGCGTGATCCGAGCGTGCGATTTCGGTGCGCCCACCAGCCGGGAACGCCTGTTCATGATTGCCCGCTGCGACGGACAGCCGATCGTGTGGCCAGAGCCGACCCACGCCAAGCGCCCCGCCAAAGGCCAGAAGGCTTGGAGGACAGCCGCCGAGTGCATCGACTTCACCGACCTGGGCAAAAGCATATTCGGACGCAAGAAAGACCTGGCGCCGGCCACCCTACGCCGGGTCGCCAAGGGCATGAAGAAGTTCGTCATCGACAACCCGGCCCCCTTCATCGTCCCGATCGCGAACTGGTCGGGCGAGACGGTGCAATCGGCCAACGAGCCGCTGCGCACGGTGACTTCATATCCCAAAGGCGGCGCTTTCTCGGTCGTCAGTCCAGTCATCGCGCCAGCGACCCACCAAGGCAGCGATCGCATCAACGATCCACTTGAGCCATTGCCGACAATCACTTGCGCCAACCGTGGCGAACTGACGCTGATCAGCCCTACCCTGATCCAGTCTGGCTACGGGGAGCGCGAAGGCCAGCAGCCCCGCGTGCCGGGTATCGATCAGCCGCTGGGCACAGTTGTCGCTGGCGGCGTTAAGCACGCACTTGCAGCTGCGCACCTGGTGAAGTTTCGATTCAACGATGCAGGCAAAGCGCTGGATGAGCCCCTGCCAACCATTACCAGTGGAGGGAACTACCAACGGCCCGCTGGTGCAGCTCACGCAATGGGTGTGTCCACGGTGTTCATGGCTCAAATGAACGGCGGCTTCAACACAACCCACGCCAAGGGTGTCGACGAACCCATGACGACGGTCACCAACACCGGAAGCCAGCAGCAACTGGTGGCAGCAAGCTTGGTGCACCTTCGCGGCAACTGTGATGCGCGGGACGTGAACGATCCGCTGCACACCATCAGCGCAGGCGGCCAGCACCACGGCTTGGTCACGGCGTTCATGAAGCGGGAGTTCGGTTGCAGTGTCGGCCAGCCCCTGGATGAGCCTGCGCCTACCGTTACGGCCGGTGGCGGCGGTAAAAGCTCTGTCGTATCGCTCAAGCTCTCCCCTGAGCATGAGGAAGGCGCACTGCGGGTCGCCGCGTTCCTGATCAGTTATTACGGGACCGAGAACGTCAGCGGTGCAGGCGAACCAACCCCAACCATCACCACCAAGGATCGCTTGGCGCTGGTCACCGTCATGGTCAAGGGTACGCCCTACGTGATCGTCGACATCTGCCTGCGAATGCTCAAGCCGTCCGAGCTGTACAAGGCCCAGGGCTTCCCAGCGGACTACGTCATCACCCACGGTGCCGACGGTAAGCCATTCACCAAGACCCAGCAGGTTCACATGTGCGGTAACAGTGTGAGCCCGCCGCCTATGGCAGCCCTCGCTCGAGCGAACGACCCGTGGCGCATATCAGCTCAACATCAGGTGGCAGCATGATCAACAGGCCAACCTGCTGGCGTGCAGCGGCCCAGGCAGTGCCGAAACAATCGAGTATCACCGCCGAAAGGCCGATACTTGAACTCATAAAGCGCTTCTCCAAGGGTTTGACAGGGCCTCACTTTTGCCCGGTGCGCCCGAACACCCCGCAGTAACCACCCACTCTCAATCAATTCAATGTCAGCCGCGTGTGCGGCAAGGACGAAGTCATGTCTGAAGAAAAGTTGATAGGCCCCGTCGAAGTCACTCGCGACGAGGACGGCTACTGGTATCACCCAGGAATCCCGGATTTCGATGAAGACCATGCCGCCTACAAAGCCTGGCTTGATGGTCAGCAGCTGAAGGTGGTCGGCTGGCACATGGACTCCGACCTCGAATCGCACCCTTACTGGGAGGAAGGCGCAGCCAATTGCCTGGGCTGGGAACCGGAGAAGCCACCGGCCTACGACTGGTTTCTGCTCGGAATTTTTGATACCGAGGATGGCCCGTATGTTCAATGGGCAAGCAGAGAACTGAATACCGCCCTGAGCAAAGCCTAACCCCCTTCCGTACAGAGCCTGCCGGCGATCGGCGGGTGGAGATATCTCATGTCCGCAATTCTTCAACGCTTTCACGAAATCGCAAATGACGCACTGGTGCGCATCAGCGAGCACTGCCTACCAGGCGCGAAGATAGCGCTGGTCATCTACACACCCGGCAAGACTGAGGAAGACATCGTTCTCAAGGACAACAACCTTGAAGACGATGAGGTCGTCAGCACTCTTCGGCGTCGAGGCCTCGGCTTGGACGGTGACAACGCTTACAAGCGCGATCTGTGCGACTCAATTGTCGGAAGCATGGCATTTGGCGCTAAGGACCGCTGCCCACCGCCGGAAGGTCATTGGGCGCAGAGATTCTGGGACTTGGGCCGCGAGACATCCGCGAACACCGAAGAGCTGGTATCAGCGCTCGAACTGGTAACCGATTGCCTGAGAAAGGCACTCACCAGCGGAGAGGTTTCAGCAGCAAGGGCTGGAAACGCTTTGGTGCTTGCCGCCGACTTGCTCGCGAAGCAAACACGCTAATCCCACCTTCCGCCGCCCAGCGCGGCCCGGAGCATAAGCCTATGGCCACCGCCGCCAAGTTGCCGGAAGAACCGGCGCACGACAAAGTCACCGAAAAACGCATGGCCGAACTGATCGGCACCACCGCGAAAGCGCTTCAACGAAAGCGCGAGCGCAACATAATCCCTGCCGGCGTCTGGATGAAGATCGACGGGCGAATCATGTACAGCAAATGGAGATATGACGAATGGCTAGAGAACCTCTGGAACTCCCGACCGGTGTCGAGCTTGTTGGGCAATCCATCAGAATCCGGTTCTCAAGGGGCAAGCGCCGCTGCTGTGAGACGCTCCCCTACCCCCAGACGCCGAAAGGCATCGCCGCAGCAGCAGGTCTACGTTCTCAGGTAAAGCAACTGGAGAAGCTTGGCGCACTGACCCCAGAAAAGTACGCCGAGCTGTTCCCGAACTCCCGCAGCGCCAGCACACACAAGATCCCGATCTTCTTCGACTACGCGCAGGACTGGCTGGACAGCCTGCAGATCGTGGACAGCACCCGAAAGAACTATCGATCCGCACTGCAAACCTACTGGATTCCGTACCTGGCCAGCCTACGCCTTGATGAAATCACGCCGATGAAAATGCGCAAGCTGGCCACAGACATTCAATGGCCGTCCCCCAGCCGCAGGAAAGGTGCAGTGCGAATCGTCACCAGCATTTTTGCCCAGGCGGTCAGTGATGAACTGATCGTGCGCAACCCGGCCGCGTCGATACCCGCGACTCGAGGTGTGAAGCGCGAGATTGACCCGCTGACGCGCGAAGAGGCGGATGCCTTGATTGATCAGCTCTACAAATCGACAAGCGGTTTACAGGCCATCTACGCGGCGTTTTTCGAGTTTTCTTTCTACACGGGGATGCGCCCGGGCGAGGCGATGGCTCTGCGCTGGAGCGAGGTGGATACCCGCAAAAGATCGGCACGGGTATGCCGGATTCGCATCTACGGGAAGATTCAGGAAAGGACCAAAACGAAGGTGGTGAGGGAAGTTTTATTGAACGATCGGGCCTTACATGCACTCGATAAGGCTAGGCCGCTGACGGAGCTGCGCTCTGATTACGTGTTTGCACCCGAAGGGAATGGGGACCGAACAGAGCTTTTTATCCGCTCCGAGACGGGGCCAAAACGTTACTGGTTGAGCGCCATGCGGAAGGTGGGAATTAGAAGGCGCAGGATGTACGACACGCGCCACACCTACGCAACCATGTGCCTGATGTCCGGCATGAATCCGGCATTCATTGCCGCGCAACTTGGGCACAGCGTGCAGGTATTGTTGTCGACCTATGCGAAGTGGATCAGCTCGCCGAGCGACTGGGCAGAGCTTGAAAAGCTCAATATGAGTGAAAGTGGTACGAAATTGGTACGCACCGAAAGCCAGTAACGCCAAACACGCCGAAACACACAAGGTTTAGGACAAATGTGCGGATTAGCAGGTGAATTACGTTTCGACCATCAACCAGCGGACTTAGCCGCTGTTGAACGCATTACCCATGAGCTGGCGCCTCGCGGCCCGGATGCGTGGGGGTTTCATAGCCAGGGGCCGGTTGCCCTTGGTCATCGTCGCCTGAAAATCATGGACCTGTCGGACGGCTCGGCGCAGCCGATGATCGACAGCAATCTGGGCCTGTCCCTGGCCTTCAACGGTGCGATCTACAACTTCCCGGAACTGCGTGCCGAGTTGGAAAGCCTTGGCTATCAGTTCCATTCCGGCGGTGACACCGAAGTGTTGCTCAAGGGCTATCACGCCTGGGGCGCAGACATGCTGCCCAAGCTCAATGGCATGTTCGCCTTTGCCATCTGGGAACGTGACAGCAAGCAGCTGTTCATCGCCCGTGACCGCCTCGGCGTCAAGCCGTTGTACCTGTCGAAAACCGACAAGCGCCTGCGCTTCGCGTCCTCGCTGCCTGCCCTGCTCAAGGGTGGTGACATCAGCGGGATGCTTGATCCGGTGGCGCTCAACCACTACCTCAACTTCCATGCGGTAGTGCCTGCGCCGCGCACCCTGCTGGCCGGCGTCGAAAAACTTCCGCCAGCCAGCTGGATGCGTATCGACGCCAGCGGCAAGGTCGAACAGAAAGTCTGGTGGACCCTGCCCTACGGCCCGCACGAAGACGAGAAAAACCTCACCCTCGAAGACTGGCGCGACCGCGTACTGGACAGCACGCGTGAAGCGGTAGCGATCCGCCAGCGTGCTGCAGTGGACGTCGGTGTGCTGCTGTCCGGCGGCGTCGACTCGAGCATGCTGGTCGGTCTGTTGCGCGAAGTGGGCGTCGAGGATCTGTCGACCTTTTCTATCGGTTTTCAGGATGCCGGCGGCGAGCGCGGTGACGAATTTCAGTATTCCGACCTGATCGCCAAGCATTACGACACGCGCCATCACCAGTTGCGTATTCAGGAACGCGAGATCATCGAGCAGTTGCCTGCGGCGTTCCGCGCCATGAGCGAACCGATGGTCAGCCACGACTGCATCGCCTTCTACCTGCTGTCGCGTGAAGTATCGAAGCACTGCAAGGTGGTACAGAGCGGCCAGGGCGCTGACGAACTGTTCGCCGGTTACCACTGGTACCCGCAAGTCGACGGCGCGAGCGATCCGGTTGCCGCCTACCGTGATGCATTCGTCGACCGCAGCTACGCGGAATACGCCGAGACCGTGCAGCCGAAGTGGCGCACTGCCAACGACGCAGCCGGTGATTTCGTTCGCGATCACTTTGCCCAGCCAGGCGCCAGCGCTGCTGTCGACAAGGCGTTGCGTCTGGACAGCACGGTGATGCTGGTCGATGACCCGGTCAAGCGTGTCGACAACATGACCATGGCCTGGGGCCTGGAAGCGCGCACGCCGTTCCTGGACTATCGTCTGGTCGAACTGTCGGCTCGCATCCCGGGTAAATTCAAGCTGCCGGACGGTGGCAAACAGGTGCTGAAAGAAGCCGCACGCATGGTCATTCCTTCGGAAGTGATCGACCGCAAAAAAGGCTACTTCCCGGTGCCTGGCCTCAAACACTTGCAGGGCGACACGCTTGACTGGGTGCGCGAGCTGCTGACCGACTCCAGTCAGGACCGCGGCCTGTTCAACCCTGCCATGGTCGACAAGTTGCTGACCAACCCCGAGGGCCAGCTCACGCCATTGCGCGGCTCCAAGCTGTGGCAACTGGCAGCGCTGAACCTGTGGCTCAGCGAACAGGGACTGTGATCGATGAAACAGAACGCGACGACTTATAGCCAGCGCCTGTTGCGCGGCCAGTCGCCCTCGTATGAACGTCTGCAGGCGCGACTCGCTGAAGACGGCAGCCAGATAGATGCAGACCCTCTGGCGCTGCATTGTGGCTGGGGACGCTTGCTGATCGGTCACACCTACCCTGATCCGGCCGCACTGGCTCAGGACCTGCTCAACGAAAAACCCGGCGAGCGCGATATCGCCCTGTATGTGGCAGCCCCGCAACAGGTGCTGGCGCAATCGCCGCAGCAGTTGTTTCTCGACCCGTCGGACACGCTGCGTCTGTGGTTCAGCGATTACCGCCCGGCGCACCGTGTGTTTCGCGGCTACCGTATCCGCCGTGCGCATAATGAGAACGACTGGCAGGCCATCAACAACCTGTATCTGGCGCGCGGCATGTTGCCCATCGACCCCGAGCTGCTGACCCCGCGCCACGAAGGTGGCCCGGTGTATTGGGTGGCCGAGGACGAGGGCAGCAAGACGATCATCGGCAGCGTCATGGGCCTCAACCACCAGAAGGCCTTCAATGATCCGGAAAAAGGCAGCAGCCTCTGGTGCCTGGCGGTTGACCCGCAATGCACGCGGCCGGGTGTCGGCGAAGTGCTGGTCCGGCACCTGATCGAGCATTTCATGAGTCGCGGCCTGAGCTACCTCGACCTGTCGGTGCTGCATGACAACGATCAGGCCAAGGCGCTGTACGCCAAATTGAATTTTCGCAACCTGCAGACCTTCGCCATCAAGCGCAAGAACGGCATCAACGAGTCATTGTTTCTCGGCCCAGGCCCGCAGGCAGACTTCAATCCGTATGCGCGGATCATTGTCGAGGAAGCCCATCGGCGCGGCATTGACGTGCAGGTGGATGATGCCGATGCCGGGCTGTTCACCCTCAGCTATGGCGGTCGTCGCATCCGCTGCCGCGAGTCGTTGAGCGATCTGACCAGCGCGGTGAGCATGACCCTGTGTCAGGACAAGAGCCTGACCCATCGTGCCCTGAAGGCCGCCGGCCTGCGCCTGCCCGCACAGCAAAGGGCGGGCAACGCAGACGATAATCTGGCGTTTCTCGAAGAGCACGGGCAAATCGTGGTCAAGCCGCTGGACGGTGAGCAAGGTCAGGGCGTCGCGGTTGATCTGCGCACCATTGAAGACGTGCAGAGCGCCATCGAACAGGCCCGCCAGTTCGACACTCGCGTGATTCTGGAAAGCTTTCACGAAGGTCTGGACCTGCGCATCGTGGTGATCGGCTTTCAGGTCGTGGCGGCGGCGATACGTCGCCCGGCTGAAATCATTGGTGATGGTCGCCACACCATCAAACAGTTGATCGAAGCGCAGAGCCGACGCCGCGCCGCGGCAACGGATGGCGAAAGCCGTATTCCGATGGATCAGGAAACCGAGCGCACAGTGCGCGAGGCCGGCTTTGACTACGCTGATATTCTGCCGATGGATCAGCGCCTGGCCGTACGTCGTGCTGCCAATCTGCATACTGGCGGCTGCCTGGAAGATGTCACGGCTATTCTGCACCCGGTGCTCCACGACGCAGCGGTGCGTGCCGCGCGGGCGCTGGACATCCCGGTCGTAGGTCTGGACCTGATGGTGCCGGCCGCCGATCAGCCTGACTACGTGTTCATCGAAGCCAATGAACGCGTAGGCCTTGCCAATCACGAACCACAACCCACCGCCGAACGTTTCGTCGATCTGTTGTTTCCGCACAGCCTCCCTGTGCATATCTGATCGCAGCTGCGGGCACGGCTGCAAACGGCACATCCGCCTTTGCAGCCCGTGGCTTGCAACTGTTCCATAAGGAGCATCCATGACCCCTGCAAATATCCCCGATCCGGATCTGAAATACCTGCAGAAAGTTCTGTTGGAAATGCTCGCGATCCCAAGCCCTACCGGCTTCACCGACACTATTGTGCGTTACGTGGCCGAGCGTCTCGAAGAGCTGGGCATCCCGTTCGAACTGACCCGCCGCGGCACGATCCGCGCCACCCTGAAGGGCAAGCAGAACAGCCCCGATCGCGCCGTATCGGCGCACCTGGACACCATCGGTGCCAGCGTTCGGGAAGTCAAAGAAAACGGCCGCCTGTCACTGGCTGCGGTCGGCTGCTGGTCGAGCCGCTTTGCCGAAGGCAGCCGGGTCAGCGTGTTCACCGACACCGGCGTAATCCGTGGCAGCGTTTTGCCACTGATGGCTTCCGGTCACGCGTTCAACACCGCCGTGGATGAAATGCCGATCAGTTGGGACCACGTCGAGCTGCGCCTGGATGCCTATTGCACCACCCGCGCCGACTGCGAATCGCTGGGTATCGGCATCGGTGACTTCGTCGCCTTCGACCCTCTGCCTGAATTCACCGAGAGCGGACACATCAGTGCCCGCCACCTGGATGACAAGGCTGGTGTCGCGGCACTGCTCGCCGCTCTGAAATCCATTGTCGACAGCGGTGCCGAGCCGTTGATCGACTGTCACCCACTGTTCACCATCACCGAAGAAACCGGTACGGGCGCGGCTGGCGTGCTGCCCTGGGACGTGAGCGAGTTCGTCGGCATCGACATCGCGCCGGTTGCGCCAGGTCAGCATTCCAGCGAACACGCCGTCAGCGTGGCGATGCAGGACTCGGGCGGTCCTTACGACTACCACCTGTCCCGCCATCTACTGCGGCTGGGTGTGGAAAACGAGTTGCCGGTGCGTCGTGACCTGTTCCGCTATTACTACAGTGATGCGCACTCGGCCGTGACTTCGGGGCATGACATCCGCACCGCCCTGCTGGCCTTCGGCTGTGACGCGACGCATGGCTACGAGCGCACGCATATCGACAGTCTGGCGGCGCTGAGCAAGTTGCTGGGTGCCTACATACTCAGCCCACCGGTATTCGCCAGCGATGCCAAACCGGCGCAGAGCTCGCTGGAGCGCTTCAGCCATCAGATCGAACACGATGCGCAGATGGAATCCGATACCCGCGTACCACCGGTCGACAGCCTGATCGGGCAGAATCGCGAAGAGAGTTGAGGCCCTGTGAATTGCGGTGCGTGGCGCCGCAGTTCTATCATCGCCGCTCATCGACACGAGAACCGCCATGCTGATCCCCTACGACCAACTGGAACCTGACACCCTCACTCGCCTGATCGAGGATTTCGTCACCCGTGAGGGCACCGATAATGGCGACGAAACACCGCTGCAAACCCGTGTACTGCGCGTGCGTCATGCGTTGACCAAGGGCCAGGCGGTGATCTTTTTCGACCTTGAGAGCCAGCAGTGTCAGCTGATGCTCAAGCACGACGTGCCGAAGGAGTTTTTCGAATAGCCTCCAAAGGCCGAGTCAGGTCATTTGCTCACAACGTCGCCTGCTGACCACGCCGCTCACCGAAGCGGCGTTGTTGCCTGTTGCGCAAGCGTCCTGGCGATTCGCTTGTAGACTTCGGCGCGGTGAACCTTGACGTCTTTCGGGGCATTGATCCCGAGCCTGACCTGATTGCCGTTGATGCCCAGAATCTGCACGGTGATGTCATCACCAATGGAAAACGTTTCGCCAATTTCCCGCGTCAGTACCAGCATTTTTCCCACCCTTGCGTTGCGCAAAAGAGGCAGGGTGCATGGCGAAACAAGGCGCTTCAATGCGCTGATGGCAAATCAGTAACGTCCTGCAACAGCACCGGAAAAGACTGAAGGAAACGTCTTACTTTCCAGCCAAATCCGTGGGAAATATCGTTCGCGGCAGTGGTTAATCAAGCGGCGGACCAACGCGGCCCCAGCAGAATGATGGTCGCACCGATGACGCAGAACGCCAGACCCAGCCAGTCCGTGCCCAGCGGCCTGACCCGCTCGACCAGCCCCAGCCAGGCAATCGACGCAACAATGTAGATCCCGCCATACGCCGCATAGGCTCGGCCCGCATAAGCCGCCTCCACACGTGTCAGCAACAGTGCAAACACCGTCAGGCTGACAAGCGCAGGAATCACCCACAGCGCGCTCTTGCCCTGACGTAACCACAGCCAGAAGGCATAGCAACCGAATATCTCGAACAGAGCAGCGAGGAAAAACCACAGGTAATTGAGCATGAAAGGTTCTCAGGTCAGGGCTGCAAGGTGCGCGCAACCCTATCAGAAAACAGTGTGGTCATGACCTTGATACCACCCAAGAGGACGCGGAGCGTCGCACGATAGTTGAGGTTATCGTTCCGCACGCTCCAGCGTGGGAATGCAGTTCGCGACGCTCTGCGTCGCAAGAGGACGCGGAGCGTCCGGAACGGCATGACGACGCGG
>NZ_JARVSW010000004.1:0-421638 GCF_030208985.1 Pseudomonas sp. MEJ108
GAACTGCCGTTGACGCCGAACCGCAAGCTCGACCGCAAGGCCTTGCCGGCTCCGGCTGACGATGCCTTTGCCAGCCGCGAGCACGTGGAGCCTCAAGGGGCTACCGAGATTGCGCTGGCGCAGATCTGGCAAAACCTGCTCGATCTGGAACGGGTGGGCCGTCATGATCAGTTCTTTGAACTGGGCGGCCACTCCTTGCTGGCGATGCGGCTGATTTCCCAGGTGCGTCATCAATTGGGCGTCGAACTTGGTCTGGCTGCACTGTTCGCCCATCCCGAACTAAGTGCCCTGGCCGTAGCCATCGCTCAGGCCGGACGCAGCACATTGCCGGACATCGTACCGGTGGCACGCGATCAGGCGTGGCCATTGTCATTCGGCCAGCAACGTCTGTGGTTTCTCGCCCAGATGGAAGGCGCCAGCGCGGCCTACCACATACCTGCCGGCCTGAGCCTGCATGGCAACCTGAATCTCAAGGCATTGCAACGGGCGTTGGAGCGTATCGTGGCGCGCCACGAAGGTTTACGCACCACGTTCATGCAGGGCGATGACGGACAGCCGGTGCAACGCATCAGCCCGGCGGACACCGGTTTCAACCTGGAAATGCACGATCTGCAAGGGTTGACGGATGCCGAGGAAAAACTTCAGGCACTGGCCAGCGAAGAGTCGCTGCAAAGCTTCGATCTGCAACAGGGCCCGTTGATTCGTGGCCGCCTGATTCGTATGGCCGAGGACCATCACGTATTGTTGCTGACCCTGCACCATATCGTTTCCGATGGCTGGTCGGTTGATGTGCTGACCCGCGAATTGTCCGCGCTCTATGCCGCATTCAGTCAGGACCAGGACGACCCGCTGGCGCCGCTGGAGCTGCAATACCTGGACTACGCCGTGTGGCAACGTCGCTGGCTGAGTGGCGATGTGCTGCAACAGCAAAGCAATTTCTGGCAGCAAACCCTGGCAGATGCTCCGGCGTTGTTGATGTTGCCCACCGACCGTGCGCGTCCGGCGCTGCAGGACTATGCCGGTGCAGCACTGCCCGTCGTGTTCGACAAAGACCTTACCCGAGGTCTCAAGGCATTGAGCCAACGCCGCGGCAGCACCCTGTTCATGACGGTCATGGCCGCGTGGGCCGGCCTGCTGGGACGCCTGGCTGGCCAGGATGATGTGGTCATCGGTACGCCAGTAGCCAACCGTACTCGCAGCGAAGTCGAAGGGCTGGTGGGCCTGTTCGTCAACACTCTGGCCATCCGCGTCGACCTCAGTGACAAGCCCACGGCAGAGACGCTGCTGGCGCGGGTCAAGCAGCAGACTCTCGATGCCCAGGCGCATCAGGACTTGCCGTTCGAACAAGTCGTGGAAGTCATCAATCCGCTACGCAGCCTGTCCCACAGCCCGATTTTCCAGGCCATGTTGTCGTGGGAAAACAACGAGGCGTCTGATCTGACGCTCGGCGACATGACTCTGAAAAGCATCGAATTGGCCGCTGATACTGCCCAATTCGACCTGACGCTGGACATGGCCGAGGTGGATGAGCAACTGGTCGGCACGCTGGAGTACGCCACAGCGTTGTTCGACGAGAGCACCATGCGGCGCTATCTGGGCTACTTCCAGCGTGTGCTGGAGGCCATGGTCGCCGACGACCAGCAGGTGCTGGAGCACGTAGCCTTGCTGGGTGCCGACGAACGTGAACATTTGCTGGCAGGCCTCAACGCAACAGAGGCGCCCTTCCCTCAGGATCGCACGATTCATCAGTTGTTCGAAGAAAGGGTTCAGGCGCAGCCCGACGCCATCGCCGTGGCCTTCGGGGCGCAGCGCTTGAGCTATGCCGAATTGAACCGTCAGGCCAACCGTGTGGCTCACCATCTGATCAGCCTGGGCATCAAACCGGATGATCGGGTGGCGATCTGCGTCGAGCGTGGCGTGGAAATGCTGATCGGCGTGCTCGGTGTGCTCAAGGCCGGTGCTGCTTATGTGCCACTGGATCCGGCTTACCCCGCCGAGCGTCTGGCCTACATGATTGAAGACAGTACGCCGTCGGCACTGTTGGCCCAGCGTGATGTGCAGGCGCATCTGCCGACGCTGGACTTGCCGCTGGTGCTGCTCGATGAGGATCAGCGCACCACCCTCTCCGAGCGTGACGACAACCCGGTGGTGGAAACACTCGGTGCGCACAATCTGGCGTACGTGATCTACACCTCGGGCTCCACCGGCGTGCCGAAAGGCGTAATGGTCGAGCATCGCGGATTGTTCGCCGTCAGCGCGGCGTGGGAGCAACTGTACGCACTGCACGCGCCACTCAATCACTTGCAGATGGCCGGGTTTTCCTTCGATGTGTTCAGCGCCGACCTGATCCGCTCTCTGGCTTTCGGCGGCACACTGGTACTGTGCCCACGCGAGACATTGATGGACCCGCCTGCGCTTTACCGCCTGTTGAGCGAGGAGTCGATCGGATTTGCGGATTTCGTGCCAGCCGTACTCAACGCATTGCTGGGCTGGGTGGAAGAGACGGGGCACGACCTGTCGTTCATGCGCACAGTGGTCTGTGGTTCGGATATCTGGACCGCGCACAGCGCCCGGCAACTGCGCAAGCTTTGTGGCGATCACGTGCAGATCGTCCAGGCCTACGGTGTCACTGAAGCCAGTATCGACAGCACCTGCTTCGAGTTCGAGGCAACCAGCCAGGTCGACGGGGTCTTGCCGATTGGTCGGGCATTGGCCAATACGCGGATTTATCTGCTCGATGAGCTTGGCCAAGCGGTTCCGCCGGGTGTCGCGGGCGAGCTGTATATCGGCGGCGCGGGTATTGCTCGCGGCTATCTGAATTTGCCGCAACTAACTGCCGAACGCTTCATGGACAACCCCTTCGTGGCGGGCGAACGGCTGTACCGCAGCGGCGACATGGCGCGCTACCGGGCTGATGGCAATATCGAATTCCTCGGCCGCAACGACTCCCAGGCCAAGCTGCGTGGGTTGCGTCTGGAGCTGGGCGAAATCGAAGCACGCCTGGCCGAGGTTGCAGGTGTGCGCGAAAGCCTCGTCGTGATTCGCGAGGACAGCGGCGGCACGCCGAAACTGATCGCGTATTTTGTGGAATATGCCACTCGCGACGAGTCTGGCCCTGCCCTGACCCCGCGCGCGCTGCGCCAGCAACTGCAACTCAACCTGCCGGAATACATGATCCCGGCAGCGTTCGTGCGCATGGCCGCATTGCAGCTGAGCGCCAACGGCAAACTGGATCGAAGAGCGTTGCCCGAGCCGGATGCCGACGCCTTCGATCAGCATGATTTCGAAGCAGCCGATGGCCCGCTGGAGACGGCAATCGCCGCAATCTGGGCCGATGTGCTGGGCGTCGCACAAGTCGGCCGTCATGATGACTTTTTCGCGCTCGGCGGTCATTCATTGCTGGTCATGCGCGTACTGGCTCAGGTTCGTCAGCAATTGAATCTGGAGGTTTCACCGTCAGTGTTTTTCGCGGCACCGGTGCTGCGGCAGTTCGCCGAGCGGCTGGGCAACACGCAGGACAACGCTCGCGTGGCGATCAAGCCTGTGCAACGTTCGGGTGCGCTACTGCTGTCGTTTGCCCAACAGCGCCTATGGTTCCTCGCGCAACTGGAAGGTGGCAGCGCCGCTTACCATATTCCGGCGGGACTGCGTCTGCGTGGCAACCTTGATCAGGCTTCGCTGCAACGCGCACTGGACCGTATCGTGGCCCGCCATGAGGCGCTGCGCACGACCTTTGTCCAAGAGCAGGGACAGCCTGCGGAGCAGCGTATCTCTGCCGCAGAAACAGGTTTCAGACTGCAACTGCAGGTACTGGCCGGGCAGACCGATGCCGAAGACAAGCTGCTCGCCATCGCGGCACAAGAGGCCAGCGAGCACTTCGACCTCGTCAATGGACCACTGGTGCGCGGGCGTCTGGTGCGCATGGCCGATGACGACCACGTGTTGCTGGTGACCATGCACCACATCGTCTCCGATGGCTGGTCAACCGGGGTGTTGAATCGCGAGCTGGGTGCCCTTTACGACGCCTTCCGCCAGGGTGCGGATGATCCACTGCCGGCCTTGCCAGTGCAATACGTCGACTACGCACTGTGGCAGCGTGACTGGTTGAGTGGCGACGTGCTGCAACAACAGCGTCAGTACTGGCAGCAGGCCCTGGCTGGTGCGCCGGCCTTGCTGACCCTGCCGACCGACCGACCACGTCCGGCGCAACAGGACTACAGCGGGCAGACGCTGGAACTGGTGCTCGATACACAATTGACCCGTGGCCTCAAGGCCTTGAGCCAACGCCACGGCAGCAGTCTGTTCATGACCGTCATGGGCGCCTGGGCCGCGCTGTTGGGACGGCTGTCCGGTCAGGATGACGTGGTGATCGGTACGCCGGTGGCCAACCGTATGAGCGCCGAAGTGGAGAACCTGATTGGCTTCTTCGTCAACACCCTCGCTATACGGGTCGACCTCTCAGGCACGCCGAGCGTCGAAGCGCTGGTACGGCAAGTCAAACAGCGAACTCTGGCTGCCCAGGCAAATCAGGACCTGCCGTTCGAACAAGTGGTTGAAGTGGTTCAACCGCAACGCAGCCTGTCCCACAGCCCGATTTTTCAGGCCATGCTGTCATGGCAAAACAACGAGGACACCGCGCTGGTGCTTGGCGACCTGACCCTGCAAGGCGTCGCAGTGGCCGGTGATACGGCAAAGTTCGACTTGGCGCTGGACATCGGCGAGGTGGACGGGCAACTGATCGGCACGCTGGAGTACGCCACGGCACTGTTCGACGAAAGCACCATGCGTCGGTATCGAGGCTACTTCCTGCGCTTGTTGGAGGCTATGG
Source organism: Pseudomonas sp. MEJ108 (assembly GCF_030208985.1). NCBI lineage: Bacteria > Pseudomonadati > Pseudomonadota > Gammaproteobacteria > Pseudomonadales > Pseudomonadaceae > Pseudomonas > Pseudomonas sp. MEJ108. The sequence goes on from NZ_JARVSW010000004.1 coordinate 4,829, forward strand.
CGGCCGATGATCAGCAAGTGCTGGAACAGGTACCGTTGCTCGACACTGCCGAGCGCGAGTACCTGCTGAAGGATATCAATGCCACAGAGCGCACCTACCCTGTCGGTCAGTTGATGCATCGCTTGTTCGAGGCCCATGCCGAAGCTGCACCGCAGGCAATTGCCGTCCGCCAGGGTGAGCAGACACTGACCTACGCTGAACTCGACAGCCGCGCCAATGCCCTGGCTCAGCACCTGCGCAAACACGGTGTGGGACCGGGAACCCGGGTGGCGATTCTGCTGGATCGTTCGGTGGAATTGCTGGCCAGCATGCTGGCCACCCTCAAATGCGGCGCGGCTTATCTGGCGCTGGATCGTCTGGCCCCTGAAGAGCGCCTGCGCTTCATGCTCGAGGACAGCGAAGCCATCATGCTGCTGAGCCGTAGCGACCTGACGGCACCTGACATGACGCCAAGGCTGGATCTGGACACACTGGAGCTGTCAGCGCTGAACCAAGAGCCAGTCGTGCCTGCAACTGAAGTCGCAGGCGAGACCCCCGCGTGCATCATCTACACCTCTGGCTCCACCGGTGTGCCCAAGGGCGTGATCGTGACCCACAACGGCATTGTGCGGCTGGTTCAGGACAACGGCTACTACGACTTCTCCGCCGAGGACCGTGTGGCGTTTTCGTCCAACCCGGCGTTCGACGCCAGCACTCCGGAAATCTGGGGTGCATTGCTCAATGGCTGCCAGTCGGTGATTATCGAGCCGCAGGTGCTGCTTGAGCCGGTGGCCTTCGCCGCCCTGCTCAAGCGCCATGGTGTAACAGCCATGATCAGCTCGACCGCCCTGTTCAACCTGTATGCCGGGTTGATTCCCGAGGCCCTGGCAGGCCTGCGTATGATCATGTGTGGCGGCGAGCGCGCTGATCCGGCCTCGTTCCGTCGGGTCCGGGAGCACTCCGCTCAGGTACGCCTGTTCAACGGCTATGGCCCGACCGAGGGCACCACCTGTGCCACCAGCTACGAAATCTTCGATGTACTGCCTGACACCCTCAGCCTGCCGATTGGCAAGCCCAACGCCAACGTGCGGGTCTATGTGCTTGACGCCCGGCGCGAGCCGGTGCCGATGGGCGTGGTCGGCGAGATCTATATCGGTGGCACAGGCGTCGCACTCGGCTACCTGAACCGCCCGGAGCTGACCGCTGAACGTTTCAGCGAAGACCCGTTCAGCCAGCAGGCCGGCGCGCGACTCTATCGCACCGGCGACCTGGCGCGCTGGTTGCCGGACGGTAACCTTGAATACCTGGCGCGTAACGATGGGCAGGTCAAGGTCCGCGGCTTCCGCGTCGAGCTTGGCGAAATCGAAAGCGTCCTGCATTTGTGCGACGGCGTTCGCAACTCCGTGGTGGTGGCGCATGAAGCCAGCCCGGGTGACACCCGTCTGGTGGCTTACTACACCGTGCATGCGGGCGTTGATGCACCTGATCCGGAGGATCTGCGTGCGCAATTGAGTGCCGATCTGGCGGAGTACATGGTTCCGAGTGTGTTCGTACGCCTGGATGCCTTGCCGCTGACGCTCAATGGCAAGGTTGATCAGAAGGCGTTACCGGTCCCCGACCTGAATGCGATGTTCGAGCGAACCTACGTTGCGCCGGAAGGTGCCACCGAACAGGCCCTGGCGGAAATATTCCAGGAACTGCTGGGCCTTGAACGCGTGGGTCGTCATGACGGCTTCTTCGAGCTTGGCGGTCATTCGCTGCTGGCTGCGCAACTGGTTTCCCGTGTGCGTCAGCAACTGAACGGTGACATGGCGCTGCGCCAGCTGTTCAATCACCCGACCGTGGCCGAGCTGGCGAAGGTGGTCGACGGCCTGCAAACGGTCGATTCCGACAGCATCGAACCCATCGAGCGTAACGCGCCGCTGGCACTGTCCTTTTCCCAGCAGCGTCTATGGTTCCTCGACAGGCTCGACCCTGGTGCCAGCAGTGCTTACCACATGCCGATGTCGCTGCTGCTGCGCGGCGAGCTGGATCACCGCGCGCTCAAGGCTGCGCTCGACCGTCTGGTTGCACGTCATGAAAGCCTGCGCACCACCTTCGAGCTGCACGGTGAACAGCCGGTGCAGGTCATCGCTGCGGCGGACAGCGGTTTCGCCCTGGCAGAAGACGACTTGCGCTCGCAGCCTTATGAACAGGCCAGCCTCAACGCTTCACGCATCGCCGACAGCGAGGCCGCTGCGCCGTTTGACCTGCGCCAGGGCCCGCTGATTCGCGGGCGTCTGCTGCGCCTGGCGGATGATGAGCACATGTTGCTGATCACCCAGCACCACATCATCTCCGACGGCTGGTCGGTGGGGGTGCTGATCAACGAGTTCACCGCCCTCTACCAGGCCTTCACTGAGCAGCGGTCGGACCCGCTGCCGGCCCTGTCAATCCAATACGCCGACTACGCCGCCTGGCAACGCCGCACCTTCACAGGCGAGCGCCTTGCCGAGCAGGCCGATTTCTGGCGTGAGCACCTGGGTGGCGCGCCGACGCTGCTGTCGCTGCCCACCGACCGGCCACGTCCGGCGGTGCAAAGCTACCGCGGCGGCGCTGTACCCGTGACGATCGACGCAGCGCTTCATCAGCGTCTGGAGCGCTTCTGCCAGGCCCATAACGTCACCTTGTTCATGGGCCTGCTCAGTGCCTGGTCGGTGCTTATGGCCCGTCTGGGCAACGAACGCGATGTGGTGATAGGTGTGCCGAGCGCCAACCGTGGCCGCACCGAAACCGAGAACCTGATCGGTTTCTTCGTCAACACCCTGGCCCTGCGCGTTGATCTGACGCAGAACCCGAGCGTGGCGCAACTGCTGGAACAGGTCCGCCAGACCACGCTGGCGGCCAATGAGCATCAGGACATTCCATTCGAGCAAGTGATCGAAGCCTTGCAGCCGCCACGCTCGATGAGTCATAGCCCGCTGTGTCAGGTCGCCCTGTCGCTGGATAACACCAGCATCGGCGGCGAGTTGAAGCTGCCGGGCCTTAGCCTGCACCCCGTGCTACAAGCCCATGAAACCGCGCAGTTCGACCTGATGCTGACCCTGGCTAGCGAAAACGGCGCCCTGAACGGGGTCATCGAATACGCCAGCGATCTCTTCGATCGCTCCACCGTCGAGCGTTTTGCCCAGCATTTCCATACGCTGCTGGAAGCGATGGTCGAGGATGTCGCGCAACCTGTGCTCGGCCTGCCGTTGCTCAGCCCGGCGCAGCGCCTGGCCTCGCCAGCGCTACTGCAGCCCAAGGCGGTATTCGCCTCGGGGCTGATGGTGCATCAGCGCTTTGAACAGTTCGCCGCCGCCCATCCGCAGAACATCGCGCTGGTCTTTGGCCGGCATGAGGTGAGCTACCAGGCGCTCAATCGCCGAGCCAACCGCCTGGCCCATGAACTACTCGCCCAAGGCGTGCGTCCCGATGACCGGGTGGCGATCCTCGCAGAGCGTGGTACGCAGATGATCTGCGCAGTGCTGGCCGTGCTCAAGTCCGGTGCGGCCTACGTACCGCTGGACCCGACTTACCCCACCGAGCGTCTCGGCTACCTGCTGACAGACAGTGCGCCGGTGGCGTTGCTGGCCCAGTCGGCCTGCCTTGACGTGCTGCCGGCACACAGCGTGCCGGTACTGACCCTCGGCGCGGACAACGACAGTGCCGATTTGGCAGATGAATCACTGGACCGCAACCCTGAGCCTGCTGCGCTGGGACTGTCTCGCGAGCATTTGGCGTATGTCATTTACACCTCAGGGTCGACAGGCCTGCCCAAAGGTGTGCTGGTCGAGCACGGCAACGTGGCACGCCTGTTCGACGCCACCGCCGGGCAATTCAACTTCGGGCATGAGGATGTCTGGACGCTGTTCCACTCCTTCGCCTTCGACTTCTCGGTCTGGGAAATCTGGGGCGCGCTGTGCTACGGCGGCAAACTGGTCATCGTCCCGAGTGAGGTGGCGCGTTCGCCGGATGACTTCTATGCGCTGGTCTGCGAGCAGCAGGTCACCGTTCTGAACCAGACGCCAAGCGCTTTCCGCCAGTTCATCCAGGCCCGCGAACGCAGCCCGCAGGAGCATGCGCTGCGTGAAGTGGTGTTCGGTGGTGAGGCTTTGGACTTCCGCAGCCTGCAGCCCTGGACCGCACGCACACCGCTGTCGCGTACCCGTCTGGTGAACATGTACGGGATCACGGAAATCACCGTGCATGCCACCTACTACCCGATCAGCCAGTCGGAAATCGACACCGCCATGCCAAGCCTGATCGGCCCGGCACTGGACGACCTGTGCCTGCGTATCCTCGATGACTATCAGCAGCCGGTACCGGTGGGCGTCAATGGCGAGATTTATATCGGCGGCGCCGGCGTTGCCCGGCATTACCTGAACCGCACGGAACTGAATGCCGAACGTTTTATTGCCGACCCGTATGCCATGCAAAACGGCGCTCGCCTCTATCGTACCGGTGACGTTGCGCACTACCGCAGCGACGGCGGTGTGGTCTACGTCGGCCGTAATGACTCGCAAATCAAGATTCGCGGCTTTCGTATCGAATTGGGCGAGATCGAGGCGCAATTGCTCGCCTGCCCGGAGGTCCGTGAAGCAATGGTTATCTTGCGTGAGGATCGCCCTGGCGACAAACGCCTGGTCGCCTACCTGATTGCCGAGGACGGCGCTGCTCCCGAGTCAGCGCTGCTGCGCAGCCAACTGGCCAGCGTGCTGGCCGAACACATGCTGCCCAGTGCCTTTGTGACCCTTGAAACCTGGCCATTGACCACCAACGGCAAGCTGGACCGTGCCGCCCTGCCCGCGCCGGACCAGTTCGCGACGGTGAGTCGTGACTACGAAGCACCGCTAGGCGCTATCGAAACGACCCTGGCCGCTGCCTGGCAGGAATTGCTCGGGGTTGAACGTGTCGGTCGTCAGGATCACTTCTTCGAACTGGGTGGTCACTCCTTCCTCGTCATCAGCCTGATCGAGCGCTTGCGTCAGATCGGCTTGTTGCTGGACGTGAGTACGGTGTTCTCGGCACCAACCCTGCAAGCCATGGCCGCGGTCCTGGCGGGCGGTACTGCGGCGGAACGGGTCGCCCCGGCGAACCTGATTCCCGTCGATTGCACGGCGCTGACCCCGGACATGCTGCCGTTGGTGAAACTGACCCGGCAGGAACTGGAGCATATCGTTGCCGATGTGCCAGGCGGCGTCGCCAATGTTCAGGATATCTATCCACTGTCATCGCTGCAGGAAGGCATCCTGTTTCACCATCTGTTGCAGTCAGAAGGCGACGCCTACCTGATGCGCACCCTAGCGACGTTCGACAGCCGTGCGTTGCTCGACAAATTCCTCGGCGCGCTGCAAGTGGTGATCAACCGCCACGACATCATGCGCAGCTCCCTGCGCTGGCAGGGTCTGCCGCAGCCGGTGCAGGTGGTGCATCGTCAGGCACAGTTGCCAGTCATTCAGCTCGACACCGCGCCGGGTGAAGACGCCTTGCAGATGCTGCGCGAACGCACCAATACCTACCATATGCGCCTGGACCTGCAACAGGCACCGCTGATAGCCGCATATATCACTTACGATACCCGGCAGGAAAAGTGGCTGATGGCACTGCTGGACCATCACCTGATCAGTGACAACGTTACCCTGCGCCTGATCATGGGCGAGATCCAGGCAGTGATGGACGGACGCGCCGACGCCCTGCCGCCATCCCAGCCGTACCGCAACTTCATCGCCCGGGCCGCGTGTGTTTCCCAGGCCGAACATGAAGCCTACTTCCGTCAACTGCTGGGCGATGTCGATACCACCACTGCGCCCTACGGCGTGCTCGATGTGCGTGGCGGCGATGCAACAATCCTGCGTTCGGTGCAGGATCTGAGCGACGATCTCAGCGCGCGGATCCACAGCACCGCACGGGCCCAGGGCGTACCAACCTCGGTGCTGTTCCACGCGGCATGGGGGTTGGTGGTGGCCGCCACCAGCGGCCGTGACGACGGGATTTTCGGTACCGTGCTTTCGGGACGTTCCCAGGGCACCTCCGGCGCCAACCATGCGCTGGGGATGTTCATCAATACCTTGCCGATGCGTATTCGCCTGCAACAAAACAGCGTGCGCGATATCGTTCAGGATGCCTACCAACAGCTGAGCGGGCTGCTGACCCACGAGCAGGCGCCTCTGGCCCTGGCGCAGCGCTGCAGCGCAGTGGATGCATCGCTGCCGATGTTCACCGTGATCCTCAATTGCCGTCACGGTGATCTGGTGAACACTGCCGGGGAAAACATCGAGGACATGGGCGAGGAGCAGGAAGGTGTTCATTTCCTGGGCTCCGAAACCCGTACCAACTACCCGATCGAAATTGCCGTAGCCAATGAGGCCAATGGCTTTTCGCTGACCGCGCAGTCTATAGATGGCATCGATCCGCACCGGATTGCCGCCTACCTCGGTCAGGCGGTTGCCGAGCTGGTCAACGCCCTTGAGCAGGATCCGGCACGCCTGGCGAGCAGTCTTGAAGTGATTCCGCAAGCCGAGCGGCAGCTGCTCAACGACTTCAACGACACCGCCAGCGACTTCGCACCGGCCGTACCGATCCATGCCTTGTTCGAAGACCAGGTCCGCCGCAATCCTGATGCCGTAGCGCTGGTCTATGAAGACCGCCAACTGAGCTATCGCCAGCTCAACCGCCGCGCCAACCACGTGGCCCGGCAGTTGCTGCAACTCGGTGTGCAGCCGGACGAGCGCGTGGCCATCTGCGCCGAACGCAGCCTGGACATGATTGTCGGCCTGCTGGGCGTGCTCAAGTCCGGTGCCGCCTACGTGCCGATTGACCCTGCCCACCCTGCTGACCGTATGGCCTTCATGCTGCAGGACAGTCAGCCGCGCGCGCTGCTGACGCAGGGCGCGCTCAGCCTGCCGGTCGGCGACACGCCGTTGATGCTGCTGGACAGCGCTGAATCGCTGCTCGCGGCGGATGATCAGGCGTTCGACGCCAATCCCGTGGTCGACGGCCTGACGGCGGAAAACCTGGCCTACGTGATCTACACCTCAGGCTCCACCGGCCAGTCGAAAGGTGTCATGGTCGAGCACCGCTCGGTGTTCAACTTCTGGAACGTGCTGACCCGCACGACCCATCAGCATTGCCCGACACCGGCCACCGTGGCGCTGAATGCCGGCTTCTTCTTCGACATGTCGATCAAAGGCATCTCGCAATTGTTCTCTGGCCACAAGCTGGTGATCATCCCGCAACTGCTGCGTGCCAACGGCAGCGAACTGCTGGACTTCCTCGAAGCGCATCAGGTTCATGCCTTCGACTCCACCCCGTCGCAGCTCGACACCCTGCTCTCGGCCGGTCTGCTGGAACGCAGCAGCTATCAGCCGGTCAGCGTGCTGCTGGGTGGTGAGGCGATCAACGCCAGCACCTGGGAGAAACTGCGTAACTGCCCGACCATCCGCTTCTACAACATGTATGGCCCGACCGAGTGCACAGTGGACGCGACCATCGATCTGATCCGCGACCTGGGTGAAAAACCAAGCATCGGCCGGCCTATTGCCAACGTCCAGGTGCATGTTCTGGATGCGCGTGGCGAGCCGGCACCACTGGGCGTCGCCGGGGAAATTCATATCGGCGGTAGCGGTGTGGCCCGTGGCTACCTCAACCGTGACGAGCTGAGTGCCGAGCGTTTCATCGTTGACCCGTTCTCCGATGTCGCCAACGCCCGGCTTTACAAAACCGGCGACCTGGGTCGCTGGCTGGCAGACGGCACGCTGGAATACATGGGCCGCAACGACTTCCAGGTGAAGGTTCGCGGTTTCCGTATCGAGCTGGGTGAAATCGAAAACGTTCTGCTGGCCGTACCAGGCATCCGCGAGGTGGTGGTGATTGCCCGCAACGACAGCCAGGGTGATTCGGACAGCCAGCGCCTGGTCGCTTATGTCTGTGGTGAATCGGTGGCAGCCGAACACTTGCGCAGCGAATTGCTCAGGCATCTGCCGGAGTACATGGTGCCCAGCGCTTTCGTCCAGCTGGACGCCCTGCCGCTGACCGCCAACGGCAAACTCGACCGCCGTGCGCTGCCGGCCCCCGGTCAGGATGCGTTGGCCAGCAAGGTTTACGAGGCGCCGCAAGGCGAAACCGAAGAGGCCATCGCCGAGATATGGAAAGCCTTGTTGCATCTGGACCAGGTAGGTCGCAACGACGGCTTCCTTGAACTGGGTGGTCATTCGTTGCTCGCCGTGCAGTTGCTGTCGCGACTGCGGCGCAAACTTGGTACACGAATCACCTTGCGTGAACTCTTCGACGCCCCGACCGTGCGTGGCCTGGCTTCACTGGTCAACGCCGCAGCGCCAGGTGAAGCACAATCGATTCCGAGGGCCAATCGCTCTGGCCGTCTGCCGCTGTCCTTTTCCCAGCAGCGCTTGTGGTTCCTCGATCACCTGGATCACGCCGCGGGTGCGGCCTATCACTTGCCGATGGCGTTGCGCCTTACAGGGGCACTTGACACCGCTGCCCTGGAGGCAACGCTGGATCGCCTGGTTGCCCGCCACGAAACCCTGCGCACGCGTTTTGAACTGGTGGACGGTGAACCGGTGCAGAAGATCGCTCCGGCCGATAGCCGCTTTCCGTTGTTGAAACAGGATCTGCGCGACCTGTCCGGTGACGAGCGCACTTCGACCCTGGCCCGTCTGGGTCAGGAAAATGCCACGCAACTGTTCGATCTGACCAAGGGGCCGATGCTGCGCGGGCATTTGCTGCGGGTTGCGGATGCTGAGCATGTGCTGTTGATCACGTTGCATCACATCGTCTCCGACGGCTGGTCCAACAGCGTCCTTGCTCAGGAAGTGAGCGCGCTTTACGCCGCCTTCAGTCAAGGCCAGAAAAACCCGCTGCCCGCGCTGCCACTGCAATACGTGGACTACGCCGCCTGGCAACGGCAATCCCTCGACGGCCCCGCCCTGCAGGCCCAGATCGACTTCTGGCGCAAGCATCTGGAAGGTGCGCCAAGTGTGTTGAATCTGCCACTGGACCGTCCGCGCCCGGCCATCCAGAGCTATACCGGCGGGATGGTCGAGCATGTGTTTTCGCCAGCATTGAGTGCCGACTTGCGTGCCTTCAGCCAGGCTCAAGGCAGCACGCCGTTCATGGTTCTGCTGGCAGGATGGTCGATGCTCATGAGCCACCTGAGCGGGCAGACCGATGTGGTGGTAGGTACGCCTGTCGCTAACCGCCAGCATCCCGAGCTGGAGCCAATGATCGGCTTCTTTGCCAATACGCTGGCATTGCGTGTGGCAACCGACCGAGAGACGCGTTTGAACGACATGCTCGACCGGATCAAGAGCCTTACGCTGGCTGCCTACAATCATCAGGACTTGCCGTTCGAGCAAGTGGTGAGCGCCTTGCAGCCAACCCGCAACATGAGCCACAGCCCGTTGTTCCAGGTGATGTTGAGCCTGGATAATACGCCGCCTTCGCTGTTGCAATTACCTGACCTGGAAGTCGAGTTGCTGGACAGCGAGCATCACACCACTCAGTTCGACCTGTCGTTGTCACTGGTGGATTCCAGCGAAAGCCTGAGCGGCGGCCTGCAATACTCCAGCGACCTGTTCGACAAAACCACTGCGCAGGCCATCATGCAGCTGTTTGCAAGGGTTCTGGAGAACATGGTGAGCGACGCTCGGCAGTCGATTGGCCAAGTGCTGGACAACACGCCAGCGCTGCCGCGTTCGGCGCATACCGCGACTATCGCTGCGACGGTCGAAGACGAACAGCCTGAAGCCCTGCCTTACGAAGCGCCCGAAGGCGAGACCGAGATCGCCCTCGCCAACCTCTGGAAAGAGTTGCTCAAGCTGGAAAAGGTCAGTCGCCATGACGACTTCTTCAAGCTGGGCGGTATTTCGCTGATGGCGGTGCAAATGGCCTCGCGCCTGCGCAAGGTGCTCGGCAAACCGATCGCGGTCCGCGATCTGTTCATCGAGCCGACCATTGCCGGTTTTGCCAGAACCCTGGACGGCCAGGCACGCCCCGGCCAGCACAGCAACCTGGTGCCGGTCCGCCGCACTGGCTCGCAAAGACCGCTGTTTCTGGTGCACCCACTGGGCGGCGAAGTGCAGTACGTGCGCGATCTGGCCGCGGCAATCGACCCGCAGGTGCCGCTGTATGGCTTGGCCGCCAGTGGTCTGGCGGCTGGAGAGACGCCGCTGTTTGAGGTGCCGGCCATGGCTGCGCGTTACCTGGCGGCGATTCGCCAGGTACAACCGAAAGGGCCTTACCGGATCGGCGGCTGGTCTGCAGGTGGTCTTATCGCTTATGAAATGGCCCGCCAGCTGCAATCCAGCGGTGAAAAACTGGAGTTCCTGGGCATCATCGACACCTCCGCGCGTCTTGAGCAGCAAGCGCCGGAGGCATTGAGCGAAGGTCAATTCCTGATGGACTGGCTACCAGAGCAGCTCGACCCCGAAGTATTCCGGCAGCTCACCGAGCTGGCCGGCACGGATGCCATCGATGAAATGCTGGCACTGTGCATGGCACACCGCCTGCTCCCGGAGGAACTGCCACAGGACGTCGATGCCACCTTGTTACGCAGCCATCTTGCTGTGGCCCATGCAACCCATATCGCCATCGGTAACTATGTCAGCCCGCCTGCCCCACTTACGGTGACACTGTTTACCGCCAGTGCAGAGGAGCGCGACGATCCGCTGCTGGGCTGGACGGCCTTGCTCGATTCCCCGGTGAACGTTACTGAGCTTCCCGGCACCCACGAAACGCTGGTCAGGGCGCCTCAGGTCAGCGCACTGGGCCAGGCGATCTCCCGGGCGCTGAACAAGGAGCCCAACCAGGAGCCCCGCAGAGAAGAGGTTTTACGTTCGATAACCGCGCCAGCTGAGTAGTAACCGCCAGGTTGCGCAGGATGTCCCGGTATCCAGTGACAGACTTTTCCTGCGCAACTCAGCTTAATTGGAACCTAGAGCTGAATCGTTTTTTGTGAAGACTTTCATGCGTGATGCCGGATTCTAGTGATGTTAAGGCGCGAAGGATTTGAGCGTCCTGAGGGCGGAATTCACAGTCTGGTCGACAGAATTGCACGCAACTTCTGATCTTCAGGAATGGACATATGAACCGACAAGTGAATGCCAAAGATGAAGTGAAAACGCACATTTATCTGGAACTCGGGAAGCTGGTGTCTAGCGTCGGAGATGACATGTTTCTGAGCAACATGTACCAGTTAATCAATACATCGCTGGCTGTGAGCCGTGTGGAACTGAGCGAGTGGACCGTTGATGACAGTCAGGCGACGGTGACCGATGTACAGCTGCTGGGCTACGCGGGCGCTGAGTTGAATCCGCAGATGCAAACGGTGTGTCCGACCCGTGCCAGACACCGCAGCGACCATCCACTGGTCAAGCGCGTGCTGGAGGTAGAGGACGACCTGCTGATTCACCTGAACGCCCGGATGAAAAACCAGCAAGGCAATGACTGTCTCGGAACCTCCCACCAGTGCAGCATGATTTCGCGCAAGGCCAATCGCTGTTGTGTGATCTCACTGCACCGTCCGCAAGCTGACAAAGATTACTCGTTGCAAGAGCTGTCTTTTTTGAAATACCTCTCGGAGGCCCTGTTGCCTTTGTCGGAACGGCATGCCCGCGTACATCGCCAATCCGGTATGAAAAACGCTGGTGGCATGCTGTCTCACGGCTCGGTTCCCATTGAGTACAAGTACCTGCAACGCGAGTTCAACGAACGCTTGCTTGCCTGCGACGTCTCGCTATCGGCACGCGAGAAGGAGGCCTGTCTGGAATTCCTCGCGGGCGGCACAGTCCCTGAGATCGCCGAAAAACTCTGCGTCAAGAGCAGTTCCATCGAAACCTACCTGAAACGTTCCGCCGCCAAGCTGGGCATCAGCGGTCGACATGGACTGGCCAAATGGATGATAGGCGCAGAATGAACAGATCAATTGGCCCCTGGCTGTTTACGGCACTGTCCTTGAGCGGCTGCTCGTTGATTCCGGACTATCAGCGCCCGGCGGCACCGGTTGCCGCGCACTACCCACAATCCTCAGCCTATGCGCCAGCACTCTCTGGTCCGCTGGCGGCGGACATGGGCTGGCGTGACCTGTTCCGCGACCCGACGCTGCAACAGCTTATCGAAAGCGCCCTGCTCAACAATCGTGACTTGCGCGTTGCAGCGCTCAACGTCGAGGCCTATCAAGCGCAATACCGCATTCAGCGCGCCGATCTGTTTCCCGCGATCAGCGCCACAGGCAGCGGTACCCGGCAACGCCAGCCCGCCAGTATCACGCAGACCGGCGGCCCGGTGACCAGCGGTACTTATTCGGCAACGCTGGGTATCAGCTCTTACGAGCTTGATTTGTTCGGACGCATACGCAGTCTCAGCGATCAGGCCTCGCTCACCTATTTGTCCAGCGAAGAGGCCCGGCGCAGCACCCAACTAAGCCTGGTGGCGAGTGTCGCCACTGCCTACCTGACCTGGCGTGCCGACCAGGAGCTATTGGCCTTGACTCAGGACACGCTGATGTCCTACGAAAAGAGCCTGAAGCTGACCACTCGCAGCCAGCAAGTCGGCGCTTCTTCGTCACTGGACCTGGCCCAGTCGCGCACATCGGTGGAGAGCGCACGGGCAAGTCTGGCGACGTTCCAGCGCCAGGCCGCTCAGGACCTCAATAACCTGACTTTACTGGTGGGCACGGAGGTTGCGGACAGCGCGCCCAGCCGTCCGTTGTCCTCCGAATGGCTCGCTGAAGTGCCGGCGGGGCTGCCTTCTGATCTGCTGCAACGACGCCCGGACATTCTTGAAGCCGAATACCAGTTGCAGTCGGCCAACGCCAGCATCGGTGCTGCGCGAGCGGCATTCTTCCCGAGCATTACCCTGACGGCCAACGCCGGTACATCCAGCACCGAACTGTCCGGTTTGTTCAAAGGCGGTTCGGGAGGCTGGGTGTTTTCACCGCAGATCGATATCCCGATTTTCAACGCCGGCAGTCTGCGAGCGAGCCTGGATTATTCGAAAATCCAGAAGGATATAAGCGTTTCAAAGTACGAAAAATCGATACAGACCGCCTTTCAGGAGGTCGCCGATGGTCTGGCAGCGCGTCAGACCTACAAGCATCAGTTGAAGGCGCAGAGCGATCTTGTACAGGCCAACCAGGAGTATTACCGCCTTGCCGAACGACGTTACCGCATTGGCGTCGACAGCAGCCTGACATTCCTCGACGCCCAACGCTCTTTATTCAGCGCTCAACAAAACCTGATCACCGATCGACTGTCGCAGCTGACCGCCGAGGTCAATCTCTACAAGGCGCTGGGCGGCGGCTGGACAGAGCGTACATCAACACCCTTGTGAGGAACTGAAGATGGGCATATTCGAACCTGGAGCACATGTACGCCTTCGCTCGGGCGGCAGAATCATGGTGGTCAAGCATGAACCCGCGGTTACCCCGCTCCCGGACACTCTGCTCGTGCTGTGTGAGTACCGGTCAAAGAATCGCCTGGTGCAGGGCTTTTATTCGGAGCGGGATCTGATTCCTGCGCGCGGCGAGCCAATGCCCAATCATGGCTGAGAGCAACCCGGCCTGGCGGGTTGCGTCGCATCAGCAAGCACTTGCGCGCCGGTATTCAGTTCAGGCATTTCAGCCATGGCTGATACCGGCCCTCAATGGATCTGATCAAGGGCCCTGCAGGTAATTCAGTTTGCCATGCGGTACTTGATCGGACAGGTAAAACCTCAAGAGCCCGGGCCGGGGTACTCCAAAGCCCGGGACTGGCGTTGCTCATTACAACAAAACGCCAACGCCTTATTCGGGCGTTCCGGATATACCTCCACCAACCTCCCCGGATTCCTCTTCAATACCCGAATCGCTGGATAGTTTTGGCGTGTGCGTCAGGTGCGGCTTTATGTCGTTGGCGGCCCATATGCGCTGGACGCTGGCTGGCGATATGCCGACCAGTTTCGCCATGCTTCTACAGCTCCATCGGGCGTGGCCGATACGCGGCTGGGTGACTTCATCAAGGGTTTGTTTCAAGGCTTCGGCTGGCAGGGATGCCTTGCGGCCTCGTCCAGGAAGATCCACCAGGCCTGACAGGCGTAGCTCTCGAAAACGCTTGCACCAGCGGGTGACTGAAACAACCGATAGCCCGGTCAACCTGGCAATCTCGGTACGAGAACAGCCTTGTGCAGCGAGCAAAATCACCTGCGCCCGGCGGCCTTCGCGAGGGCTGATCGTCGCTGACTTCAATCGTTGACTCAACTCGACTTGTTCCTCGTCACTGAGCACTATGTCTCGATAGCTCACGTGACGACTCCAACAGTGACTAACCACATAAGCACAATCAACGTTAGATAAATATTAAAGAGGCGGCGCAGTGACGGAGTGGGCAGTTCAGGTGAAAATCGTTGTTGCCGCGACATTATACAAAGCAATAATCGCGAACAGTCCGATGATCAGTGAAACCAATCGATTGACTCGATTGCCCGCTATTATCGACGGTAGTTTTCGACCAAAAATGGCACCCAGCGCAACCCATGTCATACCGACAGGAAGAACCACGAGGGAAAAAACTGTCATGAATGAAAGGTAGCTTTCCACGTGCAAAAACGTCCCTGCGGGGGCTATGAGTGTGGCGAAAAACAGCCCTTTCGGATTGTTGAGTGTTGCCAAAAACAACGCGGAGACCGAAATCGGAGAGGGCTTTCCGTCGGGGTCCTGGTGAATCGAAAACCACAGTTTCAGGGAAATGTAGAACAGGAACATCACGGCCAGAACCTTGGTCGTCACCACCACCCAACCATAGTGTTCGATCAGAGCATCAATGGATAAGCCCCACGCGCTAATCTGAATCACATAAGCCGCCCATTCGGCAGCGACCAGCTTCAGCGAATACGTACTCAGGCCACGACTGATCCCGGACTGCAGCAGCAGCGAATTGGTCGGCCCCGGCACCAGCAGCACGGTGAGCATTGCAATTGCAACGTAATACATGGTCATGCCCTGTACTCCAAAATAGTTTTCCAATTCACCAGGTTCAAACATTAAAACGACAGGCGCATGGGCCAGCGCTTACACCTTCAGGAATTCCCTGAAGCGGGCACCGATTGTTAATCCGCTATGACCTTATTTCTAAACGTACGCCCACTTTATTGATCAGACGCTTGCAAGGTGTGCGTTATCGATTTGACGTCGGCTGAAAACTGTCCTTGATCGCTTATTGCCAATACATCCTCGTCCTACCCTTAAACACCTTCCACACCGCCCCGCTCTCCGATGACCACTCTGTCGCCGGCTTTAAGCCCCGAACGTATTTCGACCCTGACCTGGTTATTGATACCCGGCCCTACGTAGGCTGTTCTGATCTCGTTACCTTCACCCAGCACCCTTACACTGTAGGTGCCGTCGTCCCGCCGATCACCCAGTGCGGCGACAGGGATCGTTAATACGCCCTCCTTCGCCTCCAGCACAATTCGCACGTTAGCGGTCATGTTGATGTAGAAGCGGTTTTCAAGGTTGAGGACATCGAAAAGAGCGTTGTAGAAGACGGCTTTGCCGCTTTCGGCTGTTGCTCCGGTCTGGCTTGCAGCGTCCACAGGACCCGGCTCGATCGCCTTGAGGGTGGCGTTATAGCGTGTGTCAGGATCGCCCGGGATAGTGAAGTAAATCGCAAGACCGGGTTTGATCTTGAGCACGTCGGCTTCGGAAACCTGCGCCTTCACGGTCATGGTGTCGAGTTGCGCCATCTTCAGAATGACCGGTGCCGTCTGGTCTGCAATGACTGTCTGGCCCTCCTGAGTGACGATGGCGAGGACCTGACCATCCATTGGTGCGAAGATTCGTGTGTAGTCGAGTTTGATGCGTGCGGCTTCTTCCTGCACGCGGGCCGTGTGTAATTGTGCGGTGAGCGACACCAGGTTGGCGCGTTGGGTCTCCAGCTCGAATCGGGCCTTGTCCTGATCCGCTTTGGAAACCGCCGTCGTAGCGCCCAATTCCTGATATCTACGATCATTCGACTCGGCAAGTTTCAACCTGTGCAGTGTCGCGTCCCGCTCAGCCGTGAGTTGTTCGATCTTGACAACCGCCTGGCGCAGAGCATTTCTGGCGGGCAGTGGATCGATCTCTGCCAACAGCTGGTTTTTTTTGACCTGGTCACCTGGTTTGACTTTCAGGGACTGCAATTGCCCGGAAACCTGGGCGCCAACGTCCACTTGATTACGCCCCTGAAGCACACCCTGTGCGGATACGGCGTACTCAATGTCCGTAACTTCTGCTGCGGCTGATAGAAAGGCAGTCTCTTCTTCTCCGCTGGCGCCCTTATAGAAGGCATAGCCTGCCAGCGAAACCGTCAGATCGATCAGGACGATTCTCAAAAGGATTTTGCGGACATTCAATTTCCGGAAAAAGCCGACCATGCTCACGGTATTCCCCGCTCAATGGGCGTCCCGGATCTCGGATGAATCAACGGATCAACACTTAAATAAAGGGCGTACATGAGAGTCTCTACTTCGATACTACAGCTGTCCTGCGAGGCAGGCGTTCATCCTGCAGCCATGTACTAATGGAAACATCAGGGCCTGGGTGCGTCTGTCCCCGCATTCCGGGACATTGTCGCGGGGCGTCGCCGATTGCTCTATCCGGCTTTTCCGGATGGCGGCCTGGACGAGAACCGATTCCTGTGCGGGCACTGTGGACGGTGCCGCCGGACGGCTGTGTCTGAAACGCAAAAGCGAAATATATTTTGAGCACGCTACAGCGGCCGCGAGAGGCAATAGCGCAGGCGTGAAAAACTTTATTTTCGAGACACCCGGCCCGTCATGTATGTCGCTGTAAACGTCGTGCCTGAGTAGTTGCACCGGTGATGTTTCGAAACGGCCAGCCGTAAAAGATCTTTTATTCTGAGACGTTGCACTGAATGTCCTCTTATGGTTTTTGCCAAGTACTAGGTGAACACAGTGGGCGCTGGCGAACCGGCCTGTAGCGAGACGTTTGTCCCCCTTTTCCCCTACAGACTGAGCAGGGTCCCTATGTGTAAATTCTTTAAGGCGCTAGTAATATTGTCCTACAATCAGACAGTATACTCATTACTAGGCAATAAGAGGGCTGCCCTGTATGCGAGGTTGCTTTTGGTTCGGCTGGAGACTAACGCCATGGGGGCAAATGTGTAATGGAAGCCAATCTACAAATGACGGGAAATCAGTCAGCGTATTTTTTGGAACTGGGGAAGTTAATCGCAAGTGTGGGTGATGCAGGATTCGCTGCGAACATGTATCAAATCATCGCGGCCACCGTCCCCATCGATTTCCTTGACCTGAGCGAATGGACGATCGACGAGAATGAAGGAAGCGTTATCAGCATCCAGCCTCTGGGGCAAGAGAACGCCGATCACAAACCGATGAGCCTGACTGTGTCGCAGAACCAGGAGATGCTGCTCGCTCGAATGCTCAATGTGGACGACTTTCTGCTCGTTCATCTGAAACCACTCTGCAGCGTTGGACAGGCCAGCTCTGGTTCGTCGGGTACGTATCACTGCAATCTCGTGTCGCGCAAGTCGAACAGGCGCTATGTCATTTCCTTGCACCGCGATCAGCACCAACGTGACTTTTCACTTCACGAATTATCGTTCTTGAAAAATTTTTCAGAGGCATTGCTGCCCCTGCTGGAGCGACATGCCCAGACGACCCGTACCTTGTGCAATGCGCACGCTGACAACGAAGCCATTACACAGGGCGGCCAGCAGCTTCACCGTGAATTCAACGAAAAGCTGAGCCAGTCGGAGGTCCGGTTGTCATTGCGTGAAAAAGAAATCTGCCTTGGCATTTTGGCGGGTGCGACGGTTCCAGAGCTGGCTGACAAGCTGCACGTCAAGAACAGCTCTATCGAGACCTACCTCAAGCGCGCCGGAGCGAAACTTGGCGTGAAGGGGCGACACGGTTTGGTCAAGTGGATGACAGGCGTATCTCAAATAGCGTGAGCCAGCCTCCACCGCAGAGCGTTGTTAGCCGTTCGATCGACTGGCGGCTGAAGTCAATCTGCACCAGGCGGTCGGCCCAGGCAGCTCCGAGACGACGCTACCCGGCCGCACTGTCAGCCAACGGGCCATCCATCGGCTAAACAGACTGAATCTACTGTTCTGCGGCAAACAGAATTAAACAATGGCTTGTAGAGAAACCAACATAAAATAAAATAGAAGACAAGCGCGTCCTGATGAAGGGTGTTATTGCTCGCATTTCCTATGCACTAACGCAAGGGCTTATTCACTTGCTATCCAGCCCAATAAATAGTAGGTCGCGACGCGCCGGGGCACTCACGCGCTTCTTCCCGATGCGCAGCACATCCAGTAATGCGACGCGGAATGACACGCAGCCCTATAGAAGCAGTAGTGTGAGATACCTCTCTTTTCGATTAATCTTTTTTCATTGCAATTCAGGCGTGAAACATGAACTATATGGTTAGTATTCGGTCATAACGGTCAGCGTAGCTTAATTCAAGCTTTTTGTGACCTATATGATCACCTTAATATAAAAAACGGTGCTGCACGACCCGTATCGCCACGCCCCGTGCGCATACGCCGACAACATGGATAGGGATAGGAGTTGATCGTCATGCCAACGTTACTGCCTGCTTTTACACCGCCACTTCAGGCTGCAGGGTGGCGCCCTCCAGGGCGACTGTCATCAGCCAGTCCGCTAGTTATCCAGAGTGATTCGCATTTCCCGGAGGCGTGCAGGAAATGCCAAACTCAATAAAAATCGATAAAAGTCGCCACTGTTAAACAGTGCAGTGTGTAGGGTTAGCGTTCTCGCTTTTCGTAACGCGCTTGACTTTTTATTATTGTACGCTCTTGGACACCGTTCCTATTTAACTTTCAACCTATTGCTGAACCTTTATAAACTTTGTATGACGATCTACATACAACCTGTTTGCCCACAGGACTCAAAGAATACAAAACACTTACTTATTCATCTGCTGAATCAAGGCTGCGCCTTGGCGTGTCTCTTTATAAACGGAAAAAGGAACCCCGATGAACATGCAACAGCTTTTCCCGCATCTCGGCAAAGTGATCTCCGGTATTGGAAGCCGTCAGTTCGCCCGCTTGCTCCACGAGATGATTACCGCTTCGCTGCCCGTGGATGCGACCCATGTCATTCAGGGACTCAGTCGATCTACGAATGAAGTAACCGGCACTCACGCCATCGGTGTCTTTGGTGGAAATCTGCACCAGGTGCTCAACCCAGGGATCGACAGCAGACGTCTGGAGCCTGTTCTGTTGAGCCCGACAGAGCTGGCAGACACTCGCGTCGACAGATCCATCAGGTTCGAGTCACCCGCCTACAACGCGCAGGAGAAGCCAGGTGAACTGCACCCTCATGCATCTCTCCCCCAGGTACATCTCGCCTACCCGGGCAAGGGTGAATATGTACTGTCGGTTTATCGGTCACCCTCTGCCAAGGCATTCACCAGTCAGGAGCGCGCCCGTCTCAAGGATCTGTCCTGGGTCGTGTTGCCCATTGTGAAGCAGCATATCGCGACTGTGACGCCTACCCTTATTTCGACAATCCCCTCGCCTGTCACAAAAAGCCTGAAAAACAAAGATGCCATGGAAGGCCTGCGTCAGCGTTTCCTTGGCCGCCTCGAGGCCTCTGCACTGAGCCTGTCTTCGCGCGAAACCGAAGTGTGTGTCGGGCTGCTGGCCGGTCTCACAGTACCGCAACTGGCGGACAGGCTTGATTTGAAAGTCAGCACGGTGGAAAGCTACTTCAAACGCGCGGCGGTAAAAATGGGCATCGCCGGTCGCAGTGCGCTACTTCGCTGGTTGCATGCCGAGCATCGCGTTCAGCACTCCATCCCTGTAGAGATGTTTCAGGCAGCTGTCTGAGCAGAAGGCGTCCAATTGCTGTTCCACGTTCGGGGATTCTCCCGCCATGCAGCGGTACGGTCTGTAGATCGGTTGATACCCGTCGCGACCGCGACCGCCGCGCCATCGGGCGTATGCCAGAGATCATCACCGCATCGCTCGACTGATCAACGTCGAGTGTAAACGACCACCCTGTTCAGGCATGTGCGCATCGCCATTCCTTGCGCCCATAAAAAAACCCGCCGAAGCGGGTCGTTTTTTCTATCAATACCATTCCAACATCCTGTCAGTAGCCATCCCGGCAATGGTGATCATCCTTGACCTCCGAAGCGCCTCCTGCGCAACGGTTGATGGGTATAGATTGCTACTTCGCGAGCGAGTCGTACAGGGCTGATCCACTCCGGCTCGTGTAAGCCTTTCGCTATAGGTTCAACTACGGCGCGGTGACCTCACCCCTGTTCAAACTCGATCAATACCTTGCCGATGTGCTGCGCGGCAGCGAAATACGCGTAGGCCTCGGGGGCATCGGCGAATTTGAATGTCCTGGCGACTACCGTTGCAATTCCATTGGCCTCGATGGCTTGAATAAGAACTCAGCCAGCGCCACTCCGCCGGTCCCCAGACACAAAACGAGTTCAGCCGGTTTGACCTGGCTGACGCCCTCGCCTACCGCGATGACCTCACCCACGCTTTCGGACATGGGAATGCGCTCTGGTAATTGTCTGGGGCCGTATCTGCCACGCAGGATTTGAACATCCCGGATGATCAGGCTCACCAGGCGCGGCGCCACGATAGTCTGCCCCGGCCCGGCGATCGGCTCGGGCCGCGTGTTCTGCAGCGTGTCGCCTGCACGATACCTGCTCAGCGCTATCGATGTGGGTGCCTGCCGATATATCGACACGTTCAAGCATGGCTCGACAATCGCCGCTCGTTACCAGAAACTTGGCAGCTCAGGTCTGCTTGTGTCGGAATTCTGCCTCGGTACGATGATCTTTGGCACCCCGGCCCGGCAATACGCTGCAGCACGAATAGTTCGACCTCATTACTGCCCGTGCCCCTCACGCAGTTATTCACTTCATCGATATCGCCAACGGAGCACGTTAATGTTTCACGTCATGTTCAGCATGCCCTGCCTGTACGTCATCGCCCGATTCCTATGGCCGATGCCCTGGGCGTTATCGGCGAAAATCGCCGTTGCGGTGCTGCTTGTCCTTGCCTCGCAATACCATCTGTATTGCCGGTTTTCCTCCGGCAGCGTGTTCTCGCCGGAGTTTCCACGCTACATCGTGATGCTGTTCAACTGGGCGTTCGGCGCGATCCTGTTGCTGGCGGTACTGCAAATCATTGTCGACATCGGCACGTTGCTGACGATGCTGGTGCGCTGGCAGACGCTGAGCATTCCGGCCAATCTGCGGTACTTCATCGGTGTGGCAGCTCTGGTGCTGGCGGCAGTCGGTGTCCAGCAGGCCGTGCGCGTGCCGCCGGTGAAAGACATCCAGATCGCGATTAAAAACCTGCCTCCGCAATTCGACGGCTATAAAGTGTTGCAACTGACGGACATGCACATCAGTCGTCTGTTCGATGCGCCGTGGACGCGTGAGGTCGTCAAGCAATCAAATGCGCTGGGTGTCGATCTGATCGTCATCACCGGCGATCTCATTGACGGCTCGCTCAACGACCGGAAGCAGGATATCGAGGCCCTGCGCGATTTGCGTGCGCCGGACGGCGTGTACGTCATTCCCGGCAACCATGAGTACTTTTTCGATAACCAGGCGTGGATGCAGCACTTCGTTTCTCTGGGGATGATCCCGCTCGCCAACAGCCACACGCTGATCGAGCACGACGGTGCACGCATCGCTCTGGCCGGCGTCACCGATGTCACGGCGCCGAAAACCGGCTTCCCTGCGCCAGATCTGCAGAAAGCCATAGCAGGCATCGCGAAAGACACTCCGATCATCCTGCTCGACCATCAACCCAGAAACGCGGAGGAAACAGCGACCCACGGCGTAGCGCTGCAACTCTCCGGGCATACCCATGGCGGCATGATCTTTGGCCTTCACTGGCTGCTGGCCCTGGCCAACGGCGGATTTGTGTCGGGGTTTTATGAGGTGGGCGGGATGCAACTGTACGTCAACAATGGCACCGCACTCTGGCCGGGGTTTGCCATTCGGCTTGGCAAACCTTCGGAATTGACCCGGATCACGCTTCGGCGGGCGCTTTAGCGCCCCATCAGCGGGGCGCTAGCTTTTATGCACTGAAGATTCGCTCCATCCGTTCACGCGCAGGTCCTGTGAGGCGCTTTATACCGAACAGTCGAGCAACCTCCAGGGCCTTGTCTTCGGCATCGACATTCGCCGCTGCAATGCTTAATTCTTCAGCAGCAACCTCTTCTATGGCTCGTGTGTCCTCGCTTGAGGCCGGAATCCGGTACGTCGTCCATCCGGCCACGTCGCCCTCCGCGTGCCAGACGAATACCTCGTCAAACCCCGCTTGCTGGACATAATGGTGCTGTTCCGCCAACTCCAGCACGCGGTCTCTGATAAGCCGCCCCGACCGTTGGAAACCATGTACACGCGCAATGCGCTGGACTAAAACTGCATCGAGAATCGGCGCTTCCTGGCGCAGCACCTCTTCAATGAGCTGGCGAAGTACCGGCGTGTAACCAGGCAGGTGAAACTGGTCGGCCTGGATCAGTGGCGCAAGGGCAGAAAGGTCGGCTATGCGATAGATGCCCTTCTGCCCCCCAGCCTCAGGTGGAAGGCCATGAGACCGCGCTATGCGAATCTCACCCGTCTCCGCCGACAACTCACTGATTGGGGCAGCCAGCTCTTCAGATGACTCGCCACTGATGCGGGGACCGTTAGAAAAGTCTATGACGACAGGCTCGGCCGTTGGCGGCTCTGTTATCCGATGGTCCTCTGTTTCTGCCCGGGATTGCGCCAAAAGATCGTTCAACGCTGCGTTCAGCCTCTGCAATGCCCCTTCCTTGTCCACCCACCATTCCGTGGACCATAGCCGCACCAGGTTCCAGCCGAGGCCACTGAGAATTGCTCCGCGGACCTTGTCCCGATCCCGGGCAGTGGCGGCGCTGTGATAGGTAGCGCCATCGCATTCGACGCCGGCCAGATAGTCACCCGGACGATCCGGATGGACAACTCCCAGATCAATGCGGAAACGAGAGACTCCGATCTGCGGAATCACTTGCCAACCGAGGCGCCGTAGCCCTTGAGCGACTGCTTCCTCGAACGGCGAGTCATAACCACCGACCGAGCCCTGTACCGCCTCGGCCAGGGCTTTCGGTCCGCGCTGGGCGAATTCTATGAAATGCTTCAGGTCCCGGACTGCACGGGCATTGGTCCGGTTCAGGTCGATCATTGACGGGTCAAAGGATGAGAACACCAGCATTTCCCGGCGAGACCGTGTGATGGCGACGTTCAGTCTGCGCCAGCCGCCGTCCTTGTTGAGGGGGCCAAAGTTCATGGACATGACCTGCGCACCCGGCTCGGTCGGGCCATAGCCTATCCCGAGCATGATCAGATCGCGCTCATCACCCTGGACTGTTTCCAGATTCTTGACGACCACCGGCTCGGTCTGAGTGTCCTGAAAAAACGGCTCGATCTGCGGGTATTGCTTGCGGGCGTTGTCCAACAGGTCATTGATCAGTTTTTGCTGGTCAGCGTTGAGCGTGATGATACCGATCGAATGGCCAGCAGCCACGAACGCGGGATCGGTAAGGCGCTTGACCGTCTCGCTGACAATGGCTTCGGCTTCAGCCTGGTTGTAACGCCCTTTGCCCTTTGCATAAACACCTTCAACCCGGCGCCACTCCACAGCACTTGCGCGGGTCTCTGCTGCCGGGAAGGTGATGAGATTACTGTCGTAGTAACGGTGATTGGAGAAGGCAATCAGGCTTTCGTGGCGACTCCGGTAGTGCCAGCTCAGACTGTGACTTGGCACCCCTGCTCCCAGGCACTCGTCCAGGATACTTTCCATGTCTTCAGCGGTATCGTCGTCGCTGGCATTCGGGCCACGGTTGAAAAAGTTCGTCGGCGGCATTTGACGCGGGTCTCCTGCGATAACGACTTGCCTGCCTCGAGCTATCGAACCGATCGCGTCCCATGGAGCGATCTGCGAAGCCTCGTCGAAAATGACCAGATCGAATGGCGGTTGATCAGCGGGCAGGAACTGCGCAATCGACAGCGGGCTCATCAGCATGCAGGGCGCCAGACGATTCAGCGCGTCGCCCATTTCAACAGCCAGTTGCCTGACAGGTTTGTGCCGGCGGGACTTCTGCAATTCATGCTTGAGAATGGCAAAGCCGCTGCTCTTGGGTATGTCATTTTTGGAGGGGATCAGGCCACAGAGTTTCGCCCGGATATAACGCACTGTCAGCTTCGCCATTTCGTCGTCCAGGCGAACGAAAGCGCCGATGTCGCTCATGTGTTCGGCAGCCACGAAATTCCTCAACAGCGGTTCACCGTCTATGCCTTGCGTGGCGAACCAATGGGCATAGGCCGTGATGAAGGTTTCCTCGCTTGCAGCAGGTGACAGACTCCCTGCCTCGATAGCACGGGCCAGACTTGCCAAACCAGCCTCACCTGCCTGCTCGCGAACCCGGCACCAATCGCACCATGCCTTGAGTTGCTCCTCCTGTTGCTGGATCGACAGCGAAGTAGCCCGCAACGCGCCGACGCTCGGTTGTGTATCTGGACCGGCTGCAGACAATTCGGCAAACAGTCGAGCGGCGTCTTCGTAGCGAGACAAAGCCTGTTGCAAGGCTGATAACGCGACGCCGATTTGCCCGCCCGGCGCCAACATTTCATTGGCCTCAACGACCAGGCGTGCGACGGCGCTGCGCAATGAAACGAGGTGGTCCGGTGACTCGGCCAGGCCGCTCATCAGCCCGCGCAGGTTTTCGGCCAACGAGGCTGCACGAAATATCTGTGACACGTCACTGCTCAGGCCTTGCCAGCCCGGGATCGACTGCAGACCACCGGCCAATGTATCCAGTTCGTTCAGTTGCGCGTGCAGGCGCTCGAAAATCGCCAGGTCGCCAAGCGTGTCCGGCAGACCTGCTGCGCCACCTGAAGAGGCCAGTTTCTTCGCGACCTTTTTCTTGGCGAAAGTCGCCAGGAACCAGAACTTTCCTTCGGCATCTCGCCATTCGCTGCGCATCGCCTCAACGGGAATGCGACGACAGGCTTCGTCTGCATAATCCAGCGACAGACCTTCCTCAAGCTCTCGATAGCTTTCGATTAACTGGCACGCGCGCCGGGCTGCTGCGATACGCGCGACGGCATCGGGTGCAAAAGCAAATGAGAGGTTCAGTCCATAGGACTCCACGACCAGAGTCGCCAGTTCATCAAGATGCTGAACCTGCGCCACTTCAGCTACAGGCAAGTTCAGGTGCGTCAGGCCAAGAAGCTTTTCACTCGCCGCATTCAACGCGTCAAGGGCCTGCGGCAGCTCACGTGCGGCATTCGCAATGTGTGCCTGCCAGGCGTTCGACCACTGGGTCTGCGCCAGGGCGCCGAATTTGCCTGACAGATTACGTGCGGCATCACCGTTCAAGCCTAACCGACGCGACAGATCCAGCAACTGGCTGTACTCGTCAGCATCATGTTGCGTGCCTGATGGCCAGCTCAGCCTGGGTGTTTGAGGGCCATGATCACGCACCACACGACCAATCGCCTGATGCAGGGAGAGCCCGTTGCTCCAGCGTCGGTGCAGTACCTCGACCAGTTCGTTGAGTCGCGAACGCAGCGTCTGCAAACGAGTGGCTTCACGCTCCCATTCCTCGGCGCTCAATGCGTCGCTGACGTCCCAGGCGCGGTCCAACTGCTTCAGCACTTCAACTTTGGACGCCTTGCTTGAATGCAGCTCCAGGCAAAACTCGCCAAGCCCCTTCTCTGCCAGGCGACGGTAAACCACGTCCAGGGCTGCGCGCTTCTCTGCCACGAACAGTACGCGACGACCCAAGGCCAGATTGTGGGCAATCATGTTGGCAATGGTTTGCGACTTGCCGGTTCCCGGTGGCCCGTCCATGACAAAGCTGTGAGTACCGGCAGATGCCACCACGGCAGATAACTGCGAGGAGTCGGCGGGCAACGGAGCGAAAAGCATGGCGGGCGTTACTGACGAGTCCAGCTGCTCTGGTCTTGGAAACTCGTCTGAGCCGGAGAAGCCTTCATCTCCCTCAGAGGGGGCCAGCAAATGCTTGACCAAAGGGCTTTGCAGCAGCTGTGCTGCGTTGGCATTCAGGTCTTTCCACATCAGGTATTTGGCAAATGAGAAGGTGCCAAGAACGAGTTCGGTGCTCACCTCGAATCCTGGCACGTCACGCACTGCTCGCCGCACCATGTTCCAGATGCCAGTCACATCAATACCGCTTTCATCACTGGGTAGTTCGCCATCCAGCCCGGGAATCAGCAACTCGAAATCGTGCCGCAGCAATTCAAGCAGCGTAAGATTGAAACGCGGTTCTTCATCAAGAAGACTGAGCGTCACCCCGGACAAGGCACTTTTACGTTCAAGTTTTACCGGCAGCAAAATCAGGGGTGCGGAGTAGGTTTTCGGGTCGTCGGCACTCTTCTTCCACTTGAGAAAGCCGATGGCCAGAAACAGCGTGTTTGCACCGCCCTCTTCCAGATCGCTACGCGCTTTGCGGAACAGATCGATCAGGGTTGCTTCAAGTTTTACCTTTTCCAGAGTAGCGAGCACTTCGCCGCGAGCCAGAGCCTGACGAGCAACTTCGTCGACCAGATTTTCATTATTCTGCTGCTCGTACAGGGCCACATCCCGGCCACTGCTGTTCAAGTCAGGTACTGACACGATGCGAATGCGCTGGCCACTGGAAAGCAGATCTTCAAGCACTGCCGGATCCGGGCATATCAGTCGCACGCCCTTTGCGCTGTCCGGAAGATGCAGGAGACGATTGCGAGTCGTCAGATCGAGGAGTTTACGTTGCCACAGCGTCAGTTTGCCGGCCGGACCTTCGCTGTCAGTATTAATTTCGACATCGAACCCCGGAAGCGCCGGAGCCTCCTCCAGCCCTTCAATAGTGGGTGGAGCATCGGCTGTCTCATCCGATCCCTCGGTGACTGAGACGAGCGCCATCGGACGAATCTTCTGCATCCGGGCACGGTGCAAATCGATGGCCATGATGAACTGCTCATCATCGAGCTGACGCTCGGCGGCTGTAATCGCCTGGGAAAAGCCCGGCGCAGGTGTTTGTGTAGAAAGGGTGGTTTCGAATACCACCATCTCCTTCAGATCCAGGCGTTTGCGTACTGCCGACGCCTCATCGGTCAACAATTGGGAAAACTCTTGAGGCTGCAACCAGACGCCTGCGAATGCGTGCCCCTTGGTCATGATAAGCAGGGCATTCAAGCCTGCCTGCTCCAACGCCGCCGCAAACAGCAATGCAGTGTCCAGACAGGTCGCTACGCCGTTTTCCAGAACCACACTCGGAGGCCGGACCTTCTGGCCCTGTTGCTCAAAGCTGGCCGGGGGCAATGCATAGCTCAACTGAAAGCTGCACACTGCGGACCAAATGGCAGAGGCAAGCTCCCAGGTTCGTGTGCGCGACTTGCTCTCATAGCCGTCAATGCCATCTTTCTTGCCCGCGCGCCGTAAAACCTGTGAGGCCGCTTTGAGTACGCGATCCACCGCGGGATCATTGGGCATGCAGAAAGCCGCAAGCAGCTCCGGCATGGCGCTCAAGCCGCCCCATTCTGTGCGCGCCAGCAGTTCTGTCGGGAAGCGCTGCTCGACGAGTACGTTGTCGCCCTGGGAAAGACGCATCACCACGTCAGCGCTGAGGCTTTCAGTCAGCCCGGACAAATAACCTGCGTTAAGCTTGATATCACGCTCGGAAATGCTGAGGCGATCACCGGCATGAATGCGGTCTATACGCCAAGTGCGGCTCTCTACGAAATCCGGGTCGGTGCTTAACGTCAGGGTCAGGTTTTCAAAACCGCTTTCTTCCTGGTTCCAGATACTCAATTCACGTACCAGCGGTACGGCGTTCTGGTGGGAGGCGAAACCGATCTTCCGGGCGATCAGCGCCTCAATCTTGATGTTCATTCACGGGCTCCTGCAGATGCGAGCGCTTGCCTTAGAGAGGCAGCCAAATGGGCATATAGTCCATGAGTCATCGACAATAAGGAATGCTTATATCTGAATCAGGCACCTCACCCGCATCAGGAACTCACATTGACGCTATCAGCGCCAATCCCGATCACAGTTCCTCGACGGCGCTGCAACTCGCTGCACTGGCAGAAAGCCGCAGGTTTTAGTGAGCGACAAGTATCAGAGAAACGCTTATCGCCTCCGGTGAATCTAAACTTCCGCATTGAAGTTCGAGAGCGCCGACTTGAAGCTCATGCCCCTTATTTTCCAGGAACCGCCAATGCCCTCACCGGCCCTTCGGAACCACTCATTGCCAGTAGCTCTTTCACCTGGGCCAACGGCAACGGTCGTCCGAACAGGTAGCCTTGGGCAAAGTCGCACTCATGGGTGGCCAGCCAGTCTGCGAGCCGTTCGTGCTCAACGCCCTCGGCGGTGATTTTCATGCGCAGGCTTTTACCCAGAGCGAGGATGGCCTTGACCATCTCGTTCTGGTTCTCAAGCGTCGTGTCGAAGAACGATCTGTCGATCTTGATCTTGTCGATGGCCAGCCTGGTCAGATGATAAAGACCTGAATAGCCGGTACCGAAATCGTCCAGAGCGACGCTCACGCCCATCGCGCGCAGACGCTCCAGATTCAGGCGGGCACTGTCGACATTGGCGACCAGTGCGTTTTCCGTCACTTCCACTTCCAGCCGACTCAGCGGAAATTTTCCTTCATTGGCCAGCTGTTCCAGCCAGTCAGGAAAGTCGGGGCTTTCGATCATCAGTGAGGTAACGTTGATCGCCAGCGTAAAGTCGCTTGGCCAATCGCGTGCCTGATCGAAGGCTTGAAGCAAAAGGGTCGCGGTGAGTGGCTTGATCAGCCCCAACTGTTCTGCCACGGGTATGAAGTCAAGCGGCAGGATGATCCCGCGCTCGGGATGCAGCCATCGCGCCAGCAGTTCGAACCCCGCCAGGTGTTGCTCGGGAAGGCTGACGATAGGCTGATAGAACGGTTGAATATCTTTCTCTTCGATAGCCAGGGTGAGTTCGCGCGCGAACTGCTCCTGCAGACGCAGCTCGCGCTCGAAGCTGACTTCATAGAAATGAAACCTGGCTCGGCCACCGGCTTTACCGCGGTACATGGCGCTGTCCGCACGTTGCAGCAAGAGGTCGGGGTCTGAGCCGTCCATTGGCGCAATGGCAATGCCGAGGGTCGCACTCAGGGCCACACGCGGCAGGCCAACGCTGGATGCTGCGATTTTGGCCAGAATGTTTTCAGCGAGCGGCGCCAGTTCGGCATGACTGAAGTCACCACTGACCGCCAGACCGAACTCGTCGCCGCCCAGCCGAGCCACGGAAGCCTGCCACCCGACAGTGGCGTCGCGCAGACTTTCGGCAACGGCGCAGATAGCCGCGTCTCCTGCCGCATGCCCGTGGGTATCGTTGATCAGCTTGAATTTATCCAGGTCGATCAGAAAAACCGCCGTCTGTGTCGCTGGTTGCTGCAACCGCGCAACCAGTTGCTCGTGAAACACACGCCGATTGAGCAAGCCGGACAATGGATCGTGGCGGGCCAGAGATTCGCTGAGCGCCTGTGACTCGAGCAAGTCGTTGTAACTGCTATGGAGTTGTTGCATCAGGCGTTTCAGAAGAATGAACGGTATCACCATCGATAACACGGCAAAGCCTGTCGAGGTCAAGACAAAACGCCAACGCTCGGCATTTTCGAAGTCCTGGTCATAGGGCAAGCCCATTGCAGCCATGGCGAGGGATTCAAGTTCGAATTCCCACGCGATTGCCAACAGGAAAATAGAGAGCACATAAAACCACAATAAGGTGTAAAGGTACTTACGAACCATGTGTGGGCTGCGCAGGAAAGTCATGGTTACAATGCTCGAAATGAAGGCGGGTGCAACGGTTATAAGCAGCGTATCGGTAGCCGGCTATCAGTCTTGAGGCTGTAGCGTGGTGATTTCGATAGTGTTCGCCTTGCGCGAGTGCTGTCCCATGGATTTAATAAAACACACTCATTTAAAACGTCTATAAGCAGGTAGCGCTGCGACCATCAGTACACTTCCCTTCCTGTTTGACTGCGCAGTGAGTGACTCAGCGCAGAACACTTTTAGCGTCCCCTGAGTCACTCCGACTGCTCGCACTTAACTGGAGCGCTGGTCCACAAACCGGCTGACTGCCCGCACTACCGTGTTCGCGCCGTGCTGGATTTCCTGAATGACACGGTCTGCGTCATTGGCCAATACCAGCGCCTCGGACGCCTGTTCGGTGCTGCGCACAATCACGCCTACCGCGTCGGACGCCAGGCTTTGGTTGGTCTTCACGACGTTTACGATTTCTTCCGCCGCTTTTGTCGTGCGAGAGGCCAGTTGGCGCACCTCGTCGGCGACTACGGCGAAGCCCCTGCCCTGTTCGCCGGCCCTGGCGGCTTCAATCGCTGCGTTCAGCGCGAGCAGGTTGGTTTGTTCGGCAATGCCGCTGATGGTCTTGATGATTGTTCCAATCACCTGACTTTGCGAGTCCAGTGCTTCGATGCCTCGTGTGGCCTCTTCCATTGAAATGGTCAGCTGGCCGAGCATCTGCAGCGTGTCCTTGATAACTTTGCGGCCTTGCTGTGCGCTGCTGTCAGTATCGATAGAGGTTTGATAAGCCATTTCCGATGCTTCGGCGACGGCTTTCTCGCGCTCGACCTGTTCAGTGATCACAGTCGCGAACTTGGCAATTTTATAGAGTTTGCCGTTGGCGTCGGTAATCGGGTTGTAAGACGCCTCCAGCCATACATCACGACCGCCTTTGTCAATTCGACGGAAACGATCGACTATGAACTCACCCCGGCGCAGCCTTTCCCAGAATTGGGTATACGCGTCAGAGGCGGACTCTTCAGGCACACAGAACATCTTGTGATGCTTGCCTTTTATCTGATTCAGCTCGTAACCCATCGCCCTCAGAAAGTTGTCGTTGGCGCTGATGACCGTGCCATCGAGGGTGAAGTCGATAACAGCGGTGGAACGTTGCAGCGCATTGACCAGGGCTTCGTTCTCGCGCGAGGCTTCAATCGTTCGCGTCAGAACACTCGAATACAGAGTGATCTGCTCGACGCCGCCGGTTTCATTTTTATAGGGTACGACAATGGTTCTCAGCCACACCCTCGACCCTGTCTTGCTGACCAGGCGCAACGTGCCGCTGAAATGCTTGCCGTCGCGAATCGCGGTCAATGCGCGCTTCTGGTGAACGTCACCGCTCAGTTCCGGCGGGCTCAGTTCAGACAGGCTGCGCCCGACGAGCTCTGCCTGTGCGTAGCTCATCTCCGTCTCGAACAACGCGTTGACGGTCTGTATTTTGCCCGTGCCATCCAGCACGACGGCGACTGTCTCCAGATTGAGGATTTGCCCTGCTTGCTCAAGCATGGCGAGGCGGCGCTCCAATGCCTTATTGGTGTTTTTCAAATGCGAATTGAACATTGCGGCTATCCGGGACAGTTTGGGTTTGCAATCTGCATCGGTCATGGAACCGCAATCTTGAGCGGTGCAATCAAACTTAATACGAAAATAGCCTGCCTGTTGTCTGATTGTGACTATAGGATCCAAAAGTTATAACTATTGATCAATCGACAGTGGTTATATTCATGAATCACATCAAACGCGCTGTTTCAGGTTTCATTATCACTGTTGAGTTCTGCTGACCGTGTTCTCCCCATTCAGTCTGCCGAGAAACTCTTCCCTTCTTTTTCGGTCCGCACTCTCCTTGCCAAGCAATTCGGGCAACAGTTCGTTCGCCTGTTGCGGACTCAGAATAAATACCCCGTCATCATCCCCGACGGCGATATCTCCCGGCTTCACCTCCACGCCGCCTATATTGATCAATCCATTGAGCTCGCCGCTTTCCCCGAGACTGCGCGTCGTCATTGCGCTGACGCCACGGCTGAACACGGGCAGGCGATGTTCGCGCAAGGCGGCAACGTCGGTGACCGCGCCCGAGACGACGACGCCGCCAAGCCCCTTGATAAGCCCGGCCAGAGTGCGCAGTTCGCCCCAGCAGGCGCAATGCTCGTCGCCGACACATTCAATCACCAGTACATCGCCGGGCAGGCTGTTCAGCAGTGCGTCGCGCAGAATGCTGCCGTCGGGCAGTTGCAGTTTGACCGTGACAACGTTGCCGACCAGTCTGACCTCCTCGAACAGCGGTCTGATCCCGCGCAGGTAACCCACGTCGGTCAGATGGCCAATGGTTGACGCGGCAATCTCACGGTATTGCTCTATGACGGCGTCGCTGAGTTGTTGCTGGCGGTGTGCAATCTGCTTGTTCATCGACATTTTTTGGGCCTCAGTAACGGACAGGTCGAGCAATACTCGACGGGATTGCTGGCGTCGTAATAGAAGCAGCAGGTGCGCCGAAAACGGATGCTTTTGCCTTCGGCTTCCAGCACAACCGGTGGACGGCGGAAGTGTTTCAGCGGGTTGTAGGTCAGGCCGAACAGCGCCGGATCGGCCTGGTGCAGCAGCCAGTCGAAATCGGCTTCACAGCGCTGCCGGATCGCCGGGTCTTCGACCTTGTCCATGCGCTTGTCGTACAGCGAATACACGCGTACTGCGGTGTTTTCCCACAGAATGCGTCGGGAAATGCCAGTGACACGGTTGAAGGTTTCCCACAGTGGCTGAAGCAGGTCACGAAACAGGGTGGCCACGACAGCATCACGCCACGCCTCACGAGCGCCCGGTTCATAACCCACAGGCGTTGTATCGAGCAAGGGCATTGAAGAGGTCCAAAGGCCGTCATCGTGCGCGTATTCGACCACGCTGTTGTCCAGCGACAGGGCCAGGCCCTTGTCGTAGACCGACATCGCGTACAGGCAGGCACCGGTGCTCAGGAAGGAAAAGCGCTTGGCCAGCAACGATGCGGTGATTGCCTGGGTCGGAGAACCGATCACCGGCCCCAGCTCGCCAAGCAGTTGCTCGCAGACTGCGTCGTCCAGCAGCGCGCGGGCCGGCAGTGAGCGCGGATCGTGTTCACCTGCCGGCCTGAGTCGCAGCGCCCCGGACAGCAACGCCCATTCGGATTCGCTGAACGCCTGCGCCAGACTCATTGCGGCAGTTCCCGGCCAAAGGGAATGCACAACGGCGTACCAAAGAATGGATCGGCGATGATCCGGCAGTTGAGGCCGAAGACCTGCTTGACCAGCGCCTCGCTGAGGATATCCGCCGGACGCCCCTGGGCGAAGGCGCTGCGTTCGTGGACAGCGACCATATGATCGGCGTAACGGCAGGCCAGATTCAGGTCATGCAGGACCATCACGATGGTCTTGCCCTCTCGCCGATTCAGGTCGCGCAACAGGTCGAGCACTTCGATCTGATGAGCCAGATCGAGAAAGGTCGTCGGCTCGTCCAGCAATACAATGTCGGTATCCTGCGCCAGGGTCATGGCTATCCATGCGCGCTGACGCTGACCACCTGACAGGGCATCGACGGGTCTGTCGGCCAGTTCCTGCATGCCGGTCTGCGCCAGAGCCCGTGCGACCATGGCCTCATCCTCGGCGGACCATTGCTGCATCCAGTTCTGATAGGGATAACGCCCCAGCGCCACCAGTTGCCGCACGCTGATGCCTTCCGGTGCGCTGGGCATCTGCGGCAGAATCGCCAGTTCACGCGCGACGGTCGCAGTGGACTTCTGATGGATGTCGGCACCGTTGAGCACGACGGTGCCCTGCTGGGGTTTGAGCAGGCGCGCCAGGGATTTGAGCAAGGTGCTTTTGCCGCAACCGTTACTGCCGATCAGCACGGTCACCTGGCCTGCGGGTAACTGCAGATCAAGGCTGTCGATGATCACCTGCCGCTGGTAACTCAGGGTCAGGTCGTGGGTTGCGATTGACGCCATCCGTAATTCCTTAATGCCGCTGGTTGATCAATAGGTACAGAAAGAACGGTGTGCCCAGCACCGCGACAAAAATCCCTGCGGGCAGATCCAGCGGCAGGAACAGCGTGCGTCCGGCCAGATCGGCAAGCATCACCAGATTGGCGCCGATCAACGCCGCCATCAGCGCTTGCCCCACGAACCCCGGCGGCATCAGGCGTTTGGCGATATGAGGCGCGATCAGCCCGACAAAGGCAATCGCCCCGCCCCACGCGATCGCCAGCCCGGCCAGCGCGACGCTCACCAGCAGCAAACCGGCGCGCAACCATTGCACGCGCACTCCGATGCCCTGGGCCAGCGCGTCATCCAGTTGCTGCATGCGCACCTGACGGGCGAGCAGTGCCAGCAGCGGCAATGTCATAAGCAGCCAGCCGGCCAGCGCGCGGGGCTCTGGCCAACTGGCACCATACACGCTCCCGGTCAGCCAGACATAAGCCGACAAGGTGGTGGTCAACGGGCTGAACACCAGAATGAACGTGGTCACCGCAGCCAGCAGAGCCGACACCCCTACCCCGATCAACACCATGCGCAAGGGTGAGGCACCCTGATTCCAGGCCAGCAGATAAATGACCAGTGCCGCGAGGCCTGCGCCGGAGATCGCCGCCAGGGGCAGAAACTGCGCGCCCAGTGCAGCCGAGAAGAATGACAGGTACAACACGGCGGCGGCGCTGGCACCGCTGGTGATGCCTAACAGATCAGGTGAGGCCAGCGGGTTGCGAATGATGCTTTGCAGGATCAGTCCGGACACCGCCAGGGCCGCGCCGACCAGGGCGGCCAGGGCCAGCCGGGGCATGCGCAGTTGTTCGACGATGAAGACCAGGCTGGCATCTGCCTGACCGGTAAAAACACTCAGCAGGGTCGCGGGCGACAGATTGATCTTGCCCACGGCCAACGAGCTCAGTATGACCAGCAGCGTCAGCGCCAGGCCCGAAAGCAAGCGCGTCAATGCGGTCAGGCTGAACTGCCGGGAAAAGCTCCGGTAGCGCACGGTGAAATGCTTATCCATAGCGCGCGCCCCGCCGAACCAGTGCAATGAAGAACGGCGCACCAAACAGAGCCGTCATCACACCCACCGGGACTTCCTGAGGGACAATCACGACTCGCGCCAGCGTGTCGGCCAGCAACAACAGCGTCGCGCCCAGCACTGCGCAGCCAGGCAGCAGCCAGCGATGGTCGATGGACAGCGTCTTGCGCACCATATGTGGCACCAGCAGACCTATGAAGCCGATACTGCCCGCCAGCGCCACGGCGCTGCCTGCCAGGGCAATGATTACCACGCTCATCATCAGCCGAATCAGCCCCGTACGCTGGCCCAGCGCCGTCGCGATGGCTTCCCCGGTGTTGAGCACGTTGACCTGCCCCGCCAGCACCAGCGCGCCGGCAAGCCCCATGACCACGCAGACCAGCAACGGCGCAGCGGTGCTCAGTTCGCGCTCCGACAGGGAACCGGCCAGCCAGAACAGCACAGTGTCCAGACCGTCCTGATTGACCACCAGCAAGGCCTGGCTGAACGCGGTGAACAAGGCGGTGATCGCTGCGCCGGCCAATACGATGCGCAATGGATTGAGGCTGCCCTGCCCCCGGTTGCCGATGACCCAGACAATCGTGCCCGCCACCGCAGCGCCGATGAACGCGCACCACAGCCACTGGCTCATGGACGACAGTGAAAGCAGCGACGAACAGGCGATGATGGCAAACGTCGCGCCGGCATTGATGCCGAACAGGCCAGGCGACGCCAGCGGATTGCGCGTCAGCGCCTGCATCAGTGCCCCGGCAACCGCCAGACTCGAGCCTACTGCGACGGCCATCAGGGTACGTGTCAGCCGTGTGTCGAGCAGCACGTGCTCGATAGCGCTCAGCGCATCGGGCTGCCAGACACTCCGCACGATGTCAGCGGGCGATATCCAGGTGGCCCCGGTGGCCAGACTCAATCCCATGCACGCTACCAGTATCAACAGCCCCAGGCCCAGTTTTGCCGCAGCCGTCATGAGGCGCTATCCGCCAGGGCCACGCGAGCGACCTCATCGAGCATGCGGTTGGCGCCCAGAATGCCGCCGGACAGGCTCCAGGCGACGGCGTCGACGCGCCATACCTGGCCATCCCGTGCTGCGCGCAACTGTTGCCAGAACGGGTTCTGTACCAGTTTGTCGTAGGTGTGCTGCGCGGCATTGCTGTCCGCACGCTGAAAGACGAAGAACAGGTCGGCATCGACCACAGGCAAACTCTCTTTACTGCTGAGTTTAAGGGAAACGCCGCTGGCTTCGCGGGCCGCGGGCGTCCAGGCAAAGCCCAGCTCACTGAGCACCGAGCCGGCAAAGCTGGCCGGCAGATAGCTACGGATATGGTCTTCGCGAATGTCGAGCACCGACACAGTGATCGGCCAGCGTCCGGCGAACTTCGCCTGCAACTGGCCGCGCACCGCTGCCACACGCTGTTGCCATTGCCCGAGCAGGTCCATGGCCAGTTGTTGACGTTGCAGGGCCACGCCCATCATTGCCAGGGTGCGCTTGAACTCGAACACCTCTTCGAGCATCAGCACCATGCCGATCTGCTCCAGCAACGGCGCGATGCGTTGATGACGAAAGCGTGAAGCGACGATCAGGTCCGGCTTGAGCAGCACGATATCTTCCAGGCTCGGCTGGGTTTCCAGACCCACATGCGGTACCGCTGCCAGCGCCGGGCGCAGGTAGCGATACATCGGTTTTTCGCTCCACGAATCCACCACGCCGCAAGGCGTAACGCCCAGGGCCACGGCAGTGTCGGACGCCCCCTGAAACAGGGTGACAACGCGCAGCGGCGCTGCCCGGGCAATGCCAGGCAGCGCCAGTAACCCCAGTGAAAGGCGCAACACTGTGCGCCGCGAAGGATGCAGGGTTCGGTCAGGTTGCACGGCGCAACCTGTGGAACGGGTTGACCACTTCGCCCTTGCCGAACGGCATGCTGCCCGGACCGCCCGCGCGCTCGATCATGGGCGTCAGCAGAAGTTTCTGCGGCCAGTTGGGGGCTTCGAACAGTTGTTGCCTGATCATGCCACGCGCCTCGTCGTCAAATTCGATGGTTGTGATCAGATTATCCAGAACATCGCGCAATACGGTCCACAGCGCAGTGACCGGTACGTCATACACTTGCGCCAGAGTATCCATGATTGCCCGCACGTTTACCTGAATACCCAGCGTCTGCAGCCAGAACAGCAAGTCCTCGGGGCGGTCATGATAAAGCGTATTGGCATGCCCTTTCTTGATTCGATACTCCGGGTCGTGCATGCCGTTGCGCTCCAGCCAGGGCACGAAAATACGCAACGAGTCGTGGTCACGCAACAGCAGCCCTTGCGCCTGTCCGGCTTTCCAGACCATGACCGCGTTCTGGCCATGCACTTCGCCGAGCATGCCCAGGCGGAACATGCGCAGGTTGATATCGAAAAAACTGTGGCTCAGTTCGCGAAACAGTGTCAGTACCGAAGCCTGATTGCGCGGCAGGTCGCGGTAGTCCATCCACTCATCGAAGAAATGCCGATTGCTCCCCGGTAGCGGTGTACCCAGTGCCGCCATGGGCAGCAGGCGGCACTCCGGATCATCGAGCAAGGCGGCCGGATAGCCGCGCACCATCGCCGAAAGATGCCGAGGCCCTTCGTCGAACAGCGTGGCTTGTGGCGGCATGAATGCCCACCATTTGCGTTCGTCGCACAGGTGTAGCGAACGGCTCAGAGTTTCATCCTTGTCGACCACCTGACGCAGCAGTTTTTCGCTCAGCCCGCCGTTGATCATTTTGACCGCTGGCAGATAGCGCGAAGCGCCGAGCGAATAAATCGCCATGGGCAGCTTCAGGTAGTCAGCGCTGTTGAAGCACGGTGTCATCGAACGTAGCGACGAAGTGGCATGCACCTGCGCCTGATTGAAATCAAGCCGCTGGCAATCGCCCTTGGCGAACGCATCGCCCAGCTGGACCTGCAAGACATGCTCGAACTGCCACGGGTGAACCGGCAGCGCAACATGGCTGCCGGCAATGCCGCGCGCCTGCATCTCCTGGTCAAGCTGCGCTTGCAGGTTCTCGGGCAGCAGATAGCGGGCCGGAAAGGATGCATTCAAATCCTCCACGCCGTCGCCGCATTGCAGCAAGGTCTTGTCGACAGCCACCCAATTCAGCGCTACTGGCCGGGCGAACTCGGCCTGGTACTGTAAGTATTCCTGTTCGTTCAAGCCTTGTTTGGCCTTGGCCAGCGGGTGATACGGGCGATCACGCAGCGACGCCCACTGCTCCATGGTTCGGAAGAAGGTAGCGCCGTCCTGAGCCATCAGGTTCTGCTCGTCGACCTTGTGATCCAGCGACAGCGCGGTCTGCCAGACACTGATGCGCAACACTTCCAGAAACAGCGCGATACCCTTTTCGTTGTCCTGGCGCTCGCTGTCCTGAAGCAGCGTCGCCTTGCCGGCGAACACCCACTTCATGAAGTCTTCCGGTGACAACTGCGTCCATCGCTCGTCCTGGCGGCCCAATACCGGCGTGCCGGGCACTTTTTCCCATTGCTGGGTGATACCGGCGCGCAACGCGATGCTGATGAAGCGTTGCTCAGAATCATCGCAGCACCACTCCCAGATTTGCTGCGCGCTGCCCTGATCTACCAGTTGCGGAGCCTGTGGATGGCGCAGTTGCCATTGGCTGCTGTCCTGCAGGCGCAATGGCTCGCGGCCAAAGAAATCTTCAGCCAGCAGGCAATCGACCAGATCCTGCATGACCAGGTCAGCGGCGAGTGAAGTGAAGTTCATGGGTTATTTTCCTTCTGCTGAATGTTGAGCCAGGCGGGCCTGAAGCGCGCGAAAGGCAATGCCGCGCTCATCCCCGAGGACAAAGGTGTTGACCCCGCGCGCCTGCCAGCGGGCAGCGTCTCCGGGTTGACGGGGGATCGCGCAATAGGCGACGCCCGCCGCGTGGGCGGCTTGCCAGGTCGCAAGCAACGCGTTTTGTACATCTGGCTGATCGATCTGCCAGGGCATGCCCAGTGACTGTGACAGGTCTGCCGCGCCTTCAAGAATCATGTCCAGACCCGGCACGCTGGCGATCTCGGCGGCACGTCGCACGCCTTCGGCGCTTTCGATCATCGCCACCACCATGATCTGTTGATTGGCAGCCTCCACGTACTGCGCCAGGCTGTGCTTGCCGAACGAGCCGGGACGGCCGGCATTGAGGCTGCGGCGACCCAGCGGGTGGTACTTGCAGGCGGCAATCGCATCCGCCAGTTGCTCGGGGCTCTCGATCATCGGCAAGACGATGCCCTGCGCGCCGCCATCGAGCAGGCGCAGCAGGGTTTTCGGGTTGAGATCGGCGACCCGCACCAGTGGTGTGAGGTCGTAGCTCTCTGCCACGCGGATCATGTTTTCCACGGTTTCCGGGTTGATCAGCACGTGTTCCATGTCGATGATCACGAAGTCGAACCCGGCCTCGGCGATCAGCTCGATGGCGGCCGGGGCCGGGATCGAACTGATCACCCCGTGTGCCGGCTGTCCGTCGGCAATCCTGCTTTTGAGCGTATTGGTCCTCAGCATCATTGCGGCCTGTAGGTGTGCAGTGGGTTAGGTACCGAGCGGAAGCGACGCTCGCCATCACCCAGCAGGCGGCGCTTGGTCAGTTCTTCCACTTCGTACGATGGCGCAAACACGTCAAACAGCCCGAAACGGTCGCGATGCTGCGGGTGAGCACGCTGATAGTCGAGAATGACGTCGGCGGTCATCTGCCAGAACAGTGCCTCGTCCAGCTGGTACTGCTGGCGCAGGAAAATCGCCATTTCGGCCAGACAGATGAAGAAGAAACAATCACAGGAGAAGTCGCGCACCGCGTTGACGTCGTCGGTGATGATGAACGAGTTGCGGTTGAGCTTTGCATGGCTGGCGGGCAGCGGCACCAGTTCCGGGCACAGTTCGGGACGCCCGAGATGCGCCGGTGAATAACGCACGCCGTCATGGAAGTCCTTGAGGGCGATACGCTGCGGCCAGCCCTGCTTGACGATCAGCACGATGTTCTGGCCGTGGGACTCCATGCCGATGCCTTCGGCATAGAGCATGTGAATGATCGGCGGCACCGTGACCTGCAGCAGTTGCCGGGTCCATTCCTTGAGCCCGTACTGGTTGACCCACGCGTCGATGAACGGCGTTTGCTGGCCATCATCGTAACGGTTTTCCACATGGCTCAAGCCGTTGAACGGCACCGCCTGCTCGTCGTCCCGTAGGTATTGATGCAGGCTTTCCCGCCAGATGGCGCCCAGCGTGCCGTAGGTCTGCGCCGAACGGGATTCCGCCAGATGGCGGTAATCGAAACTCACCCCCGCTACCTCACCGAGAATCACGAAATCCAGCGCTTGAGCGGTGCTGTCGGTTGCGATCAGCTGGTGCAGCCAATCGGTGATGATCGGGCCGTTCAACACCGTGTGACGCGCCAGAATCCGCGTGCTGGAGGTGTTGGTCATGCTCATCGCCAGCTTGACGTATGGCCGCTGGGGCTGACTGGCGTTGGCCAGTGTGCGAATCGACTGCTGAGCCTTGTAGCTATCGGTCGAGGTGCCCAGATAAATCAGCTCGCCGCTGGCCAGTTCCGGGTAGAAGGTCGACACCGTGACGTTGTCCCACTGCCACGGATGCACCGGCATCAGTTGATAGTCGTCGATGTACTTGCCCCGCGCGGCCAGGTCTCGAGCTATTTCATGCCAGCGTTGTGTGCCCAACTCCTGACGGATGAACGCCTGAAAATCCATGCTCCGCGAATGGCCGACCGAGGCGCTCGATTTCGCCACGGCCAGCCAGACCACCGCGAAAGGCGTGGCAAATTCCGGCCCGTAGTGGCGGTTGTCAGCCAGGGAAAAGCCGATCCGCGACTTGTAACACGGGTGGTAGCTGTGGGCATCCATGAAATGCTGCTCCAGCGCATCGACATCGAGCTGATGCGCTGGTCTTGCAGGCTGATAGCCCTGGGTGCGGGCCTGCAGGTCCTTGAGCTGGGTCTGCTCGATTTCCTGGATGAAGCGCGTCAGGTGCGGGCTGTCCTTGAACGGACTGAGCAGCTCGGTCAACGCCAGATGCAGATCCGGCACGCTGCGTTCGCCGGCGCTGTCCACCCGCTCAAGCGTGGCGTGGTCCAGACGGATGAGTTCAAAACTGGTACTCAGCAGGCCCTCGCAGCGGTATTCCACACCGTCACTCACGGCCACGGCGAAACGATGCCGATGATCATCCAGCGGCTCACAGCGGTACGGCAGCGCCGCCTCGTACAGCAGGGTCTGCAGCAGTTGGCCGATCACGCGGCGTTGTACTTGCTGATAGCGCTCGGCGCTGACGTCGGCCAGCCAGGCACCAGTACCAGCTGTTGTCGTTGTCGAAGCGGCGTTACGTTGCAGCGGTAAAGGGGTAGCCATGTTCATACCTCGAACGAAAAATTATCGGGGTTCGACCGCGTCGGGCTGGGCCTCGGCGCGCTCGTCGTTAAGGGGAAAACGCCAGGCACACGGCAGTGCCAGCAGGATCAGCACGCCGGTGGCGATGAATACTTCGCTGATGGCCGAGGGCGTGGCGGCCGGGCCCGCGGTGTTGAGGCGGAACTCCAGCCACAGCGAGGCGATGACGATGGCCAGCGACGCGACCAGACGCCGGGAAATGTTGTTCATCGCGGCGCCCTGAGTGACCATCGGCTCTGGCAAGGCATTGAGCCCCGCCGTAGTCACCGGCATATAGGAGAGCCCGAGGCCGGCGCCACGAATCATCATCAGGACGAACACCACGCCGATCGCGGCGTCGGCCTTGAGCATGCCCAGCGCCAGGGTCGAAACGCCGGTCAGCAGCAGGCCGATGGCGACGACGGTGCGTGGGCCATGGCGATCCAATGCCTTGCCGCCCCACTGCCCGAACAGGCTCGCGAAGCTGGCGGTACACAGCAGCGCCAGGCCGGTCCAGATCGGGTTGTAGCCCAGCACGTTCTGCACCAGCAGCGGCAGCAACACCAGGCACTCGAACATGCCGACCGATTGCACCACGGCGATGATCACGCTCAGACGATAACCGCGCAGGTTGAACAGACGCAGATTCAGCAGCGGAGCCTGGCGACTCAGCTCGACCCGGACGAATGCCACCAGACAGGCCAATGCGACCAGCACCATGGCCTGATTGACTGGATCGAGCAGCGCCTGAGCATGGTGCATGCGGCTGATGGCGATCATCAGCAAGCCGATGCCCGACGCCACCAGCAGGTAGCCGATCAAATCGAACGGCTTGCGCTCGGCGGGCTCGGCGTCCGGCAGCACGCCGACGCCCAGCAACAGCGCCAGCAGGCCGATGGGCACATTCATCAGGAACAGCGAGCGCCAGCTGAACCACTCCAGCATCAGGCTGCCACACAGCGGACCGAGCGCCGGCGCGAGCATCACTGCTGCGCTCCAGAGCCCGGTCACCCTGCCCCGTTCGTGCTTTTCATACACCGAAAAGATGATCGCCAGCGACAAGGGGATCATCAGCCCGCTGGCAATGCCCTGCACCACCCGAGCGGTGATCACCAGCGCGATGGAGTCGGCCAGCGCGCCCAGCAGCGAGCCGCCAATGAACAGCGCCACACCCCACAGGTACAGGCGT
Organism: Pseudomonas sp. MEJ108; assembly: GCF_030208985.1. NCBI lineage: Bacteria > Pseudomonadati > Pseudomonadota > Gammaproteobacteria > Pseudomonadales > Pseudomonadaceae > Pseudomonas > Pseudomonas sp. MEJ108. The sequence continues at coordinate 47,310 of NZ_JARVSW010000004.1, forward strand.
TTGCGTCCGATGCGCTGACTGAGGAAGCTGGTCAGCGGCATGGTCATGCCCATGCTGGTCATGAATCCGGCGACGATCCAGGTGGCCAGCAGCGGCCCGATCCTGAACGCCTCCATGAAAGCAGGCAGCGCCGGGTTGAGCGAACTGTTGCTCAGACTGACCGTCAGCGTACCGAGCAGCACGTTGACCACTACCCAGCTACGTGGGACGTTGAAACTCATTGGCGAACCCGTTCGCCGTTGCGCACGAAGTGCTGTGACGGTCGTGGATGACAGAGAAAGTCGGCATGGGAAATGTTGTAGCCATACGCTCCCGCCAGCGGCAGAACCAGCAGGTCACCAATGTTCACGCCTTTAAGTGGCTGGCGACGGCTCAGCACGTCCTTGGGCGTGCATAGCTGGCCGACAATGGTGTAAGCCTGCTCTGACGAATCAGTGCTCTGCGGCGCAGTCGGCAGGTGGATAACCGGATGGTCATGGCTTTGCGCGACCGGCAGGCGAAACTGGTGAGTACCGCCGCGGCAGACCAGAAAATGCTCGCCGTGGCTGGTTTTGCTGTCCAGCACCTCGATGGCGTAATAGCCGCAATAGGCACTGATGAAGCGTCCCGGCTCGAAGCGCAGGATCGGCGCATCGTGCTGCTCGCCCAGGCGTTTTTCCAGATAGCGGCACAGTCGCTGCCAGTCGAACTGCTGACTGTTGAGGTAATCGACGCCAATACCGCCGCCGACGTTGAAATGGGTCAGCTGGCTCGGGTCGCGGGCCAAAGCCTTCCATTCCTGCCAGCGCTGCAGGTAGAAATCGAGCAACTGCTCATGACGTTCGACCGACATCTGATGCGACATGGCGTGTACATGGAAGCCCTTGAGCGTCAGGTGACTGGCGTTGTCCACGCGTCTGACCGCCTCGGCCAGGTCGGCTTCGTCAATGCCGAACGGTGTCGCGGTCCCGGCCATCGCCAGCCTGCTCGACTGCGCAGCGGGCAGTTGCGGGTTGATGCGCAGGAATACCGGCTGCACGCGCCCCGCCTGTTCTGCCAGCTGTTGCAGACGCGCGATTTCGTTGAGGCTCTCCAGATGGATGGCTTCAACCTTGTTGAGCAACGCCGAACGCAGATCGGAATCGAGTTTGCCTGGGCCCGAGAACACGTAGGGCTTGCGTGTCGGACAGGCCATCACCCGCTCGATCTCGCCCCCAGAGGAAATTTCAAAGCCACTGACCAGAGGGGCCAGGGTTTCCAGCATCAGCGCTTCGCTGTTGGCCTTGATCGCGTAATACAGCTCGACACCTGCGGGCAGCGCCGCCATGACTTCACTGACATGCTGCTGCAACGCGTCCAGATCGTAGAAGAAGGCCGCCAGCGGGTCGGTTTCCAGCGCCCGAGCCTCCTTGATGGCCGCCAGTACGGTCTCCGGCACCTTATGCATAACGTGCCTCCGTGGCCCACGGCGACGCAAGACGCACATAGTTGGCTTCGCGATCGGCCTTGGCGGCGAGCCGGACCTTGAGGTTGGTCTTGCAGGCAATCGACTGGCCTGCGATCAGCGCGTCCAGCTCGGGCGCAGGCAGTACCAGTTCGTCACGAATATGCTGCAATTGCCGCTCGACGCGCTGCCACATCAGTGGTGCCAGGTGCGGGCGCTCCCAGCTCAAGGCCAGTACCGCCTCGGACAGGTTGTTGATCAGCAGGCAATAGGTAATGCGGTTCCAGCCCTGCTCGCGGCTGTAGAGCAACGACTGGCGAATTCTCGGGTGCAGCCCCACCTGAATCGCCTTGATGCCCAACTCTTCGGTGAGCTTGACGCCTTCGAAGTCGCGCAACAGCAGCTGTTGCGGGCGTCCGTTATCGTGAATCAGCACTGCATTCTGCAAATGCGGCTCCATCACGATGCCATGATTGAAGAACAACGCCATGACCGGGCTCAGCAGCAAGGCTTGGTACTCATCGAACCAGTCCAGCAGGTGCTGGTCCTCGAGCTCTGCGCCATTGAAACGCTGGAGGAAGTCGTGCACCAATGGGCGTGAGCGCAGATCACGGGCGAACAGTGTGCCCGCCATCACGCTGCAATCGGCGCCGGAGCGGCGGCAGAAGTTTTCCCGCAGAATGGCGCCGGTCTGCTCGCGGAACCAGTGACCATCCGCCTCGCTCACGCCTTTGGGAGCCCAGCTCATCGAACCGGGTTCGGCGACTGTGGACAGCCCGCCGAGGGTTTCCGGGCGGGTTTGCTGCAGGCGCTGGAACAGTTCGTCGATGATCAACGTGCTTTCCAGTTCATACCACGCGTTTTTCCTCACGCAATTGGTGATGCGCACATTCAGCGAACCCTTGATGAAGTAGTCGTGACCCTCGATGTACCAGGTGCGCATCGACGCCGTCGGGCTGGCCAGCAAGCCACTGGCACCCAGATCGGAGATGTCCCCCAACTCAAGCAGACGTTGCACGCGACGGTCCTGCATGAACAATTGCGCCTGTACCGGATGCATGCAGATCAGCGCATGCCCGGGTCGGGCCCGCGATTGATCAGCGAAGCCTGCCATCACCTCGGCTTCGCTCAAGCCATTGGAGGTGATTCGCAGCCCTTCCAGCGGCACTTCGAACAGGTGCAGCGCGGTCTGCGCCTGAAACTCCGGGGCGTAGGTCTCCTGCGCCAGATGCTCAGGCCACAGGCGCGCCTTGGGCGCCGGGTGATTGGGGTGGCCGAACCACAAACCCTGCTCACTGGCCAGATAGCCGCTGAGCGGCGCCGGGTGCTGGCCGGTCATGTTGTGGGCAACGATGGCGGCAGTCAGGTGCTGGCTTTGCAGGACCTGATCCAGCAGTTCGTCATTGCTGGCACGGGTCATGTGCTCACAGGCGGTCAGCAGTTGCCGGGCGAATTCGGCAAACGCCAGGCAGCGCCAGGTGCCCTGCCCCTGACGTGCGTAGACATCGGAAAGGTAGCGATGGCTGCCCAAGTGGTCGCGGCGGTCCACCAGGACGAAGAACTGTTGCTGATTGGGCAGGCTGATGGTGAGCGGAATGCCCTTCCATTGCCCGCCATCCACGAAACTGCCAGGCGCTATGCCTTGCATGCCTTCAGGCCAGGTGTAATGCAGGCACTCTTCCGGCAGTGCGAATTCCTTGATCAGGCAATTGAGTAACGCGCGAGTGGTTGCCAACTCGCTCACCATGTTTGATAAGACGGTGCGATCGGTATTAGTCATGTCTGCTCCACAGTCGCCTTTACGCTGACCGTTTAAATGACGTCGCAACAAACGTTGATTTATCGCTTGCGGCACAACAATCGAGCTGTCGAGGTGCGATAAGTTCGCCCAGCCAAACGTTGTGTGCGGTGTTGTTTCAATCGTGATATCAGTGTCACGATGCGGTGCTGTTGATGCCCTGCTTATTACATAACTTTCATTTACGTAGCTGGGACAGCGCAGCCTTCAGGGCCTGTTCAAAACGCTGGATGACCAATTGGCATTGCTCTTCAGTAATGATCAATGGCGGCAATAAGCGAATGACGTTGCCATTGCGACCGCCGCGTTCAAGTAACAATCCCTGTTTGAAACAATGCTGCTGAATGGCAACCGCCAGATCCGGGTCCATCGGCAGGCTGCCGAGGCGGTCCGCCGCTTTGCGTTCATCGACAATCTCGATGCCCAGCATCAGGCCGCGGCCCCGCACATTGCCAATCGCCGGATAGCGTTGCTGCAACAGGCCTAGCTGTTCCTTGAGCCAGTCGCCACGTTTTGCGGCCTGGCCGGCAAGGTTCTGTCGTTGCAGCACTTCAAGGGTCGCCAGGCCGGTGGCCATGGCCATCTGGTTGCCGCGAAAGGTGCCGGCATGGTTACCCGGAGACCAGGCGTCGAACTCGCGCTTGAAACCCAGCACGGCCAACGGCAGACCGCCGCCGACCGCCTTGGACATGACGATGATGTCGGGTTCGATCCCCGCATGTTCGAAGGCAAACATCTTGCCGGTACGGCCAAAGCCGGCCTGCACTTCATCCAGAATCAGCAAAATGCCATGCTTGCGCGTGACTTCGCGAATCTGGCGCAGCCATGCTGCAGGTGCCGGATTGACACCGCCCTCGCCCTGCACCGCTTCCAGAATCACCGCCGCCGGCAGCGACACACCGCTTTCCACGTCCTCGATGAACTGGGTGAAGTAGTAACTCAGCGCTTCGGTCCCGGCCTCGCCGCCAATGCCCAGCGGGCAACGGTATTCATGGGGATACGGCAGGAACTGCACTCCGGGCATCAGATTAGCGACGGCGTTTTTTGGCGCAGTGTTGCCGGTCAGCGCCAGGGCTCCGTGGGTCATGCCGTGGTAGGCGCCGGAAAAGCTGATGATGTTATGGCGGCCGGTGGCGGTCTTGGCCAGTTTGATCGCGGCTTCGACCGCATCGGCCCCGGAAGGACCGCAAAATTGCAGGCAGTAATCACGCCCCTGTCCTGGCAGCAGACTCAGCAGCGTTTCGCTGAAAGCGTCCTTGACCGCAGTGGTCAGATCAAGGGTGTGCATGGGCATGCCCGAGGTCAGAAAACTGTCGAGACTGGCCATGATGGCTTCGTGATTGTGACCCAGTGCCAATGTTCCGGCTCCGGCCAGACAATCCAGGTACGTGGTGCCCTCGACATCCGTGACCCACACGCCATGTGCCTTGGCGATCGCCAATGGCAACTTGCGGGGGTAACTCCTTACATTCGATTCAAACTTGCTCTGCCTGTCCAGATAGTTGGCATTGGTTTTCTGCGACGTAGTAGAGTGCAATAAGCCATTATTCAACATCTGTGAGTCCTCGCTGGATTTCCGGATGCAAATTATTATCATTTACCTAAAAGTGCAACCCATTGTTGCGAAAAACAAGATGAAATTTAAATAAACTTTTTTGCGCGCCTGATAATGAATAAGACACACAGTTATACCGACAGGATTAATCGGTATAACTCAATGTGCCACTATTGAGCGTGGCCATTTGTTATTTTAGCGTTATGACAAAACAGCCTATCTAAATAACAAACTGCTGTGTCGCCGTGTTGAGGTTGATTATTTAATACTGCACACAGGTTATCCCTCGATGAGGACTGCCGGTCGTTCGCTATATACGTGACCCCCTTCCCTGGGCGTCACGTATCGACTCAGAAACCGATGGTGGCCGACAACAGATAGGTACGCGGTGTCGACAGAGTCAGCCCCGGCTCGCTGTCGTCCGACGCGCCGGCCGAACTCCAGTAGTACTTGTTCATCACGTTCTCGACATTGGCCCGCAGCGTGATGTCCTTCTGATCGACCTTAAAGGCATACCGCGCGCCTACGTCGAAACGCTCCGATGAATCGATGCTTTTGCTATTGGCCTGATCCAGATACTGCGAACCGGTGTAGATGCCCCGTCCGGTCAGGGTCAGGCCGTTGACGCCCGGGACGTCCCATTCGGCGCCCAGATTGACGTTGTACTTGGGGGTGGCCGGCGCGCGGTTGCCGTCGAATGTGCCGTTGACGGTATTGGTCAGTTCGCTGTCGATGTACATCACCCCGCCCAGCAGACGGAACCCCTTCATCGGCTCACCGAACATGGTCAGCTCGACACCGTCGTTACGGCGCTTGCCGTTCGGGCCGAATACCGACGTCCTAGAGTTGGTTTCATAAGCGGGCTGTTTGATACGGAATACCGCTGCGGTAAATGCGAACGATCCCAAGTCATACTTGGCCCCGACCTCTACCTGGCGACTGACGAACGGCGGGAAAATCTGGTCTTCGTTCACTGAGGTGGATGGAGCGACCTTGCCCTGGCTCAGACCTTCCATGTAGTTGGCGTACACCGAAAAATCATCGGTCACCTTGTACAGAATGCCGCCTGACGGTGAGACCTTCTCCTCGTCGTACGCGGTGTCGCCCTTCACGTCATCGGTCCAGTCATCAACCTTGACACGCTGCCAGCGGGCGCCGAGGGTCAGCAGCAGACGGTCCTCGAAGAATCCCAACGTGTCGGTCAGCGCCAAACCGGTAAAGCGGTTCTCCGTATAGACCTTGTCATCCAGGCGTGTGGGATTGCTGGGTGTGGGCGTATCGACCGGATTGAACAGGTTGCTCGGCGCAGGAGCATAGCGCGCGCCGCCGTTCTCGAAGTCCATGTAGAAATAGCTGGCAGCCAGGTTGACCTCGTGGCTGACCGGCCCGGTGTTGAACCAGCTACGAGCGCCGGCAGTGGCGGTGCGCACATTTTCGTCACGGGTGAAATCGCGCGGCTGAACGCTGAAGTCACCTGCGTCGTTGGTGACCGATACCGCATGGCGCAGGAAGTCATGGTTACTTTTGCGCACGCCGACACCGCCATACAGCATGACCGAGTCGCTGAGGTCATATTCGGCATTCACTGCGCCGAAGGTATCCTTGGTACGCGCCTTGCTCCAGGACTGCGCATAGTTGTCGCGCACATCGTTGGCGTTGGGCACCTTAGCGTTGGCACCGACCTGCACGCGCTCCTGCGGAGCATCAGTGTCGCGTTCGGTGTGCCCGATGTCCGTCGACAGACGCAGGCGATCGCCGCGGAAATCCAGGCCCAAAACGGCCATGTCACGATCGACGCTCTGGTGATCCCATTCTGTGTCGCCGGACTGCTTCACGCCGTTGAAACGGATCCCGAACTTGTCGTCTTCGCCAAACCGACGGGCTACATCGACTGCAGCACCCACCTGCCCCTTGGAGGCATAGCTGGTGGTGAGCTCGGTGATCGGTTTATCCGTCGCGCGTTTGGGGACCACGTTGATGCCCCCGCCGACACTGCCTCGCGGCGAAATGCCGTTGATCAACTGGCTCGGCCCCTTGAGGATGTCCACCCGTTCGGCCATTTCCATGTCGATCGTGTAAGTGGGCAGGATGCCGTACAGGCCGTTGTAGGAAACGTCGCTGTTGAACAGGCTGAAGCCGCGAATGGTGAACTGCTCGTAGCGCCCGCCTGCGGGGTTGGTGGCGCGCACCGACGGGTCACTGGCGATCAGATCGCCAAGGGTTCGGGCCTGCTGGTTTTTCACCGCGTCCTTGGTGTAGGTGGTCATGCTGAATGGCGTTTCCATGAAGTCCCGCGAACCCAACATGCCTTGCGAGCCTTTGCGTGCCACCTGACCGCCCGCGTAATCCTGACCGTCCGTGACACCGCTGTCGCCAACGATCGACGTGGGGGCGAGTTGCAAACCTGCACTGGCGCTTTGAGGTGCCGGGATCAGCGTGTAAGCCTGCTCCCCGACGGGTATCAATTGCAGGCCGGAACCTTGCAGCAGACGCGCAAACCCTTCCTCGACCGCGAACTCGCCGGACAACCCCGAACTGTTCCGGCCATTCACCAGCGCAGGGTCTACCGACAGATTGACACCGGCCTGCCCGGCAAAACGGGTAAGCGCGGCGCTCAGGCTGCCGGCCGGCACTTCATAGGCCCGTCTGCCCGCCGTGTCGGCCCAACTGGTCGAGATGAACAACGGACTGGAACTCAACGTCAGCAACAGGCTGAACTGCAAAAGCGGACGCAAACGGTAGGAAGACACTGCGGACATAGAGGGAAGCTCTCGTATTTTTTGTGCACTTATCTGGAATGACCAGCGAGACCAAAAAAAGGGACAGCGCTACGCACTATTTTTTGTCGAAATGTTTTTTCGAGGCACCAGGGTCACCCAGTAACGGGTGCGCATCTGCACGTCCACCGGCAGACTGGCCGCCAGCAAGGACAGCACGCGGTCGGTATTGTCGAGCCTGAAACTGCCGGTCACCCGAAGGTTTTCCAGCGCCGGCTCCCAGCGCAGCAGGCCCGGACGGTAGCGACCCAGCTCGCGCAGGAAATCACCCAGCGACTGGTTCTGCGCGGTCAGTACATCGTCGCGCCAGCCAGGCAGCAAGGCGTCGAAGGCGCTGACAGGACCGACTCCACTCTGCTTCAAACTGACCTGCTGCTGCGCATTCAAGGCCGCTACAGGCCCGCGCAGGGGATAAAGCTGCACCGTGCCGCTGACGACCGAAACCCGGCAGTCGCTGTCATTGAGACGCACACAGACTTCGCTCCGACCAACCACGATGCGCCCGTAAGGACCGTGGATGGTCAGCGGCGCGCTGCCAGGCACCTTCAGGGCTATTTCGCCCCGTACAAGGGTGATTCGCCGGGCGCCCATATCGACGTTTACGGCGCTGTCGGTATTCAATTGCAACGTGCTGCCATCGGTCAGCGACAGACGCTTATGCTCGCCGACGGCAGTTTGCAGGTCGGCACGCCAGACCTCCAGCGGCAACTGACGCCCCAGCAGCCAGACCGCGGGAACCAGTGCCACGGCGCCCAGCGCCCTTTTTAGCGTCGCGCGCCTGGCCTTGTCAGGGCGATCCAGCGTCGCCATGGCCAGGTTGGCAGGCAGACCGAAAAAACGCTGACGCAGTTGTTGGGCCTTTTGCCAGGCGCGCTCATGACTGGCGCAGCTGTCGCGCCAGTGTTGCAGCATGGCGTGATCTTCATCGCTGGCACCACCGGACTCGAGAAGCGCCAGCCACTGCGCCGCTTTGCGTACTACCTCGCGATCTTCGTTCGAAGGTGCCGGGCGAATCACCAGTCCACCAACAGACAGTGCTCGTAAGCTTGCGCCATATAGCGTTTGACGGTGCGTTCGGAAACACTCAGGCGTTCAGCGATTTCCCGATAGCCCAGCCCCTCGAGCTGACTCCAGAGAAACGCCCGGCGCACCACTGCCGACAGGCCATCGAGCAGCTCGTCCAGCGCCTGCAGGGTTTCCAGCAGCAACCAGCGCTGCTCCGGCGACGGCACGCTTTCTTCAGGCAACTGCGCCAGCGCTTCCAGATAAGCCTGTTCAAGGCTGCGACGAGTGTAGAAATTACTGAGCAGGCGCTTGCCCACTGTCAGCAGATAGGCACGCGGCTCCTGCATATCGGCGATCTGCTGGGAGCTGGACAGCACGCGCAGAAACGTATCCTGACTCAGGTCCGCAGCATCCCAGGCATTGCCCATGCGTCTGCGCAGCCAGCTTTCCAGCCAGCCATGATGATCGCGGTACAGGGAATGCAAGGTCTGCTGTGATAGCGTCGCTGCGTCAGTCATGTCAAAAGCCTTGAGCGATGGGATGCGCCAAATGAGACTGATTCTAATTAGTGTTATATCCCAAGTCCACGCTCTTTTTTTTAAAAAGCCCATCGCCACTGCGTGAAATCGGGGCTGTCAGCCCGCAACACGTTGATCCGCGCAGCATCCGGGTGATTCACCCGGACGACAAATGAGCGCTGAAAAGGCGCCCTGCGTATCCTGTTTGTATCCCTTGTGACGTAAAGTCGGATTGTGGCCGATTAGCAGACAGCCCTGACGCTTTATTCAGGTTTGCCACGGCTGGTGGCGTTGAGGATTTTTGCATGCGACTCGCTTTCTACCGAGGGCCAACGTTCACCCGACAGTTGCTTGAAGTCCTTGGGCCGCAATACGCACACGCCCTCTGGCCCATCGTCATCATGCAGCCCCTATAAAAAACACGCAGCCACAGGAGCAGCGTCATGAATCAACCCGCCACGGTTCCGCCAGATACGACGTTTCACGCGGCCAGGCTAACCGAGCTGCTCGAGGCGCAGCAGGCTGCATTCCGCGCTCAGGGCGCGCCTTCCTACGATCAACGAATCGCAGACCTCAACGCCGTTCTGCGCATGGTCAGCGATAATCAGGACAGGTTGCTCGAGGCGGTCAGCGCAGACTTCGGCAACCGCTCGTTCGACGAAACACGGCTCGGCGAATTGATGCCGGTGATCAATGGCATCAAGCACATCCGCTCGCACCTCAAGGCGTGGATGCGCCCCTCCCGGCGCAAGGCGGGTATTGTTTTCAGACCGGCCACGGCCCGGGTCGTGTATCAGCCGCTGGGCGTCGTCGGCATTCTGGCTCCGTGGAACTATCCGCTGACGCTGACGCTGGTGCCGTTGATAGAGGCGCTGGCTGCCGGCAATCGGGTGATGATCAAGCCTTCGGAGCTGACACCCCGGACTTGCGAGCTGCTCAGGCAGTTGCTGGGCGAAACCTTCCCTGCCGAGCAGGTAACAGTGGTCACTGGCGACGCCACGCTGGCGGGCCGGTTCAGTGAGCTGCCTTTTGACCATCTGCTGTTTACCGGCTCGACCCACGTGGGTCGCCAGGTCATGGCGGCGGCCGCGCGCAACCTGACACCGGTCACTCTGGAGCTGGGCGGCAAATCGCCGGTCGTGGTGTGCGACGACTTTTCGATCAGCAAAGCCGCGCGGATGATCGCTATCGGCAAACTGTTCAACGCCGGTCAGACCTGCGTAGCACCTGACTATGTCCTTGTCCCGCGCGAACACGTGGACAGCTTTGCCAGCGAGTGGCTGGCTGCAGCGGAAAAACTCTACCCGACCCTCGATGGCAATCCGGACTACACCTCGATTATTTCCCAGCGCCACTACGACCGGCTTATGGCGATGGCCAGTCAGGCCGTGGCAACGGGTGCCAAGGCATGGCAACACAATGCGCCTGCGACGGCGGGCGAACGCAAGATCGCACCGATGGCACTCACGCAGGTGTCCCTGAAAGCGGATGTCATGGGCGAAGAGATTTTCGGGCCGCTGCTGCCGATCCTCGCGTATGAGTCGCTGGATGAAGCCATCGCTTTTATCAACGCGCGTCCGGCACCGCTGGCCCTTTATTGCTTTTCCAACGATCAAACCTCTGTGGAGCGGGTGCTGAACCGCACGCAGTCCGGCGGCGTGACGATCAATGGCACCATGCTGCACGCGACGCAGGATGACCTGCCCTTTGGCGGTGTCGGCGACAGCGGCACCGGGGCCTATCACGGCTACGAAGGCTTCGTTCGTCTGTCCCACGCCCGCGGCGTTCTCAAGCTCGGACGTTTCAACATGTCCGACAAGGTCTCGGCACCTTACGGACGGCTTACGCGCCTGGTCACCCGGTTCATGATCGGAAAATAGACGCTTGCCAAACGCTATTTCCCCGCCATGTTGCAACTTTAGATGCACATGTGTGGGGATATTTTTATCTCTCTACTTCCCGTAACAACATCAGGCACCACGAGTTAACGCGGGTTCGCCCCACCATTTCTGCGACCTCCTTGCCCGCCGTCCGACCGATGACCATCACTCTTTCTGATAGTGAAGTATTTAGGTAACCTCAGGGCGATACGCTTTGCTGTACTTCACTGGAGATGCTCTAGCGGGCATCTAACGCTGTTTTCGTGGCGCAAACGCCAACAGCAGGTTGATGTGACCGCGCCATGCTTACAGCGTCTACACCATTGTCAGCAGTTTTAAACTCATGGATGACTACATGCCTAACACACTACTTCCGCAGATCGGCAGGGCCATAGCCAGCATCGGTAGCGGGAATTTTTCCAGCATGTTCCACAAGTTGATCGATACTCAGCTTGCGGTAGATGCCACGCACCTCTCCTCACTGCCACAGCCCTGGCAAACGCCACCCGCCTCTGCACCGACGGTCTTTAACGAGACGGTGACGTCATCACGGGGCACGCTGTTGCTCAGTGACTCGATTCATCTTTACCCTGATCAGGCCTCGGAAAGCTTTAGTTGTAAAATAACTGTATTTCGGGCGCTTCCCGCGCATGAATTTTCAGAAAAGGAACGCCGACAGCTGGGCGACATTTCCCCTCTGCTGTTTTCGATACTTGAAAAACATGTCAATGCCCTGCAATCGGCAATGCCCGGCATCGAGCATAAAAAGCCGGAAAGCATTGAAAAGCGCTTTCAGGAACGACTGCGTGAAACAGGGTTGACGTTGTCCGAACGCGAAACCCAAGTGTGCCTGGGGCTGCTCGCCGGCCATACCGCGCTTGAGCAGGCCGAGCGACTCGCACTCAAGGTCAATACCGTGGGCAGTTACCAGCGCCGCGCGGCGATCAAGCTGGGCATCAGCGGTCGCAATTCACTGATGCGCTGGATGTATGGCTCATCAGCGGGCGTTTTTTCAACCTGCTGACCGCCAGTTGATGCAAAGGACGGGGCGATACCGATCGCCCCTCCCGGATCCACCCTCACCGCCTCCGACGCAAGACCTCCTTGCGCCCGCAATCACGCTTTATCAATACCCACCAAGTCATTGCGTTTCCCCCACACCCACTGCCAATCCGTCGTACCACCAGGCTGCCAGGCTGTAGACGTCCGGCGCTTTCAGGACGCTGAAGTGGTTGCCCGGCCCTTGCCAGAGTGAAAGCTGCGGCAGCAAGTGCTGCCATTGGCTTGCGCAAGCGGCATGCTCAAGTTGATTGTCCAGCGCATCCAGTTGCGGGTCATTCACCAGGACCAGACTTGCCCTGCCGCTGTAGCCTCCCGGCTCAGGTCGATAGACCGTGCGCAAGGCGCTGGCAAACGTGCGGACAATCCCTTGCAGGGCCTGTGCCGCCAGGCGTGGCGGCAATAACCCGACGCGCACCATGGCCTGCTGAAGCAGGTGCATTTGCGTGACCGTATCGCTGTCGGCAAACGCCAGCGGGTCGAGCTCCAGGCTTCGTCCGCTGGACAACTGCAACGCCTCGACCAGGCGTTCCAGCACGGCGGTGGCGGTATAAGGTTTGCCGTCCAGGCCCTCGCCGCCAGGCGCCTCGCTGTCGATCAGGGTCAACGAGACAACCTCGCGGCCACGGGCCTGCAGTTTGACCGCCATGGCGTGCGCCGCCCAGCCGCCGAAAGAATGCCCGACCAGATGCAGCGGGCCTTTCGGATACAGCGCTTCGATGGCCTGCACATGGCTCTGCGCTGCCGCTTCCACCCGGCTGTGCGGAACACTGCGACCGTCCAGGCCGCGCGGTTGCAGGCCGTGGATCGGCCATTCCGGCCCCAGCGCCTCGGCCAGGCCAATGAAACTGGTGACGCTGTCACCGGCTCCGGGTACGCAAAACACGGGGGCATGCCCGTCACGCCCACTCTGGATGGCCAGCAGCGACTGATGAGCCGGCGTTGGCGGTGGCGTGGCAGGCGCGCTGTGCAACGCCTGAACGATGCTCAGACCAAGCACGGCCACGTGCGGTGCCTGCATCATCGTCATATGGTCCCCCGGGACATCGACGCACTGCAGTTGATTTCTGGAGAGAATCTCACCCCAGCCCAGAGTCGAACTGCTTGCGATCGGCGCCATTGGACGCTGTTCGGCGCGGAACAGGTGAATCGGCAGACTGAGCGGTTCCAGCTGGTAATGCGCCAGGGCCTGACCATGCGCCACTTCCCGGTCCAGGTAATGGTGCAATTGCTGATCGCTCGCCAGCGCCAGTTCCTCGTACAACAGGCCTTCGTCACGGCACAGTTGCAACAGCGTCGCGAAGTCCGGCAGCGGCGCTTGTTCGCTGAATGAGTTCAGACGTGCCAACTTCGCAGCGCCCTCACCTGCCTGGGCCTGCCAGTGCGCAGTGCAATGCGAGAGCAGTTGCCGCTCAAGCAAGTCAGGTCCTTGCCAGCGCGCCTTGCCCTGATCGGTCAGGCGTGGCACATAGCTGTCGATCAGGCCGAGGAATGTCACGGCCTCGTCCATGCCCAGCAGTTGAGTAGCCACTTCGTAGGCCAGAACCCCGCCAAACGACCAGCCGGCCAGTCGATACGGGCCGCGCGGCTGGACCTGACGAATGCGTTCCACCATCCGCGCAGCCAGGCACTCCATGGTGCGTAATTGCTGCTGCCCAAGGCCAATGCCCGGCAAGCCGTAAATCGGAAAGTCGCCCTGCAGATGTTGCCCAAGCACCGGAAAATAAGCATCCAGCCCGGTGAAGTCGTGAAGCAGAAACAACGGTGATTCGCTGCCACCGGCGCGCACTGTGATCACCTCGCGAGCCGCATCCGGCGACCCTGGACGCTGATCGAGCAATCCGGCCAGCGCTGCAACGCTAGGGTGCTGGAACAGCTCGGCCAGCGTCAGCGACACGCCTGCCTTTTGCAGCAGGCTGACCAGACGGATGGCCGACAGCGAATGGCCGCCCAGTTCGAAGAAGCTGTCGTGCCTGCCGATTTTCCCGACTTCAAGAACCTCGGCCCACAAGTCCGCCAGGCGCTCTTCCAGAGCCGTTGAAGGCGCCTGGTAAGCGAGGTTTGCCAGTGCGGTCAGGTCTGGCGCAGGCAGCGCCTTGCGGTCGACCTTGCCGTTCTGGGTCAATGGCAGCGCATCAAGGCCTACAAACACCGCAGGCACCATGTACTCCGGGAGGTGCCCCAACAGATGCGCACGCAAGGCGGCACTGTCGAGCGACGCATCGCGACGGGTGAAGTAGCCCACCAGACGCAACGTGCCATCGTCCAGACGCTGGGTGGTCACGACCGCTTCGCCGACGCCCGGGCATTGCGCCAGGTGCTGTTCGATCTCGCCCGGCTCGATACGCACGCCACGGATCTTCACCTGATCATCGTTGCGGCCCAGGTATTCAAGCGTCCCGTCGGACAGCCAGCGCACCAGATCGCCGGAGCGATACATCCGTGCACCGGGCCTGTCGCTGAACGGTTCGTCGAGGAAGCGTTCTGCGGTCAGGTCCGCACGGTTGAGATAGCCACGAGCCACGCCAGCGCCGCCGATGTACAACTCGCCGGGCACCCCGAGTGGCACGGGCTGGCCACGCGAATCCAGTACGTACAGTCGGGCATGGGTAACCGGCTTGCCGATGTGCAACACCTTGCCTGGCTGCATCCGGCCAGAGCTGGCCACCACCGTGGTCTCTGTCGGGCCGTAGTTGTTGACCACGGCAAAACCGGGATCACGGTTGAAATGACGCAAGCGATCACCGCCAATCAACAGGGTCTGCAGCGTCGGGTGGTGTAATTCACGGCTGAAGGCATATTCGGCCACCGGGGTCGGCAGAAACGCCACCTGCAGCGGCTGGGCCAGCCACCAGTCGAGCAGCACATCGAGCTGTTCGTTGCCAATCTCCGCAGGCGGCAGGTGCAGCACCGCACCGGCACACAGCGCAGGCCAGACTTCCCAGGCCATGGCGTCGAAACCGAACCCGGCAACGCTGGCGGTATGACTGCCGGCACGCAGGTTGAAGGCTTCACAGTGCCAATCCACCAGATTGTTCAGCGTGCGGTGCTCGACCATTACGCCCTTGGGCAGCCCGGTGGACCCCGAGGTGTAAATCACATAAGCCAGATGCTGCGTGGTCATTTCCGGCACGGACGGGTTGTCGGTGCGCTGTGACCAGTCCGGGCGATCAAGCGCGATCACCGGCACCTGCAGTTCGGGCAGACGTGTCAGCAGGTCGAATTGAGCCAACACCACCATGGGTGTGCTGTTCTCCAGCAGGTAGCTGATGCGTTCATCCGGATGGCCCGGATCGACCGGTACGTAGCACGCCCCGGCTTTGAGCACTGCCAGCAGACCTGTCAGGGTCTCCAGACCGCGCCGCGCGACCACCGCCACACGGTCGTCAGGACGCACGCCCAGCCCGATCAGGTGATGGGCCAATGCGTTGGCACGGGCATTCAACTCGGCGTAGCTCAAGTGCTGGTCGCCCGCCTTAGCAGCCAGTGCGTTCGGCTGGTCAAGCGCCTGCTGTTCGATACGTAGATGAACCGGCAGCGGGCACTCCGCCGTAAGGCGATCGGCATTGAAGCCATCGAGCAGTTCGGTTCGCTCGGTGCCGGGCAGAATATTCAGTGCCTGAATCGGTTCCGAAGGTGCCTGTTCAAGGGCGTCGACCAGCCCCTCCACGGCGCAGGCAAGATACGCACAAACACGTCGGGCATCGATGCCTGTCGAGGTCAATGCAGTCAGGTCGAACGCCTCGCCCAGATCATCGACGCTGAGCGTCAACGGGTAGCTGCTGCGCTCGCCCGACTGCAACAGCTCGATACCCTGCCAGGCCTTGCCGGCAGCCTCGTTTGCCTCACCGGGCACCGCGCTATGGCGGTAGTTCAACAGCGCACTGAACAACGGTGCGCCTGCAGGCAATGCGCTGCAACGCTGCGCGATTGCCAGAGAAGCCTGTTCGTGGGCAAGCAATCCGGTCAGGCGGCGGTGGGTCTGGGACAGAGCATCGCGTGCACTCTGATCGGCCAGGTCGATGCGCAACGGCAAGGTGTTGATGAACACCCCGAGCGTGCGGTCGGCGCCCTCGCTGCCGTTCAAGCGCCCCAGCAGTACGGTGCCGAACACCACGCTGTCACGCCCGGACAATCGGCCCAGTACCTGAGCCCAGGCCAGGTGCATCAGGCTGGCAGGACTGACACCCAGCTGCCGCACCTGATGACGCAACCGCCTGCTCAGGTCCGCATCCAGACGCAGTCGGGCCTCGCCTGCAACCTCCGGCCCTGGCAACCAGGTCTGGGCATACGCCAGGGTCGGCTCATCCAGATCGCCCAATTGCTCGCGGAAGAACGTTTCATGCGCATCGTCACCCGCCCCCAGCAAGGTCTGCGCGATGTAGTTGCGGTAAGGCACTGGCGCAGGCAGTTGCGCTGCCTGATCGAGCAGCACCGCCTGCAATTCCTGGCTCAGCAGGTCCAGGGCAACGTGGTCCATGATCAAGTGATGGAACAGCAGGAGCGCGACGATACGCCCGTTGTCCGGGTCATCGGCGTGAATCAGCCTCAGCAGCGGTGCTCGTACAAGTTCCAGCGGCTCGGGATTATCCAGCGCCGCCAGCGGTACCTCGATCACCGGCAGATCGGCATGTCGCCAGACCACTTGCACCGGCGTTTCCAGGCCTTCCCAGCACAGTGAAGTCCGCAACACGTCGTTGCGGGCGATGACCTGTTGCAGCGCCTGGCTGAAGGCCTCCAGTCGCGAGCGGTCGGCAAAGGCGAAGCGTGCTTGCAAGCGATAGGGATCATCCTCGGCGGCGGACAGGTAGTGATAGAAAATACCCGCCTGCAAAGGCCCCAGCGGGTAGATGTCCTGAATATTGCTCGCACCGCCGGTCACGCTGGCGACAACGCGATCGATACCTGCCTGATCCAGTTTCACCAACGGCAACAGGTCCGGGGTGATTGACGTGCAATCGGCACCGATCAGGTTGGCCGGAATCTTCACCTGAGCGCCGCTGCCAACGGCGCGTGCCAGGGCGGCCAGGGTCGGCTGGGCAAACAACACGCGGATATCGGCATCCATGCCACGGCGACGCATGCGTGCGATCAGAGTAACGGCGAGCAGCGAATGGCCGCCGAGTTCGAAGAAGTGATCGTTGCGCCCTACTTGCTCGACTTGCAGCAAATCGCTCCAGATATCGGCCAGGGCCATTTCCAGCTCGCCTTGCGGCGGCTCGTATTCACGCCCTGGCATGGCGTCGCGATCCGGCACCGGCAAGGCACGTCGATCGACCTTGCCGTTGGCGGTCAATGGCCAGGCATCGAGGCGCACGAACGCACTCGGCACCATGTAGCCCGGCAGACGGTCCAGCAGGTCGGCACGTAGCCTGGCGATATCAAGGGCCGAGCGCGGGCCTTGCTCAATGAAGTACGCCACCAGACGTGACTGTCCAGGTTCGTCCTCGCGCGCCACCACCAGCGACTCCTCGATACCTGGCAACGAGGTCAGTTGCGCCTCGATTTCGCCCAGTTCGATGCGCATACCGCGGACTTTCACCTGATCGTCGTTACGTCCCAGGTAGTCCAGCGTGCCGTCGGCATTCCAGCGCGCCAGATCGCCGGTGCGGTACATGCGCGCCTGCGGGTTATCGCAAAACGGGTCACTGAGGAAGCGTTCGGCAGTGAGTTGCGGCTGATTCAGATAACCCCGCGCCACGCCTTCACCACCGATGTACAGCTCGCCGGCAACACCGGTCGGCACCAGTTGCTGCTGATCATCCAGCAGGTACACGCGGGTGTTGGCGATCGGCTTGCCGATGTCGAGGCTGCCATCAGGCAACAGACGACCGGAGGTCGCGACCACCGTGGTTTCGGTCGGGCCATAGTTGTTGATCACGGCAAAACCCGGCTCACGGTGGAACTGCCGCAGGCGATCGCCGCCGATCAGCAGCGTGTGCAGCGTCGGGTGGTAGAGCTCGCGGCTGAACGCATATTCGGCCACCGGTGTCGGCAAAAACGCCACCTGCAGCGGCTGCGCGAGCCACCAGTCGAGCAGCAGGTCGAGCTGTTCGTTGCTGATCTCCGCTGGCGGGATGTGCAGCGTTGCCCCTGCACAGAGCGCCGGCCAGATTTCCCAGGCCATCGCGTCAAAACCGAAGCCGGCCACAGTGGCCGTGTGGCTGCCGGCGTGCAAAGCGAACGCCTGGCAATGCCAGTGGACGAGATTGGCCAGCGTGCGGTGTTCGACCATCACGCCTTTCGGTTGTCCGGTCGAGCCGGAGGTGTAAATCACATACGCCAGATCGCCGGGCGTCTGGCCCGATACCAGCGGATTTGCCGGTTTTTCAGGCCATTGAGATCGATCAAGCGCGAGCAACGGCACCTTCAGTGCAGGCAGGCGCGCCATGAAAGCCTGTTCAGCGAGCACCACTACTGGCGCGCTGTCGGCCAGCAGATAGTTTATGCGCTCATCGGGGTGCGCCGGATCCACCGGCACATAGCAGGCACCGGACTTGAGCACGGCCAGCAGGCTCACCAGCGTGTCCAGCCCACGGCGCGCGACGACCGCGACGCGATCATCCGGGCGCACGCCCAGGCTGATCAGATGATGGGCAAGGCTGTTGGCCTGACGGTTCATCTGTGCGTAGCTCAGTGACTGCTCGCCGACCCTGGCGGCAAAGGCTTCGGGCATGCCTTCGGCGCGTGCTTCTATCAGGGCATGAATGGTCTGACCTTGCGGCAGACTCACCGCGCTGGCGTTGAGGCTTTCGAGCAGATACTCGCGCTCCTGCAGGCCCACCACCGGTATATCAGCGAGCACCACCTGCTGGTTATTCACCAGCGTGCGCAGCAACTGTTCGAAATAGCCGCAATAGCGCTGCACCGTTGTCTCGTCGAACAGCGCAGTGGCGTAGTCCAGCGTACCGAACAAGGCATCACCCTGTTCGCCGAGGTTAAGCGACAGATCGAACTTGGAGACCTGACTCTGCTGTTCGACCGTCGCCAGCGACAACCCGTCCATCTCCGGTAAGGTAGTTTCCCCGGCCAGCCAGTTGAGCGTTGTCTGGAACAGTGGGCCATGGGCCAGGCTGCGTGTCGGGCGGACGATTTCCACCACCTGCTCGAACGGCAGGTCCTGATGGTCCTGAGCCTCCAGTACGCGCGTCCTGACCTGTGCCAGCAGCGCCTCACCGGTGGGTGCCGATGCTGTGTCGATGCGTATGGCCAGCGTGTTGACGAACAGGCCGATCAGCCCTTCCAGCTCGGCGCGACCACGGCCCGCGATCGGGCTGCCGACCACCACCTCGGCCTGACCGGACAGACGCGCCAGCAGTGCGCCCCACGCAGTCAGCAAGGTCATGTACAGCGTAACGCCTTGCCGTTGAGCCAGCGCACGCAGGCCGGCAGTCAGTTGCCCATCCAGCCGTACGTTGAGGCTGGCACCGGTGAAATCCTGCTGCGCCGGACGCGGCCGGTCGGCAGGCAGGGTCAGCAGTGTCGGCGCGCCTTCCAGCACCTGCCGCCAATAGGCAGCCTGGTGTTGCAGACGTTCACCGCTCATCCAGCCCTGCTGCCAGACCGCATAGTCGGCGTACTGGATGCTCAACGCTGGCAGTGGATCGGTCTCGCCGCGACGCAGCGCCGGATACAACGCAAGCAGTTCGCGGGTCAGAACGCCCATCGACCAACCATCGGAGACGATGTGGTGCACGGTCAGCAACAACACGTGCCGCGCGTCTTCCACCTGCAGCAGGCAGCCACGGATCAGCGGCCCCCGCGTCAGATCGAACGCTGCGGTGGCCTCCGCTGCAACGCGTTCGGCCAGGGTTTGCGGGTTTTGACGCAGGTCTTCGATGTGCAGGAACGACATGGCTGTCGGAGCTGTGAACACGACTTCAGCCCCCTCCTCGCGGGCAATGAAGCGGCTGCGCAGGGTTTCGTGGCGCTCGACGATCCGCCCGAGCGCGGCTGTCAACGCTGCCACATCCAGCGGTCCTTGCAGACTGAGGGCCAGCGGGATGTTGTAAGCCTGATTGCCGCCCTCCATTTGTGCCAGAAACCACAAACGCTGCTGGGCAAACGACAGCGGTAGCGACTGATCACGTGGCGCAGGCAGGATCATTGACAGCTCACTGCGTCCGGCACCAGCCAGCGCACTGGCCACGGCTGCCAGTTCGCCCAGCGCGAAGAGTTCGCCCAATGGCAACTCCATGCCCATCTGCTGACGCACCTGCGACACCATGCGCATGGCCAGCAGGGAATGCCCGCCCAGATCGAAAAAGTGATCGTGACGACCGACCCGCTCGAGCTGCAGCACTTCAGCCCAGATCTGCGCCAGAGCGATTTCAATCTCGCCCTGCGGTGGCTCGTAGGCCAGTCCCAACAGCGACGAGTGATCCGGTTTGGGCAGCGCACGGCTGTCCAGCTTGCCGTTGGCCGTCAACGGCAAAGCGGTCAGCTCGACAAAGGCCCCAGGCACCATGTATTCCGGCAGGTTAGCCTGCAAGTGAGCACGCATTTGCTCCGGTGCAGGTGCCTCGGCGTCCAGGCGACTGGTGAAATAGGCAACCAGACGCACCTGCCCCGGCTCATCCTCGCGCGCCAGAACAACAGCCTCCCTGATACCAGGCAATTGGTGCAGGCAATTGACGATCTCGCCCAGCTCGATACGGAAGCCGCGGATTTTCACTTGGTCATCGTTGCGTCCCAGACATTCCAGCTGACCGTCCTCCAGCCAGCGGCCCAGATCGCCGGTGCGGTACAGCAGCGCGCCGGGCTGATCGCTGAACGGGTCGGCAATAAACTTCTCTGCCGTCAGGTCCGGGCGATTCAGATAACCGAGCGCCACACCATCGCCGCCAATGTAAAGCTCGCCAATCGCCCCCAACGGTGTCAGGCGCTGATGAGCGTCGAGTACGTAGACCGTCGTGTTACCGATAGGTCTGCCGATCGGAACCGACTCGGCGTGATCGGCCAGCGCTCGGACTTCGCAGGCTGTCGCGAAGGTGGTCGTTTCCGTGGGGCCGTACGCGTTCAACAGGTGCAGGCCCGGAGCCTGGGCAAGCAGCGTGCGGAAGCTCGCCGGATCGGCGCGCTCACCGCCGGAAAGCAACAGCCGAAGACCGCTGAGTGCCTCGGGGATCAGTTGCACGTACTGATTGAACAGTGCGCTGGTCAAGAACAGCACGCTGACATTGCCGTGACGCAGGGCCGCGCTGAAACGCATCGGATCGATCAGCGTGGTGTGCTCGATCACCAGCAACTGTCCACCGTTGAGCAAGGCACCCCAGACTTCCATGGTGCTGGCATCGAACGCCGGGTTGGAGGCAAAGGCGATGCTGTCCTGCTCGTTGAAGTCGGCATAACCGTTGTTCAACACCAGCCTGGCAATGCCGCGATGGGCCACGCGTACGCCTTTCGGGGCCCCCGTCGAGCCGGAGGTATACATGACGTAAGCCGCGGTGTCGGACGCCTGAGGCAGACCCGGATCATGCGCAGGCTGGTCGTCAAGGTTCAACTGGTCCAGATCGATGCGTTGCACCGTCGAGCCCAGCGAGGTAGCGCTCTGTGTCAGCACACATTTCGCCTGGCAATCATCGAGCATGTAATGCTGGCGTTCGGCAGGCGCATTGACGTCCAGTGGCACGTAGGTCGCTGCGCATTTGCCGATCGCCAACTGGCTGATCAGCAGTTCCAGTGAGCGCGGCAGCAGAATCGCCACATGCTCGTTGGGCCGCACGCCTTGCCCCAGCAGGTAGTGAGCCAAGTGGTTGGCGCGCTCGTTCAACTCACCATAAGTGAGTGAGCGACGGCCATGCACGGCCGCCACTGCATGCGGATGAAGCGCAGCGCGGCGTTCGAACAGACGGTGCACGGGCTGCCCGCGTGGGTAATCACGCCGGGTATCGTTGAACGAGACCAACAGACGCTCGCGTTCTGCTTCCGGCACCACTGACGATTCAATCAGGGCTGCTGCCGACTGCTGCTCCAGGGCCCGCACCAGATGGACAAGGGCTTGTTGCACGTAGGCGCAAATCCGTTGCGGATCAATACCCGGCGCAGCCTGGGCTGTCAGGCTGAAACTATCGCCGAAGTCATCGATACTCAAGGTCAGCGGGTAGTTACTGCGCTCCTCTGCGTGCACGACCTCAATCCCTTGCCATGCCGTGTTGTTCGCCTGGTCATCGACCTCAGGCACAGCGCTGTGGCGGTAATTGAGCAGCGTATTGAACAGTGGCGCGCCAGCCGGCAAGGCACTGCAGCGCTGGGTCAGAGCCAACTGAGCGTGCTCATGGGCGAGCATCCCGACCAGACGACCATGAAGGTCGAGCACCGCACCGCGCGCGCAATGCCGGCCCAGATCCATGCGCAATGGCAAGGTATTGATGAACACCCCCAAGGCGCGCTCGCCCCCTTCACCGCCGCGCAGGCGTCCAAGCAGCACGGTGCCGAATACCACGCTGTCACGCCCGGACAACTGGCCCAGTACCTTCGCCCAGGCCAGGTGCATCAAGGTGGCGGCACTGACACTCAATTGTCTTGCCTGATCGCGGATCTGCCGGCACAGGTCGCGGTCCAGCGTGAGTCGGGCATCGCCAGGAATCTGCTCGGCGGATGCCATGGCCAGGCCGTAAGGCAAGGTCGGCTCATCGATATCGCCCAACTGCTCGCGGAAGAACGCTTCATGGGCGTCCTCGCCAGGCCCTTGCACAACGTGGGCGATGTAGTTTCGGTAAGGCACGGGCGCTGCAAGCTGAGCTTCGTTGTCCAGCAGGATGGCCTGCAACTCATGACTCAATACATCAAGGGCGATGTGGTCCATGATCACATGGTGGTAGCGCAGCACCGCTGCGATCCTTTGATTGGCCGGATCATGGGCATAGACCAGCTGCAGCAGCGGCGCCTGCGTCAGGTCCATGCGCGGCGCATTGAACAGGTCTTGCAAGGCTGTCTCTTCAACCCGCAGCGGCGCCTGACGCCAGACCACTTGTACCGGTGCTTGCAAACCTTCCCAGAACAACCCGGTGCGCAGAATATCGTTGCGCTCGATCACCCGCTGCAAGGCATGGCAAAAAGCCTCGAGACGCGAGGCGTCGGCGAAGGCGAACTGCGGCTGCAACAGATAAGGATCGCGGTCCCCGGCGGTCAGGTGGTGATAAAGAATACCGGTCTGCAACGGGCCCAGCGGGTAGATATCCTGCACATTAGCGGCACCGCCCGGCACCCGCGCCACGATACGCTCAATGGCGGGCTGATCCAGCGCCACCAGGGGCAGCAGTTCAGAGGTAATGCGCTGGCAGTGCGCATCGATCAGGTTGGCCGGCACATTGATTTCAGTGTCGCCACCGACAGCCTCGGCCAGCGCCGCCAGCGTTGGCTGGACAAACAGAACGCGAATGTCCGCACGCATGTCCAGACGACGCATACGCGCAATCAGGGTCACGGCCAGCAACGAGTGGCCGCCCAGTTCAAAGAAATTATCCTGACGACCGACCTGCTCCACATGCAACAGCTCGGCCCACAAACTTGCAAGAGCGATTTCGATCGGTCCTTGCGGCGCTTCATAGGCCCGGCTGGCGATGCTGTCGCGGTCCGGTGCCGGCAGGCTTTTGCGGTCCAGTTTGCCGTTCGCCGTCACCGGCAGGCTGGCCAGCCGTACATAGGCGGCAGGCACCATGTATTCGGGCAGCAGGCCCGACAGCCAGGCACGCAACTGTTCGATATCCAGCCCGGCTTTATCTTCAGCCGAGGTGTAATAGCCAACCAGTCGTTTGTCTCCCGGCACATCCTCGCGTGCCACTACCACGGCGTCGAGAACATCTGGATGATCATTGAGGCGCGCTGCGATTTCACCCAGTTCGATACGGAAACCGCGAATCTTGACCTGTTCGTCATTACGGCCCATGTATTCCAGGCTGCCATCGGCCAGCCAGCGGCCCAGGTCACCGGTACGGTACATCCGCGCATTCGGGGCGTGGCTGAACGGGTTGTCGAGAAAGCGTTCAGCCGTCAGTGCTTCACGGTGCAGGTAGCCCCGCGCCACACCGGCACCGCCGACATACAGCTCGCCAACCACGCCCATCGGCACCGGCTCGCCGCGGGCATCGAGAACATACAGCTGCAAATCGGGAATGCGCCTGCCAATCGGGCTGGCGCCGAGGCGCTGGGCGTCTCCGGGCTGCAACGGGTAATAGGTCACATGCACCGTGGTTTCGGTGATGCCGTACATGTTCACCAGTTGTGTGCCGGCATTCACCTGGCGGGCATACCACGGTTTGAGTATCACGGTGTCCAGTGCTTCACCGCCGAAGATCACCTTGCGCAACGAATGCGCCTGGCCGTTCTCGCCCTGTGCAGCAATCAGCTGACGAAACGCACTCGGCGTCTGGTTGAGCACCGTCACCCCGGTGCTGCACAGTAGTGCGTAGAAGTCTTCGGGGGAGCGGCTGACCAGTTGCGGCACGATCACCAAATGCCCGCCGTGCAGCAATGCACCCCAGATTTCCCAGACCGAGAAATCGAAGGCGAACGAATGGAACAGCGCCCAGACATCCTGCTGGTTGAAACCGAACCATTCTTCGGTGGCCGAGAATAGCCGCGCAACGTTGCGATGTTCGATCATCACGCCTTTGGGCTTGCCGGTAGACCCGGAGGTGTAGATCACATAAGCCAGGTTGCCGGGCGTTACCGGCACCTGCGGATTACAGACGGATTCGTCCTGCAAGTCGTCGTCGAGACAGATAACCGGCACTTGCGAGACTGGCAAGGTGCCCTGCACTGACCGCTGACTCAACAACGCTACCGGTGCGCTGTCGTCGAGGGTATAAGCCAGACGTTCAACAGGATAAGCCGGGTCCAGCGGCACGTAGGCGGCACCGGCCTTGAGAATCCCCAGCAGGCCGGCGATCATCTGCAGGCCGCGATGGGTGCAGATGGCGACCCGGTCGTCCGCACCGATGCCCATGTCAATCAGGCGATGCGCGATCCTGTTGGCCTGGGCGTTGAGTGTCGCGTAGCTCCACGACTCCTCTTCATAGCTGACGGCAATCGCATCCGGCGTGCGCTGCGCTTGCGCTTCGAACTGGCTGTGCAGCGTCTGTTCTTGCGGATAAACCGCATCAGGTGCATTGAACCCGTCGGTCAACTGCCGACGCTCGGCCTCCGACAACAGCGGAATGTGGCTCACCACCGTCTGGCTGTCAGCCACCATGGCCCGCAGTATCGCCTCCAGATAATTCAGGTGGCGCTCGATGGTGCCGTGGTCAAACAGCGCTGTGGCATATTCCACGATGCAGCGGAAATGATCAGGACCATCGCTGACGCTCAACGCCAGGTCGAATTTTGCGAATGCGGCCTGTTCATCCAGCGGTTCGAGCTGCATATCGCCCAGTTGCAATTCCAGCCCCTGGCTGCCGTCCCAGGTCAGTGATGCCTGGAATAGCGGGCTGTGCGCGAGGCTGCGCGGCGGCCGCAGACGCTCCACGACCTGTTCGAAAGGCAGGTCCTGATGATCCTGCGCTTCCACCACGCGGGCCTTGATGCGCTCCAGCAGCGTCACCACATCCGGCTCGCCCGACGTATCGACACGCACGGCCAGGGTATTGACGAACAGCCCGATCAAGCCTTCGATTTCGGCACGACGGCGGTTGGCAACCGGCATGCCGACGACCACCTCCTCCTGTCCGGACAGCCGCGCCAGCAATACGGCCCATGCGCCCATGAACAGCATGAACGGTGTCACCGACTGCGCCTGACAGAAGGCTCTGAGGTCGGTGCTCAGACGCGGATCGAGATCCAGCGCGACGCTGGCCCCGGTGTAATCCTGATGCGCAGGACGTGGACGGTCGGTGGGCAGGGTCAGCAATACCGGCGCTCCCGTCAGCGTCTGCTGCCAGTAATCGGCCTGATGACTCAATCGCTCGTCGTCCAGCCAGTTGCGTTGCCATACGGCGTAATCGCCATATTGCAGCGCCAGTGCGGGCAGCGGGTCCTCTTGCCCTTGACTGAATGCCTGGTAGAGCGCGGTCAGTTCGCGGGTCAGCACGCCCAGCGACCAACCGTCGGCAACGATGTGATGCACGGTCAGCAACAAGACGTGACGGTCTTCAGCCAGACACAGCAAACGGCCTCGGATCGGCAGGTCGTGCTGCAAGTCGAAGGGCTGCGCGGCCTCTTCCCTGATCACGGCCTGCAGCGCTTGTGGGTCCTGATCACGTAAGTCCTGCCAGCAGATGCGCGGCACTTCAGTCACAGGCGCGGCCTCTACCCAGGCATTGTCGTCCTCCTGACTGAAGCGGCTGCGCAGGCTGTCGTGGCGGGCCACAATGCGCTCCAGCGCACGCGTCAAGGCACGGCTGTCCAGTGGACCGCTCAATTTCAGGCCCAGCGAGATGTTGTAGGCGCTGTTGGCGTCTTCCATTTGCGCCATGAACCAGATGCGCTGCTGAGCGGAAGACAAGGGTAGCGGGCCGTTGCGTGGCTGCACGTCGATGGCCGGCAACTGACTGCGTGCGGCAGCGCTCAGGCAGTGTGCGACCGCGATCAGCGAACTGTCGGCAAACAGGTCGCCAAGGGCCAGTTCCAGTGCCAGGCGCTGACGCACCTGAGAAACCATACGCATTGCCAGCAACGAATGACCGCCCAGCTCGAAGAAACGATCATGACGCCCTACGCGCTCGACCTGCAGCAATTCGCTCCAGATCAGGGCCAGTGCGCTCTCCAGATCGCCTTGCGGGGCCTGGTATTCGCCGGTCGACAACGCGGTGCGATCGGGTACCGGCAAGGCACGGCGGTCGACCTTGCCGTTGGCCGTCAGCGGCCAGCTTTCCAGGCGTACCAATGCGCCGGGCACCATATAACCCGGCAGACGGGCCAGCAGCGCGGTACGCAATTGCTCCACGGTGCTGGAAGCAGCGCCTGCGCGTTCAGTGAAGTAACCCACCAGCCGCGGTTGCCCCGGTTCGTCCTCGCGAGCAAGCACCAGTGCTTCCTCGATACCCGGCAACTGGCTGAACTGGTTTTCGATCTCACCCAGCTCGATACGCACCCCGCGAACTTTCACCTGATCGTCGTTACGACCCAGGTATTCCAGGGTGCCATCGGCATTCCAGCGCGCCAGATCGCCGGTGCGGTACATGCGCGCCTGTGGTTGCCCGGCGAACGGGTCATGCACAAAGCGTTCGGCAGTCAGTTGCGGCTGATTCAGGTAACCGCGGGCCACACTGTCGCCACCGATATACAGCTCACCCGGCACCCCGAGCGGGACCAGCTGTTGGCGCTCATCAAGCAGATAAATCGACGTGTTGGCGACCGGCTTGCCGATATCCAGACTGCCATCGGGCAATAAACGACCGGAGGTGGCGACCACTGTGGCTTCGGTGGGACCATAATTGTTGATCACCGCAAAGCCTGGATCGCGATGGAACTGGCGCAGCCGGTCACCGCCGATCAGCAGCGTGCGCAGGGTTGGATGACGCAGATTGCGACTGAAGGCGTATTCGGCCACGGGTGTGGGCAGAAAAGCGACCTGCAATGGCTGGGCGATCCACCAGTCAAGCAGCGCATCGAGCTGTTCATTGCCGATCTCGGCCGGTGGCAGGTGCAGCGTCGCCCCGGCGCACAAGGCTGGCCAGATTTCCCAGGCCATGGCGTCGAACCCGAAGCCCGCCACGCTGGCGGTATGACTGCCCGCACGCAGATCGAAGGCCTCACGGTGCCAGTCGATCAGATTGTTCAGCGTGCGATGTTCGACCATTACGCCCTTGGGCTGGCCGGTCGAACCCGAGGTGTAGATCACGTAGGCGAGATGGGTCGAATCGAGCGCGTCGATGTGAGGGTTGTCTTGCTGCTCTGGCCAGCTTGCCAGGTCCAGTTCGATCAGCGGTGTGTTCAATCCCGCCAAACCCAACCCTTGCAGGCGTTCGACAAAGGCCGGTTGAGCCAACACCGCAACCGGCGCGCTGTCGCCGAGCAGATAGGCAATGCGCTCGTCCGGGTGCGCCGGATCGACCGGCACATAGCCCGCACCGGCCTTGAGCACCGCCAGCAAGCCGACCAGCGTCTCCAGGCTGCGTCGTGCCACCACCGCCACGCGGTCATCGGGTTGTACGTCAAGACCGATCAAATGATGAGCGAGCGCATTGGCGCGCGCGTTCAGCTCGCGGTAGCTCAGGTGTTGTGCACCTACCTGTGCGGCAACAGCATCAGGCTGCTGCTCTGCCAGTTGCTCGATGCGCTGATGAATCGTCAGTCTGCGTTCGTAGTCGGCACGTCGGTCATTGAAGTCCAGCAGCAATCGCGCACGCTCGCTGGCGGGCACGATATCAAGCTGATCGACCGGCATCTGTGGCGTCTGCTCCAGCGCATCGACCACGCTTTCCATGGTCCATTGCATATAGGCGCAAATATTGTGCGGGTCGATGCCTGCGGTGGCCTGTGCCGTCAAGCCAAAGGCTTCGCCCAGATCATCGACGCTCAGCACCAGCGGATAATTGCTGCGCTCCTGAGCCTGCAGCACCTCAATGCCTTGCCATGTTTCACCGGACGCCTGCGCCGGCGCGCTGTGGCGGTAGTTGAGCAATGCGTTGAACAACGGCGTCGGCGCTTTTACCCCACTGCAGCGCTGCGCCAGTGCCAGCGGTGCGTGTTCGTGGCGCATCAGCGCGGTCAGGCGCTGGTGGGTGGCGCGCACTGCGGCTTGCACGCCCTGCTCGTCCAGATCGAGGCGCAGCGGCAAGGTGTTGATGAAGATACCCAGCGCCCGCTCTGTGGCTTCGGCACCCAGCAGGCGCCCCATCAGCACGGTGCCGAACACAACCCGCGACTGTCCGGCGAGGCCCGCCAGCACCCGTGCCCAGCCCAGGTGGAACAGGCTGGCGACACTGATGCCCAGGGTTCGCGACTGAGCGCGCAGGCGCTGACACAATTGCTGATCGAGGGTGATGCTGTGTTCTTCGATTGCATCGCCCTCACCGCTCAAATCCTGCAGACCGTAGGCCAGCGTCGGTTCGTCGAGATCACCCAGCATCTCGCGGAAAAACGCTTCATGCTGAGCCTCGCTGACACCCAGCAGCGCTTGCCCGACATAGTTGCGAAACGGTACCGGCACGCCCAGCATTTCGGCTTGTCCCGACAGACAGGCCTGGACCTCATGGCGCACGACCTCAAGAGCGCTATGGTCCATGGCAATGTGGTGGAACAGCAGCGTAGCCTCGACCCGCTGGCCTGCTACGGGTGCATGGCAGACCAGGCGCATCAGCGGGGCCTGGCCCAGATCCATCGTCAGGTCTGCCGCGAGCGGCGAGCTGTCGACTTTCAGTTCAGCGTGGCGCCAGACCACCTGCACCGGGGTTTCCAGCCCCTTCCAGTGTACTGAGGTGCGCAGAATGTCATGCCGGGTGATGACGCTTTGCAGCGCCTCGGCGAACGCGTCCCGACGCGCCTGATCAGAAAAGGCGAATTGCACCTGCATGACATAGGGATCGCCTTGGGTGGCGCTGACGTGGTGATAAAGAATGCCTTGCTGCAGCGGCGCCAGCGGGTAGATGTCCTGGACATTCGCGGCACCTCCCGGTATCGCGTCCATCAACAGGTCGATAGCCGCCTGATCAAGCTTCACCAGCGTCAACATTTCAGGGGTGATTCGCTCGCAACCCTGCTCGATGCCGTTGTCTGGCAATGCCGGTGCACCACGCTTGCCGTTCTGATAATCGCCTTGTTCGATGAGCTCGATCAGCGCCGGCTTATGCTCACGCAGATGCTCCAGCAAGCCGTTATCGGTCAAGGCACGGCGATTGCCCTGCACCACCAGTTGACCGTCCTTGACCGTCAGGTGGATTTCGTGAGCTTTGAGTGTCGCCAAGAGTTCGTTGATGCTCACAGGGTAATCTCCATGTTCTCTGTGATGGCTGCGTAGCCCGCCAGCGTAGGTTGTTCGAAAAGCGCCCGGACGTCGGCCTCGATGCCTTCCTGGCGCAGGCGCGCAGTCAGGCTCACCGCCAGCAGCGAATGACCGCCCAGCTCGAAAAAGTTGTCGTGACGGCCTACCTGCCCGACCCCGAGCAGTTCGCTCCAGAGCCTGGCCAGCAAGACTTCGGTTTCGCCTTGCGGTGCTTCATAAGGGCGGGTCAGGAGCGCATCCTGCCCGGGCGCAGGCAGCGCCTTGCGATCCAGCTTGCCGTTGGGGCTCAGCGGCATGGCGTCCAGATGCACGAACAGTGCGGGCACCATGTAATCCGGCAACTGCGCACGCAGCACTTCACGCAAGGTCTCGACCGGCAACTGTGTGCCGGTGTAATAGGCCACCAGCCGTTGCCCGCCCGGTTGCTCGTCGCGCACCAGCACGATGGCCTGTTCGATGCCCGGATGGCTGATCAGGCAGGCCTGAATATCGCCCGGTTCGATGCGTAATCCGTGGATCTTCACCTGATCGTCATTGCGGCCAAGGAACTTGAGGTTGCCGTCTGCCCGCTGGCGTACCAGATCACCACTGCGGTACAGGCGGTCGCCTGCTACGAAAGGGCTGTCGATAAAACGTTCGGCATCGGTCTTCGGCAGGTTCAGATAGCCACGCGTCACCCCGGCACCGCCGATATGCAGCTGGCCGATAACCCCCTGCGGTACGGGCTGGTCATAAGCGTCGAGCACATACAGCCGTGTGTTGCTGATCGGACGCCCGATAGGCAGGGCAATGTCCGGCACGGCTTGGTCGGGTTGCAGCGTCCAGACACTGCAATCGACTGTGGTTTCGGTCGGGCCATACACGTTGTGCAGGCGCACCTCCGGCAAACGTTTGCGCAGCTGCGCGGCCATCTCCACGGTCAGCTCACCGCCCCCGCAGACAACGTCGGTCAAGCTGCTGCACGCGCTGCTCTGCGGCAGATCGAGGAACTGCTGTAACAGCGCAGGAACGAACTGCACCACGCTGACCTGGCGCTCCTGAATCACTTGCGCCAGGTAGGCAGGATCGCGCTGGCCGTCAGGGCGGGCCAGCACCAGTGGAATACCGCTGCTCAGGGGCCAGAAGATCTCCCAGACCGAGGCGTCGAAGCTGATCGGGGTCTTTTGCAGCAAGACCGTGCCCGAGGCAGGTGGGCACAACACCGAGCTCCACTGCACCAGGTTGCTGACATTACGGTGCTCGACCATCACCCCTTTCGGCGTGCCGGTGGAACCCGAGGTGTAAATCACATACGCCAGATGCTCTGCCGTCAGGCCGGGAACACGCGGATTCTGATCACGCTGCGCGTCCCAGGTCACGCTGTCCAGATCGATCCGCAGCGCGTGCTCGTCGTCGAGCAGATCACGGGTACTGCCCTGTACCAGCAAGGCGACCGGCGTGCTGTCCTTGACCATGTACTGCAAACGCTCGCGCGGGTAACCCGGATCCAGTGGTACGTAAGCGCCACCGGCCTTGAGGATCGCCAGCAGCCCGATCACCATCGACAGGCCGCGCTCGACACAGATCGCTACCCGTTGATCAGGCCGCACGCCCAGATCGATCAGGTGATGCGCCAGGCAGTTGGCCTGCTCGTTGAGCTGGCGATAGCTCAATTGCGCACGTCCGGCGCGCAGGGCAATTGCCTGCGGCGTGCGTACTGCCTGGGCTTCGAACAGTCCGTGCAGGGTTTGCTGAAGATCGTGATGGATCGCCGTGGCGTTGAAGTCGACGAGCGAGCGCTGTAGCTCTTCAGCGCCGAGTACCGAGAGATGCTGCACCGGCAGATCCGGCTGGCCTTCAAGGGCGTCAAGCATGGCCGTCAGCGTCTGCTGCACATAAGCACAGATACGTTGCGCCCCTACCCGGGGTGGCACGGTAACGCTCAGGCGCAGGCTGTCGCCCAGGTCGTCGACGTTGAGGCTCAACGGGTAGTTGGTGTGCTTCTCGCTGGTCAGAATTTCCAGGCCTTGCCATGCGTCGAGCTGCGCATCCTGTTGCGCCTGGCCTGCGGCGTGTCGATAGTTGAGGATTGCACTGAACAACGGCAATGGCGCTGCCACCCCGCTCCAGCGCTGTGCCTGAGCCAGGGATGCGTGCTCATGGCCAAGCAGTGCCG
This sequence comes from Pseudomonas sp. MEJ108, assembly GCF_030208985.1. Lineage (NCBI taxonomy): Bacteria > Pseudomonadati > Pseudomonadota > Gammaproteobacteria > Pseudomonadales > Pseudomonadaceae > Pseudomonas > Pseudomonas sp. MEJ108. The sequence continues at coordinate 79,364 of NZ_JARVSW010000004.1, forward strand.
CCAGTCGGGCATGCGTGTCGCGTGCTCCGTCGCGTACGCTGATGTTGCCCAGATCGACCCGCAGCGGCAGCGTATTGATGAACATCCCCATGCCACGATCAGCACCCGCACCGCCCTGCAGACGACCCAGCAGCACGGTGCCGAATACCACGCGGTCATTGCCGGTGGCCGCGCCCAGAACCCGCGCCCACGCCAGATGCAACAGGCTGGCGACGCTGACACCCAGTTGCCGCGCCTGAGTGCGCAGGCGCTGTAGCAACGCATCGGGCAGCATCTGCGGGGCTTCCTCGATGCAATGACCGTCACCCTGCACATCGCGCAGATCGAATGGCAATGTCGGCTCGTCTATATCGCCCAGTTGCTCGCGGAAATACGCCTCATGCTCCGCTTCGCTGACACCCAGACGCGCCTGGGCCACATAGTTGCGATACGGCACGGCGGGCTGCGTCGGACCCGGCTCGCCGCGCAGATGGGCGAGCATTTCCTCACGCATGACTTCCAGCGCAGTGGCGTCCACCACAATGTGATGGAACAGCAGTGTTGCCGACAGGCCAGGACCGGTCGCGTCCGGGCAGTAGGCCAGACGGATCAGCGGCGCACAGCTCAAGTCCATGCGTGCCGAACCCGCCGGGGTGTCGATTTGCGCCATTGGCACACGCTCGACAAGCAGATCCGCCTGGCGCCAGACCACCTGTTGCGGCGTCTCCAGCCCATCCCAGACGATCGCCGTACGCAGACTGTCGTGCCGGGCGATGACTTCGCGCAAGGCAGCGGCCACCGCCTCAAGACGCTCCTGACTGTCGACGTTCATGCGCAATTGCAGCAAGTACGGGTCGCCCTGCTCGGCAGTCAGATGGTGATAGAGGATGCCTTCCTGCAGGGGCGCCAGCGGGTAGATTTCCTGAACATTGGCCGCGCCGCCAGGCACTGTGGCGACAATGCGCTCAATGGTCGTCTGGTCGAGCTGTGACAGGCTCAGCAGGTCCGGCGTGATGTATGTGCAGCCCGCCGGAACGCGATTGAGCGGCGTCGGGATTTCACGCCCTTTGCCCACCGATGCGGCCAGCGCGGCGACGGTCGGCTGACCGAGCAGGACGCGTACATCGACGCTGAGCCCGGCATTGCGCAGGCGCTCGACCAGACTGACCGCCAGCAGCGAATGGCCGCCCAGTTCAAAGAAGTTGTCATGCCGGCCGACTTTTTCCAGGCCAAGCACGTGCGCCCAGAGATCAGCCATGAGGATCTCTGTTTCACCCACGGGTGCCGCGTAGGCCTGGCTGGTCAGCGCTTCCAGCTCAGGGTCCGGCAAGGCCCGGCGGTCGAGCTTGCCATGGCTGGTCAGCGGCAGCGCGTCCAGGCGTGTGAAGGCCAGCGGCACCATGTGTGCGGGAAGACGTGCACGCAACGCCTCGCGCAGCGCTTCGGGTTCGACGGGCGCGCTTTCGGTGAACCAGGCCAGCAAACGTTCACCGCGCACCAGCACCACGGCGTCCTGCACCTCGGCCTGACTGGCCAGCGCCGTCTCGATTTCGCCCAGTTCGATGCGCATGCCGCGGATTTTCACCTGGTCGTCATTGCGTCCCAGGTAGTCGAGGCTGCCATCGGCATTCCAGCGCACCAGATCGCCACTGCGATACAGGCGCGCCTGCGTTGCGGCGCTGAACGGGTCGGCGATAAAACGCTCTTCGGTCATTTGCGGACGATTCAGATACCCACGGGCAACCCCCGCGCCACCGATATACAGCTCGCCGATGACACCCACCGGCACCGGCTGCAACTGCTCGTCCAGCACATACACGCGAGTGTTGGCGATCGGGCCGCCGATATGCAACGGCCCGCACGGCTGCACGGCACCAGAGGTCGCCACCACAGTGGTTTCAGTCGGGCCGTAGTTGTTGATCACGGAGAAGCCAGGGTCGCTGTCGAACTGACGCAAACGGTCGCCACCGATCAGCAGCGTGCGCAACGTCGGGTGCTGGCGCGGGCGTCTGAAGGCCTGTTCGGCCACCGGGGTCGGCAGGAAACCGACCTGAAGTGGCTGTTCCAGCCACCAGTCGAGCAACTCATCGACGTGCTCGTTGCCGACCTCGGCCGGTGGCAGATGCAGCACCGCACCGGCACACAGCGCTGGCCACACTTCCCAGGCCATCGCATCGAAGCCGAAACCGGCCACGCTCGCCGTATGACTGCCAGCCTGCAGAGCGAACGCCTGGCAATGCCAGTGCACCAGATTGACCAGCGTGCAGTGCTCGACCATGACGCCCTTGGGCTGGCCGGTGGAGCCGGAGGTGTAGATAACATAAGCCAGTTTTTGCGCATCAAGGCCCGCAACGCAGGGGTTATTGCCGGAAGAACCCAGCCAGTCCGCCTGCTCGATGTTCACCCGTTCAGTATCGCCGGCCAGATCGTGGGTCGAGTTTTCAGTCAGAACCACGCGAGGCGTACTGTCCTGCAGCAGGTAGGCAATACGCTCGGCCGGATAGACCGGGTCGACCGGCACGTAGGCCGCACCGGCCTTGAGCACCGCCAACATGGCAACCAGGCGTGCGGGACCACGGTGCAGGCACAGGGCGATGCGTTCATCGGTTTTGACGCCCAGGCCAATCAGATGATGGGCCAGGCGATTGGCGCGCTCGTTGAGCTGAGCGTAGGTCAGTACATGCCCCCCCTGAATCACCGCAGGGCTGTGCGGCTGGCTGGCAGCCTGCGCTTCGATCAACGCGTTGACGGTGCAGTCTTGCGGGAACGGCTGCTCGCTGCCGTTGAAATCGAGCAACAGATGGTTGCGCTCTGCCGCGTCAAGAATCGGAACGTTTTCCAGCCGCAGCGGCAGCGCCTGTTCCAGCGTGTCCAGCAGATGCTCCAGCGTGTTGAGCACCCAGCCAGTGATACGCTCGGCACCCATACCCTGCTGCGCCAGCATATGCAGGTCGAAACCTTCGCCCAGATCGTCCACACAAAGGGTCAGCGGATAGTTGCTGCGTACATCACCACCGAGCACCCGCACGCCTTGCCAGAGCCCCTCGCCGTCCTGCGGTTTTACCTCAGCGCTGTGACGATAATTGAGCAACGCACTGAACAGCGGTGAACCTGAAGCCACCGCGCTGCAACCCTGAGCGAGTACCAGCGAAGCCTGCTCGTGAGCGATCAACGCAGACAGCCTGGCGTGAACCGCCTTGACGGCTGAACGAGTGTCCAGCGCTGTATCCACGCGCAGCGGCAAGGTATTGATAAAAACACCGAGCGCCCGATCAGCGCCCTCACCACCCATGCGTCCCAGCAACACAGTGCCGAACACCACGTCGCGACGATTGGCAAGTACGCCCAGAACCCGCGCCCATACAACGTGCATCAGACTTGCAGCGCTCACCCCGAGCAGGCGTGCCTGCTCGCGCAGCCGCAGGGCCAGTTCAGGGTCCAGAGCACGTCGCTCCTCTTCGATGTCACTGCCGCCGACGTGCACGTCCTGTATGCCGAAAGGCAGGGTTGGCTCGTCGACGTCACCGAGCATTTCAGTGAAAAACGCTGTGTGGCTTGCCTCGTCATTGGCCAGGCGTACTTGCGCCACGTAATTGCGATACGGCACCGGCGTCTTCAGGTCATAGCGGTGACCGAACAGCAACGCCTGCATCTCGCGGCTGACGATCTCCATCGCAGTGTTATCCAGCACCAGGTGATGAAAGAGCAGAATGGCAACGGTTTCGCCGCTCGACGATTGCTGGGCATGCACCAGACGCATCAAGGGAGCCTGAGTCAGATCCAGTCGATGATGACGGGCGTCGAACTGGCGTTGCAGGCGATCGATAACGGTCGATTCGGGGTCTTCGGCTTCGAACTCGATGGCCTGTACCGTCAGCTCGGCGTTACGCCAGACCACCTGTTGCGGGCTTTCCAGCCCTTGCCACACCACCGAGGTGCGCAGGATATCGTGGCGGTCGATGACTTCCTGCAAGGCTGCGGCCCAACTGTACAGGCGCTCTGGCGTGTCGAACGCCAGACGCCATTGCAGCAGATAGGGATCGCCCTGTTCTGCGGTCAGGTGGTGATAGAGAATGCCTTCCTGCAACGGTGCCAGCGGGTAGATCTCCTGCACATTGGCAGCACCACCCGGCACGCTGGCGACGATGCGATCGATGGCTGACTGTTCAAGCGACACCAGACTCAACATGCCCGGAGTGATCTGCTTGCAGCCTGCCGGAATAAGGTTTGTCGGCACCTTGAAGGTGCTGACGTCCGCCTGGCATGCCGCCAGAGCGGCCAGTGTCGGCTGGCTGAGCAGCACATGCACATCCGCCTTGAGTCCGGCCTTGCGCAGTTGCTCCACCAGATTGACGGCCAGCAGGGAATGGCCGCCCAGTTCGAAAAAGTTGTCTTTCCGCCCTACGCGCTGGATGCCCAGCACCTGCGCCCAGATGGCCGCCATGGCGATTTCCACTTCGCCCTGCGGTGCTTCATAAGCGTTGCCGAGCAGGTACGCCGGGTCCGGATCAGGCAGCGCACGACGATCAAGTTTGCCGTTGGCCGTCAATGGCAGCGACGCCAGCCGGGTAAACGCGCGCGGCACCATGTAGCCCGGCAGGCGTGCGCGCATTGCCGGTGCCAGCGTGTCGATGTCGACCGTGGAGGTTTCAGTGAACCAGGCCAGCAGATGGAGATCGCGAACCAGCACGACTGCGTCTTTCACGCCGTCCAGACTGGCCAGCACCGCCTCGATTTCGCCCAGCTCGATGCGCATGCCACGAATCTTCACCTGGTCGTCGTTACGCCCCAGGTAATCCAGGCTACCGTCGCGGTTCCAGCGCACCAGATCGCCACTGCGGTACATGCGCGCCTGCGGCATATCGCTGAACGGGTCGACAACAAAGCGCTCGTCGGTGAGTTGCGGCTGGTTCAGATAGCCCCGCGCAACACCCTCACCGCCAATGTAAAGCTCACCGGGAACACCGACGGGCATCGCTTGCAAGTGCTCATCGAGTACGTAAACACGGGTGTTGGCGATGGGGCCGCCAATGTGCAGCGAGCCGTTGGCCAGCACTTGACCGGAGGTAGCGACAACGGTGGTTTCGGTCGGACCATAGTTGTTGACCACGGTATAACGGCGGTTGTGAGTGAACTGCCGCAGGCGATCGCCGCCGATCAGCAGGGTGCGCAAGGTCGGATGGTCCTGGCTCTGGCTGAACGCATACTCGGCCACCGGGGTGGGCAGAAAGCTCACGTCCAGCGGTTGGGCGCGCCACCAGTCGAGCATGGCTTCAATGTCCTCGCCACTTTCCTGGACCGGTGCCAGGTGCAGGGTTGCGCCAGCGCACAGGGTCGGCCAGACCTCCCAGGCCATCGCATCAAAACCGAAGCCGGCCAGGCACGAGGTATGACTGCTCGCCTTCACATCGAAAGCCTGGCAGTGCCAGTCAACCAGATTGGCCAGGGTTCGATGCTCCACCATCACGCCCTTGGGCTGGCCAGTGGAGCCGGATGTGTAAATGACGTAAACCAGATTGTCGCTGCTCAGCCCCGCTACCTGCGGATTGTTCTCGGCGCCCTGGCCGTCGATGCAGTGGTCCAGCTCGATCAGTGGCACTGCCAGCGGCGGCAGACGCTTGATCAGCGAAGACAGGGTCAGCACCACCACCGGTGCACTGTCACTGAGCAGATAGTGCAGGCGTTCGCGCGGGTGCGACGGATCGATGGGCACATAAGCCGCCCCCGCCTTGAGAATGGCCAGCAGCCCTACCAGGGTTTCCAGACCACGGCGCGAAACGATTGCCACGCGATCGTCGGGACGTACGCCCTGGTAGATCAGACGCTGAGCCAGGGCATTGGCCTGGCGGTTGAGTTGCGCGTAGGTCAGGTGTTGCCCCTGAAAAATCGCCGCCACGGCATAGGGGCGAGTACGGGCCTGTTGTTCGATGCGTCGATGAATCAGTTGCTCGTCGCCCGTAACGCGTTCAGTCTGGTTCCAGGCTGTTAGCTGCAATTGTTCGGCAGGTACTGACAGGTGGAAGTCCTGAATCTTCAGTGCCGGGTTTTCCAGCCCCTGCTCCAGAATGTGCAGCAAACGCCCGGCAATCGCCTGGGCCTCGTCATCTTCGATCCAGGCACGGTGGTGAACCAGGTGCAGTGAGGCTTCGTCGTTGCAACTGTTGCTGCGCAAGTGCACGGCCAGCGGCGTCGCCTCGTAGCCATTGGACACTTTTACAGTCTGCGCCTGCGCATCGGTGTAGCAGTAACCATGGTCTTCCAGCTCGTAGGACACCGACACTTCGAACAGTTGCGCCCTTCCCTCACGTGACAATTCGAGGCTGCGATTGAGCTCGCTCAAGGGGAAGCGCTGATGACGGAAGTCACGTTTCAGTGCGTCGCGCACTTCGACCACCAAGGCAGCGAAGTCCAGCCCGTCGTCGAAGGCCATGCGCACGGCACTGACCTGAGCGAAGTGACCCAGCGTCGCCTTGAAGCGCGCGCCACTGCGATTGAGCAGCGGCAGCCCGACAATCCACTCGTCGCGTTGCGCCGTGCGCGCGAAATAGACATGCAGAACCGCCAGCAGTACATGAAACGCAGACGCGTTGTGGCGCTCGGCGAATTGTTTCATGCGCGCATGCAAGGTGCCCGGAAGCGGCTGCACCCAGGCGTGGGATGGCGCCGGGTCCGTCGCCCGGCGGTTGTGATAGCGCGACACCAGCAACGGCTCAGGCAGATCACGGTATTTTTCCAGCCAATAGGCCCTGTCCAGCGAATAGCGTTCTGACGCCTGATACCGTGCATCGTCTGCAATGAAGGCGCTATACCCCGGTGCAACCAGCTCAAGGTCTTTGCCTGCCATCAATGCGCTGTAAAGCTCGCCAAGAGACTTGAACAATTGCCCAAAACCCCAGCCATCGAGAATCAGATGGTGGGCCTGGCCTGCCAGCCAGTAGCGGTCATCAGCCAGACGGATCAGGCAGAAGTCGAGCAACGGGCTGCCATCGAGCACGTACGGGCGGCGCATGTTGTCATTGATCAGTGCTCGCGCTGCCTGTTCCGGCTCGGGATAACCGCTGACGTCGTGCAACGGCAAGGACACCGGCAAGCAAGCCGCGTATGACTGAAGCGGCATGCCATCCGCTCCGGCACCGGGCATCAGGACCGTGCGCAGCACTTCATGTGCGCAAACCAGTTGCTCCAGCGCCTTGTGCAGCGTCACCGGGTCGACCGCTCCAGACAGTTGCAGGTAGCCGCCGATGTTATAAAGCGGGGAGTCACCGCGACTGATCTGATCAAGCCAGACGTCGCGCTGAGCAGCGGTCAATGGGTAGGTTGCGGCGCTGGTGGCGAGCATGGCTCAAGGTCCTTCTTGGCGGGTAGGCAGCGGATTAAGCACTGCCGTCCCACCTGTGTATGGCCCCTTTAACCCGGACAGTGCCGTACGGCCAAATGCCACCGCAGATACACTTTCAGCGCATTGCAATCCTGTCCCTGTTTTTTGTTACAGACGCAGGATGAAAGGTTAGGCTGAATACCCGGAGACCAAGTGCCATCATCAGGCTTATCAGTAAGTGCAATCAGTAGTTGCCGCGCAGCAGTCGACATGGTCCGTTTTTGCGCGGTCGGAATCAGGAAAGCTCAAGATGAACACGGCGCAACATTTCGAGTACCACGACGACCCACGCTTCTATCTGCAACTGGCCAAACTGGTGTCCAGTACGGGCGACGAGACCTTTGCCGGGCACATGCTGCAATTGGTGGATTCGCTGGTGCCCATTCACGGGCTTGGCCTCAGTGAATGGACGCTGGACCTGCGCGAGAGCAGCATCAGTCGTATCAATCCGCTGGGCAGCGCGGGCCTGAAGCATGACCCTCCCGGCAGCGAGGCCATCGACCATCCTCTGCTATCCAGCATTCTGCACATGCAGGACCCGTTGTTGATTCAGCTCAAGACTCCGCTGAGCGCGCAACACCCTCAGCACAACACCCACCAGTGCAATCTGGTGTCCAGCCACGGTGAACGTCGGCTGATCATCTGTTTTTATCGACTGACCGCGTTGCGGGCGTTTTCCCTGACAGAGTTGTCCTTGCTCAAGAGCCTCTCCGACACGCTGTTGCCGCTGGTCGAGCACCACGCGCAGAGCCTTGCTCAGTCCAGCCACAATGCCACGCGCCTCGAGCCGGAGCCGGGCTCGCTGGATCAGGCCTTCAGTGGCAGGCTCGCACAGGGCTCGGTGACACTGTCAGCACGCGAACAGGAAGTCTGCCTGGGCCTGCTGACCGGCGGCACCGTGGCTGAAATGGCGCAGCGCCTCAAGGTCAAGAACAGTTCGGTGGAAACCTACCTCAAACGCGCCACCGCCAAGCTGGGCGTCAGCGGACGACATGGCCTGGCGCGCTGGATGGCAGGTGATTGAAGCGCCTGTGCCCTGGTGAATGAACTGCAGCGATACGCGCCAAGAAAAAGGGCCACTAAAGGCCCTCTCGCACAGACGCTTCTGCGTTCAATCAACCCGGAAGGCAATCACGCTGTCGCCCAATGTCGTACCAAGCGATCCGTGACCGCCGGCAGCAATGACCACGTACTGCTTGCCGTCGTTGCCGGTATACGTCGAAGGAATGGATTGACCACCCGCGGGCAACTCATATTCCCAGAGCATTTCGCCGTTATTGACGTCATAGGCACGGAAAAAGTTATCCGCCGTCGCGCCGTGAAAGGCCAATCCGCCTGCCGTCACCATCGGACCGCCATGGGCGACCATGCCCATGGGAAAACCGACCGGAAAACGTTCCTGCATGAAGCTGGTCTTGAGGTTTTTGGTGGTGCCGACCCGGCGCATCCATTGGGTCTTGCCAGTTGTCAGATCGACCCCGGCCATGGTCCCCCACGGTGGCGCTGTGCACGGAATGCCAAGGCTCGAGGCGAATCTGGAAATACGGATGGCATAGTCACCGTCGAAGTTCTCGTTCCAGTAGGGCTTGCCCTCCTGAGTGAACAGGCGTTTTTCCCGGGCCTGCGCGGGGCGCTTGATCAGGTTGTAGACATACGCCAGGCGCACCGGTGCGGCGATCAGCAACTGGCGGTCAGGGTCCACGGCCACCGAACCCCAGTTGAACACGCCTATGTTGCCGGGATAGATCAGCGATCCCGACTCGGTGGCCGGTGTCCAAGGGTTACCGTCATAACGAAGGGTGTTGTACGCGATCCGGCAAGCCATCTGGTCAAAAGGCGTAACGCCCCACATGGACTTCTCGGTCAACACCGGCGGGATGAAGTTAAGTCGCGAGACCGGCTGGGTGGGTGCAAAGCGCTCGCCTTCAACACCGCCCGCGGTGCGCACACTGACCTGATCGACAGGCACGATCGGCTCGCCCGTCAGTCGGTCAAGCACAAAGATGTTGCCTACTTTGGTCGGCAACACCAGGGCAGGCTGGCGGCTACCGTCTTTTCCCAGATCCAGCAGTGAGGGCTGCGATGGGTTGTCGCGATCCCAAAGGTCATTGTTCGAGGTCTGGAATTTCCAGCGCAGCGCGCCGCTCTTCAGGTCGAGAGCCACCAGTGCATCGCGAAACTTCTCGGTGTTGCTGTCGGGGTTACGCCGGGTGCCGGTTTCGTCGGGCGAAGCGTTGCCAAACGGGACGTACACCAGACCGTTTTTGACATCGGAGCTCAGGGTCGCCCAAGCGACCGGCGTATCTTGCGGATAGTTCTGGTCAGCCGCTATCGGCTGGGTGTTGTCCGGGTTTTGCGGATCGAAGTTCCATACCAGCCGGCCGGTGATGACGTCGTAGGCGCGAATCACCCCGGACGGGTTGCCGTCGTTATAACCGTTATCCATGATCGAGCTGCCGATCACGATCAGTTCGCCGGCAATCAGTGGCGCGGAGGTCTGCATCAGCGCGTGCGGGCGGATCGTGCCCATGTTGACGCTCAAGTCGATCACCCCGCCGCTGCCGAAGTCGCTGCACAGGTTGCCGGTGTCAGCATCAAGCGCTACCAGCCTGGCATCTGCAGTCGCGGTGATGATGCGTTTGGCACATTGAGCCGGCTGTTGTGGCTGACCCGCAGAGCTGGAGGCCGCTGAATAATAGCTGACGCCACGGCAGGTCTGGTGCTGCTGCAAATACGAGCGTTTTTTCTCGGGGGTGTATTTCCACGCCAGTTGCCCGGTCTGCGGGTTCAGTGCATGCACTTCGTTATGAGGCGTGCACACGTACACCCGGTCGTTGATCTTGAGGGGCGTCGCTTCAAAGGTGTACTCGCCAGCGTCCTTGTCCTCATCACGCAGGTCGCCGGTGTGGTATTCCCAGGCCACCGACAGTTTGCCGACGTTGTCCGGGGTGATCTGATCGAGGCTGGAAAAGCGCTGGCCCGCGTTGCTACCGCCATATGCAGCCCAGTCACTGCCTGCCGACTCGGCGCTGCGGGCGGTCGCCACGCTGTCGATCCGCCCTTGCTGCGGGTACGGATCGTGAAACATCAGCGCAATCACGATCAGCAGCATTACGCCAAGCGTACCGCCCAGCAACGGATGAAAACGACGCTTATCGGTGCTCGATCGCGCTTGATAAAGCGGCCGCACGACCCAGGGCATGGCCAGCCACAGGCCGATCAGTGCAAACAGATCGCCACGAGGAATCCACTGCCATTTATCCAGGCCGGCTTCATAGATGATCCAGAGCAGAATCCCCCACATCATCACCGCATACAGGGTAAGTGCCGACTTTCTTTTCAGGAATACCAGGGTTGCTGTGGCCAGCAAACCCAGGGCGATCATCGAGTAGGCCGGTGAACCGCCGGCAGCCACCAGTTGCGCACCCATGAACAGCAGAATGAGGCTGAGTATAGCGATGACGATACCGGTCACTTTGAGAATCATCTTCCTTGCCCTTTATTGTTATCCAGTCTTGCGCCGCGACGCCTTCGACCACGGATTTAGCCCGTAGTGTCAGTTTTTGCGTGTCGCGTCATCCAGGGCAAGGATGGTGTGGGCGTTGGTGACGGTGGTTGCCAGGGTGTTGATCACGCCTGAGCGCAAGGCACCCAGCGTGGCGGCCGCCTTGGTGTTTTCACTGGCGATGGCCACTACATCCGGGATACGAAACAATTCCTGCACGGTAAGACCGATCACCCTGCCCTGTATGGCATTGACCGCAGGCTGGCCATGAATGTCGATGAAGTCATAGCCCATCATGTCACCCACCGTGCCGGACAGCCTGGCCTGGGCGATTTCCTGCGGGGAGAACCAGCCCATGCGCACCATGTTGCTGTTCTCGCTCATGTCACCGATGCCGATCAGCGCCATGTCGGCACGCCGCGCGCGGTCAAGCGTCGAGCGCACGGTGTCGTTGCTGATCAGAATACTGCGCAGTTCAGGGTTGGCGACCAGCGCCGGGGCGTACAGGCTTTCGCTTTCACCACCAAAACGCAGCGCCAGACGGCGGCAGATGTGGTCGGGGTTCATGTACTCGCCCGCCTTCAGCGAACCGCCGATTGCGCAGACAAATGTGCAGTTGCGCGTCACCGGCAGGAACACATTGTCCGCAACCGCACCCACATTGCGGCCCATGCCCACGGCGACGATCATGCCGTCGCCCAGGGTCTTGTTCAGGTAATTGGCAACCAGGCTGGCGACCGCCGAGCGCTGGGTATCCGGGTCGCTGTGGTCGACTGCAATCAACGCCCTGTCCAGCTGAAAGCGCTCGACGAGCGCCAGTTCCAGCTCGTTGTTCATCGCCGGGTGCTGCAGCACCCGTACTTCGACAATCCCTTCATCGCGTGCGCGTTTGAGCAGTCGGCTGACTTTTGCGCGCGACAGGTCGAAGCGTTTGGCGATGGCTTCCTGAGTGACGTTCTCAAGGTAATAGAGCATCGCGACTTCAGTCATCAGATCGATGTCGCTGGCCATGCGCTGGGTACTGTCACTCATGTGGACGGGCTTCCGTTTCGGCGTCAAAGGCACATTCTCCCTACTCCCGCCCTGTCCCGTCCACTGACTATTGATGCCCGTCACGCTCTATCGCGTTGATGCGCTCGACCTTGGCGCCGGAGCGCGCGGCTTCGAACTCCGACTCCAGGAACGATTTGACGATGCTTTTCGCCAGTTCCGTGCCGATCACCCGTGCACCGATGGAAAGAATTTGCGCATCGTTGCTCTTGCGTGCCCGCTCGGCCGAATAGGTATCGTGGGCCTGGGCCGCACGAATGCCGAAGACCTTGTTGGCGGAGATGGCCATGCCTATTCCGGTCCCGCAGACCAGCACGCCAAGCCGCTGCTGTCCGGCGTTGATCGCTGTGGCCACGGCCAGGGCGATGTCCGGGTAAAGCACCGGTGCCGCGGAATGAGTACCGAAATCGGTCACCGGATAACCCAGCGACTCGATATGGCGCTTCAATAATTCCTTGAGTTCATAACCCGCTTCATCACATCCGATAGCCACCGGGAAAGGTGTGTTCATGGCATCAGGCTCCACTGCCGGGGGTCTTATTATTTGACCAAATGTTCAATCGGTGAAATTCCGATCAGCCATTTCTGAAACATTAGCCGGGTTCTGTCAAGCAAGTTTTCCAGTGAATACTGAACCAAAGCTCAGAACGACCGCAGGGCAGGCTCCAGCGCGACACTCCAAAACTTTTATAGGAAACAGATTGACTGATCAGAATTTCATTTGATACACATATGTTCACTGAGCAACGCATCAGCACCTAATAAGAATTCACAGCACGAGGACACGCCAATGGCCAAGCCATTACTGCTCCAGGCTGAACACGTCACCAAGGCTTACGCTGGCATCCCCGCCCTGCGTGACGGGCGTCTCTCGTTACGAGCCGGGAGCGTGCACGCTCTGTGCGGCGGCAATGGCGCGGGCAAGTCCACTTTCCTGAGCATTCTGATGGGCATCACCCAGCGCGATGCGGGGACCATCCTGCTCAACGGCGAGCCGGTGCAGTTCAGTCGTCCCGGCGATGCCCTGGCAGCCGGCATTGCGATGATCACCCAAGAGCTGGAACCCATCCCCTTCATGACCGTCGCCGAGAACATCTGGCTGGGCCGCGAGCCACGTCGGGCCGGGTGCATTGTCGACAGCAAGGAACTGAACCGACGCACCCGGGCACTGCTGGACGAGCTGGAATTCGATGTCGACGCCACCAGCCCCATGCATTTGCTGAGCGTGGCGCAGATACAACTGGTGGAAATCGCCAAGGCCTTTAGCCATGACTGTTCGGTAATGATCATGGACGAGCCCACTTCGGCCATCGGCGAGCGTGAGGCACAAACCCTGTTCAAAGCCATCCGCCGGCTTGCTGCCCGGGGTGCGGGCATCATCTACGTCTCCCACCGCCTCAGCGAGCTGGCGCAGATTGCCGACGATTACAGCATCTTCCGCGATGGCGCCTTTGTCGAAAGCGGACGTATGGCCGATATCGACCGGGCACACCTGGTACGCGGCATCGTCGGCCAGGAGTTACAGCGTATCGATCATAAGGTAGGTCGCGAATGCGCCGCCGAATGCTGCCTTAATGTCGAAGGCCTGAGTCGCACCGGCGAATTCGAAGACATCAGCCTGCACGTGCGTCACGGTGAAATTCTCGGCATCTATGGACTGATGGGCTCGGGTCGCAGCGAGTTTCTCAACTGCCTGTATGGCTTGACCATACCGGATTCAGGCAGCGTCACCCTGCAAGGCAAGCTGCTGCCGGTCGGCCTGCCCAAAGCGACTATTCGCGCGGGCGTCTCACTGGTCACCGAAGACCGCAAGGACAGCGGCCTGGTACTTAATGGCAGCATCCTGTCCAACATCGCACTGTCGGCCTACCGGCAGTTGTCGAACTGGTCGCTGATCGATGCCCGCAAGGAGCACAAACTGGCCGAAGACATGGTCAAGCGCCTGCAGATCAAGACGACTTCTCTGGATCTGCCCGTCGCGTCGATGAGCGGTGGCAACCAACAGAAGGTCGTCCTCGCCAAATGCCTGTCGACCGAGCCGGTGTGCCTGCTCTGCGACGAACCGACCCGGGGCATCGACGAAGGCGCCAAGCAGGAAATCTATCACCTGCTGGATCAGTTCGTACGCGCTGGCGGAGCCGCCATCGTGGTCTCTTCGGAAGCGCCGGAACTGTTGCGCCTGAGTGACCGAATCGCCGTGTTCAAGGGTGGCAGGCTGGTGACCATCAGCAGCGATGCCGATCTTTCCCAGGAAGTCCTGTTGAGTCTTGCCTCATGAATGCAAAAACCATTATCGCCCCAGCTTCCACGTCTCCACGCAGCCGCCTGCGCCTGTCTCTCGACCGTTTCGGTCTGCCGTTGGTGTTTATTCTGTTGTGCCTGGTACTGGCTTTTGCCAGCGAATATTTCATGACCTGGCGCAACTGGATGGACATCCTGCGCCAGACCTCGATCAACGGCATTCTCGCGGTCGGCATGACCTACGTGATCCTGACCAAGGGCATCGACCTTTCCGTCGGCTCGATTCTGGCGTTCGCCGGATTGTGCAGCGCACTGGTCGCGACCCAGGGCTATGGCCTGCTGGCGGCGGTCAGCGCAGGCATGTTTGCCGGCGCCATGCTCGGCGTAGTCAATGGCTTCATGGTCGCCAATCTTTCGATTCCACCGTTTGTGGCCACCCTGGGCATGCTCAGTATCGCCCGCGGCATGACCTTCATCCTCAACGACGGCAGCCCGGTGACCGACCTGCCCGAAGAATACCTGGCGCTGGGCATCGGCCGGATCGGCCCGATTGGTGTGCCGATCATTATCTTCGCGGTGGTCGCGCTGATTTTCTGGATGGTACTGCGCTACACCACCTACGGCCGTTACGTGTACGCCGTCGGCGGCAACGAAAAGAGCGCACGCACCTCCGGTATCGGTGTGCGCAAGGTGATGTTTTCGGTGTACGTGGTTTCCGGGCTGCTCGCCGGACTGGCAGGCGTAGTGCTGTCCGCCAGAACCACCTCCGCCCTGCCCCAGGCCGGCATGTCCTACGAACTGGACGCCATCGCAGCAGTGGTCATCGGCGGCACGAGCCTGTCGGGCGGTACTGGCAGCATCGTTGGCACACTGTTTGGCGCACTGCTGATCGGCGTGATCAACAACGGCCTGAACCTGCTCGGCGTGTCCTCCTATTACCAGCAGGTCGCCAAGGGCCTGATCATCGTGTTCGCAGTGTTGATTGATGTGTGGCGCAAGAAAAAACGCTAGACCGGCATGAACGACTGACTACAACAATAACGAGGTTCTCATCATGAAATTCGGTACATCCCTGGCCGCTGTCGCGGCGTTCTCCCTGCTCGCCAGCAGTATCTCCATGGCCGCCGATGGCAAGACCTACAAGATCGGCGCGGCGGTGTATGGCCTCAAGGGGCAGTTCATGCAGAACTGGGTGCGTGAGCTCAAGGAGCATCCGGCGGTCAAGGACGGCACCGTGAAAATCACCGTGTTCGACGGTAACTACGATGCGCTGACCCAGAACAATCAGATAGAGACCATGATCACCCAGCATTACGACGCGATCATTTTCGTGCCCATCGACACCAAGGCCGGTGTCGGCACGGTGGCCAGGGCGATGGAAAACGACATTCCGGTGATCGCATCGAACACCCGGGTTGCCGGCAACAAGGTGCCTTACGTCGGCAACGATGATGTCGAGGGCGGACGGCTGCAGGCGCAGGCAATGGTCGACAAGCTCAAGGGCAAAGGCAATGTGGTGATCATCCAGGGACCGATTGGCCAGTCGGCGCAAATTGATCGGGAAAAAGGCGAACTGGAAGTCCTGAGCAAACACCCGGACATCAAGATCATTGAGAAGAAGACCGCCAACTGGTCCCGCGCCGAAGCCCAGACGCTGACTGAAGACTGGCTCAATGCGCATCAGAACGGCGGCATCTCCGGGATCATTTCGCAGAACGACGATATGGCTCTCGGTGCCCTGCAAGCGGTGAAATCGCGCAACCTGAAGCCTGCCGATTTGCCGATCACCTCCATCGATGGCATGCCTGACGCCATTCAGGCGGCGAAGAAAAACGAAATCACGACCTTTCTGCAGGACGCCCAGGCCCAGTCCCAGGGTGCCCTTGATGTCGCCCTTCGCACCCTGGCCGGCAAGGATTACAAGCCGCAGTCGGTGATCTGGGAGCGCTACGCCAAGGACGTCAAGTGGGGCGACGGCACCGACAAGAACTACATCCTGCCCTGGGTGCCGGTCACCGATGCCAACGCCGATGCGCTGTACAAGCAGGTCAGCGGCGGCAAGTAACCGGTCTGAGATTCCCGCTTCTGCCCGAAGGGCGTGGGAGCGAACCGGGCGACGCTTCGCTTGTTCGCGAAGACAGTATTTCAAACGACGCATTTTCGGCGGTCATACCGGCCTCTTCGCGAACAAGTTCGCTCCCACGGCCTTCGGCCAGAATCAAAAGCTAACGTGTTTGAATCTTCAAAAAAACAGCGCTACAGGAGTCATCTTCATGTCTGAATTCTGGAACAAGGCGTTCGATCTCAATGGCCGTTGTGCGGTCATCACCGGCGGAGCAGCCGGGATTGGCCTTGCCTGTGCCAGCCTGCTGGTCGCGCGCGGCGCGCGGGTCGCACTGCTGGACCGTGACCCGGCAGTGGCCGAGGTTGCCGCCGGCCTGGGCAGCGAGCACATCGGTATTGCGGTCGACCTGCGCCGGGTCGACCAGGTCAACAGCACCATCGACAGCGTCTTCGAGCATTTCAAACGCATCGACTATCTGGTCAACAGTGCTGGCGTTGCCGTGCTGGACAAGGCCGTCGACGTCAGCGAAGAGGCCTGGGACACAACGCTGGAGATCAACCTCAAGGCCAGTTTCTTCGTCGCCCAGGCCTGCGCGCGACACATGCTCGGTCAAGGCAGCGGACGCATCGTCAATCTTGCCTCTCAGGCGGCGGTCATTGGCCTGGACAGGCACGTCGCCTACTGCGCGAGCAAGGCCGCAGTGGTCGGCATGACCAAAGTGCTGGCCATGGAGTGGGCACCACACATCAACGTCAACGCCATCTCGCCCACCATCGTCGAGACCGCGCTGGGCAAAAAGGCCTGGGCGGGCGAAGTCGGAGAACGGGCCAAAACGCAGATCCCGGCAGGCCGCTTCGCCCAGCCGGAGGAAATAGCCGGGCTGGCCCTGTACCTGCTCAGCGACGCCGCCAGCATGATCACCGGCGAAAACGTAGTGATCGACGGCGGCTACAGCATCCAGTAATTCATTTTCTGTCGTGAGGATCATCGTCATGTCCACCGTCACCGAACGCACTGCCGAACAACTTTCACCGGTCATCCCGAAAACCATGCAGGCCGTGGTCTGCCACGGTCCGGAAGACTACCGGCTGGAAACCGTGGATGTGCCGACCCCCGGTCCCGATGAAATCCTCACCAAGGTCGAGCTGTGTGGCATCTGCATGGGCGACATCAAGACCTATCGCGGCGCCCCCTCGTTCTGGGGCGATGCCGAGCAGCCTCGCTACGTCAAACCACCGATGATTCCCGGCCATGAATTCGTCTGTCGCGTGGTGGCGCTCGGCCCTGGCGCCGAAAAGCGTGGCGTGCAGATCGGCGACCGGGTGATCTCCGAGCAGATCGTGCCGTGCTGGGGCTGCCGCTTCTGCAACCACGGACAGTACTGGATGTGCCAGAAGCACGACCTTTACGGCTTTCAGAACAACGTGCAGGGCGCCATGGCCCAGTACATGATTTTTACCAGGGAAGGCATCATTCACAAGGTGCCCGACTCGATTGCCCCGGACGAAGCCATCCTCATCGAACCGCTGGCCTGCTCGTTGCACGCAGCCGAACGGGCCGATGTCGATTTTGACGACATTGTGGTCGTCGCCGGTGCCGGCACACTGGGCCTTGGGATCATTGGCGCGGTGCGCATGCGTAACCCGAAAAAACTCATCGTTCTCGACATGAAGCCCGAGCGCGCCGCCCTCGCCCTGCGCATGGGCGCCGATGAGGTGTGGAACCCGGCCGAGGTCGACGTGCTGGCAAAGATCCGCGAGATAACCGACGGCTACGGTTGCGACATCTATATAGAAGCCACCGGACACCACAAGGCGGTCAACCAAGGCCTGGCGATGCTGCGCAAACTCGGACGCTTTGTGGAGTTCAGCGTATTCAACGATGAGGCCACGGTGGACTGGTCGATCATCGGTGACCGCAAGGAGCTGGACGTGCTCGGTTCTCACCTCGGCCCTTACATGTACCCGCGCGCCATCGACTTTATCGGCAACCGCAAGATCGACATGCGCGACGTCGTCACGCACAAATTTCCCCTGGCGCAGTTCAAGGAGGCGTTTGCCGTCATGGAACGCGGTGATAAATCATTGAAGGTGGTTCTGGAACCCTGATCCGCCCGATCCTTATAAAAAGAACACAGGAAATCGCGTTATGAACCGAGTGATAAACGATCCGGACCAGGTGGTCGAGGACATGCTGCGCGGCATTCTGGTAGCGCACCCCGAGCTGTCGCAAAGTGAAGGTAACCCGCGGGTCATCAGCAAAACCCGTCCCTCTGATCAAGGACGCGTCGGTATCGTTACCGGCGGCGGCTCGGGTCATGAACCGGCCTTTCTTGGCTATGTCGGCCCTGGGCTGGTGGATGCGGTAGCGGTCGGCGAGATTTTTTCCTCGCCTACGGCCAAGAGCTTTTTCGACGCCTTCCGCGCGGCCGATCACGGTGCGGGCATCGCCTGCCTGTACGGCAACTACGCGGGCGACAACATGAACGTGAAGCTGGCGATGAAAATGGCCGCCAGCAAAGACCTGCAAGTGCGTACCGTGGTGGCCAACGACGATGTGGCCTCGGCACCGAAATCCGATATCGCCAAGCGACGCGGAGTGGCCGGGGAAATTTTCATGTGGAAGATCGGCGGCGCTGCGGCCGCAAACGGTTACGATCTGGACGGCGTGATCCGCGTCGCGCAGAAGGCCGTGGATCAATGCCGATCCATCGGTATTGGCCTGACGCCCTGCACCATCGCGGCGGTCGGCAAGCCCAACTTTCAGATCCCCGACGGCAAAATGGAGCTGGGCATCGGCCACCATGGCGAACCGGGTATCGAAGTCATCGACATCGAGCCTGCAGCGGCCATGGCCGAGCGCATGCTGGAGCCGATCCTGGCCGACCGGGATTTCAGCGTGGACGACAGCGTAGTCGTGCTGGTTTCAGGCCTCGGTGCCACGCCGGTGATGGAACTCTACGTGTTCTACGCCGAAGTGGAGCGCCTGCTCAAGGCCAGGGGCCTGAAAATCCATCGTTGCTACGTGGGCAATTACTTCACGTCGCTGGAGATGATGGGGGTAACCCTGACGCTGCTGGGCCTGGACGCCGAACTGAAAACCCTGATCGACCACCCTTGCCGGTCCATCGGCATGACCCAGGCGGAGTAAACCATGAGCGAGCAATTCTCTACGCATCTCCCTGCACAACAGGGCACTCCTATCGTTGCCGACCTGGTGAGCGTGATCGTCGCCAACCGCGAATACCTCAGCGAAGTGGATGGCGCGATCGGTGACGGCGACCATGGCATCAACATGGCCAAGGGCTTCGCCCACTGCGGTCGTACCATCGAAGGCCGCCAACTGAGCCTCGCCGAAGCGCTGGACGAACTGACCCTGAGCCTGATGGAAGGCATCGGCGGCTCCATGGGCCCGCTGTACGGCAGTCTGTTCATCGGCATGGCCGATCAGGTGCGCGGCTGCGAACAGATCGACGCCGCGGCCTTCGCCAGCCTGCTGCGCGGCGGCCTCACCTCACTGCAGGACATCACCGAAGCCGGGGTCGGCGACAAATGCTTGATGGATACCTTGATTCCGGCCGTCGAAGCCTTCGAGCAGGCCCACGCCCGGGGTGAATCGTTCAGCGCAGCGCTCGATGCGATGAAAAGCGCCGCATCACAAGGGCGCGACTCCACCCGTGATCTGGTGGCGAAGATAGGCCGGGCGAGTCGCCTCGGCGAACGGTCGCTCGGCGTACTGGATGCAGGCGCGGTGTCGTGCTGCCTGATACTGACGCAACTGGCGGATTCGGTGCAGCCGAGGCTGAGATGAGCAAAAGCCGAAGTTCATGAATATGATTCATGAGTCTATCCCGATAATGCTCCATTGTTGAAAAAATGACAGGCCTATAAGGTGATCCGGACATCACGAAGCTGATCTGCAGATGCGGATTCGCTCGAGTTTCACCGAGGAACTGGTCATGCAAAACCCGAAAAAAATCATCGTAGTCATCGGTGCAGGCTCCATAGGGCAAGCCATCGCCCGCCGTGTCAGCGCGGGCAGGCACGTATTGCTCGCCGACCTGCGTCAGGACAACGCCGATGCGGCGGCCAAGGCGCTGGCCACCACATCGGTGGATGCACTACTTGCGCTGCCCATGCTGCACGAAACGCATATCACCGATCCCCTGCACGCTTATCAGTTGTCCAAGCGCGGCAACGCGTTACGCGTCATGGCCGAGGCAGTGCGCTGGGGCAAGTTACTCGCTGTTATTAGCCGCGTGGTAGTCGCCATCCGAGACCGGTTCCATCCAGTCAACCACCTCGCCGTCCAGCACCTCGGCAATAGCGATGTGGGTCATGGCCGTCGTTGCGGTTGCGCCATGCCAATGCTTGACGTTGGGCGCAATCCACACGGTATCGCCGGGCTTGATGGTGCGAACCGGCTGGCCTTTTTCCTGCACCAGGCCGGCGCCTGACGTGACAATCAGCGTCTGGCCCAGGGGATGGGTATGCCAGGCAGTGCGTGCGCCCGGTTCGAACGTCACCGTGGCTCCGCTTATTCTCGCGTCTTCCGAGCCCTTGAATGGCGCGTCGATGCGCACGGTACCGGTGAAATAATCGGTCGGGCCGCTGGCGGAAGGCTGTGAGCCGCTGGAATTGATGACAATCATGGGAATCCTTGAGCGTTATTGGAAGTCACTCCAATCTACCCGCCGAGAACTATTGCGACTATCGGCTACAATTCGAAAATACTTATCGACAGGGCTCATCAATGCTTCGGGAAAACGCCGCTGATCTGCTTGCCTTCCTCGCAGTCGCCAAAGAGCGAAGCTTTACCAAGGCAGCTGCCAGACTGGGTGTTTCACAATCAGCACTGAGTCACACCGTTCGCAGCCTGGAAGCGCGCCTTGGCCTGCGCCTGCTGACACGCACCACGCGCAGCGTATCGCCCACAGAGGCTGGCGAACGCCTGATCCAGAAAGTCGGCCCGCATTTCGATGAAATCGAAATCGAGCTGGCAGGACTGAGCGACCTGCGCGACACCCCTGCCGGCAAGATCCGCATCAATGCGATGGATCACTCGCTTGACCTCATCATCCGGCCAGTACTCAAGACCTTCTTGCACAAATACCCGGACATCAGTGTCGAGGTATGTTGCGACTACAGCTTTGTCGACATCGCCGCCGAAGGGTTCGATGCGGGCGTGCGTCTGGGTGAAGCCGTGGCGGACGGAATGATCGCCACCCGCATAGGCCCGGACATGCGTCTGTCGGTGGTCGGTTCTCCAGCCTACTTCGAAGGCCGCACGAAACCCGAGACGCCCAGAGACCTGACCGCGCACCGCTGCAACAATCTGCGCCTGCCTACCAATGGCGGCCTGTATGCCTGGGAGTTCGCCAAAGACAGCGAAACCCTGAACGTCCGCGTCACAGGCCAAGTCACGTTCAATGGTGTCTATCCGCTTCTGGACGCGGCGCTCGACGGCTTCGGGCTGAGTTACATTCCGCACGATCTGGTTGCCGAACATATCGAAGCCGGACGTCTGATTCAGGTGCTGGAAGACTGGTCACCGACCTTTGCCGGCTTCCACCTCTACTACCCGAGCAGACGCCAGGCATCGCCCGCGTTTGCTCTGTTACTGGAAGCATTGCTTTACCGGTGATGGATCAAACGACCAAAACGCGCAGCTCCGTAGCAACCGCTCACTGCACTTGCGCACGCAATCTGGCGGGCTCGCCGTTCTTCTCGGCGTAATGACGCGCGCGGCGCAAGACATGCTGGGTGGCTCTGCGCGCTTCCTCCTTATTGAGCTCTACATGCGCTTCCAGCAATTGCTGAGCCTGTCGCGGCCGACGTTGCAGGAGGGCCTTTAAAATACTGCCATGCTCTTCGTACGTTGCATCGATTCTGGAGGCGCTGAATTCGAGACGCCGGATGGTCCGGGTCTTTTCGGTGACTTCGTAATGCAGCCTGGCCATTTCCCGGTTGCCCACCGCCTCGACCAACGCGCAATGGAAGCGTTCGCCCAGCCCGGCGAGGATATCGGTGTCTCTCAATCGCTCGTTTTTCGGCACCAGCCAGGTGCGTATGAGTTCGTCGATCAGCGGCTCGACGCTCAGGTCCATCAAACCCAGCCTGGCGAGCGCCGCCAGCTCGAGCACCACCCGAACGTCATACAGCTCCTCGAAGTGATGAGGGTCGAAGGGCCGCACCTGCCAGCCGCTTCGGTAATAAACCTCCACGTACCCTTCCTGCTCCAGCCGGAACAATGCCTGCCTGACCGGTGTACGACTGGCCTGAACACGCTCGGCTATTTCACCTTCAGTAAATCGTTCGCCGGGTAATAAACGAAACTCGGAAATGTCTTCTTTGATCCGGGCGTAAATCCGCTCGGATAGCGTTTCCGGGCGTTCTTTCAACTTTTTGGCGCATGCTGTCTGCATTGATGATTCGTCCTTGTAATCCAGTTACTTAACCTTGGCGCAGATGACCTGCGGCACTGCCGGACATCCACCAGCGTGGAAAATCTGCAATCCCTTCAATCACCGCATCCACGTTTTGCCGATGGGCCTCGAACAGCCTCGGGTCATATTTTCCGGTACGCACCAGCAGGCTGCTGGCACCGACCGCTTTCGCCCCTGCGCAGTCAGTCAGAACGTCGTCGCCCACTACCAGAGTGCGGCTGGCGCTAGTGTCGAGTTTGCGCAAGGCAGCCTCGAAAAACGTCGGCGACGGCTTGCCCATGACCAGGGCCTGTACCTGTGCTGCGGCCTCGAGCCCGACGATGAAGGCGCCGCAATCGAGACGCTCCCCGTCACGATCGAACCAGAACAGGTTTTTTTGCAGCGCAATGAGGCGAGCACCGCCTCGCAACATACGGAAACAGCGATTCAGCGTGGCGTAGTCAAAGGCTTCGCCGATATCGCTGATGACCACTACGTCCGGGGTCGTATCGTCTGTAGCGATGCCACTGAACGCCGGCCGTATCGAATCGGGTACCAGCAGATGGCACTTGAGGTGCGGATGTTGCTGCAAATAGCCCAGACAGGCCGTGGTGGCGGTCTGGATTTCGTCGGGGACGACCTCGATTCCGGCGCGACAAAGCTCCTCTGCCAGCTCCTCGGGCATCTTCGCCGTGGTGTTGGTCAGCAATTGCAGCCTCAAACCCTGGGAACGCGCGAAGCTCAATGCATCGGCTGCGCCCGGCAGAGGCTGCCCCTTGAGCAGGAGTGTGCCGTCAATATCGAAAAGCAGGCTGTCGAAACGCATGGATAAGCTCCCTGTGACTGAAATTATCGAGTCAGGTGTCAGAATGTGGCTGTCAGCCAATGGCGAATCGCGGGCAATGTCACTTCAGCGTCGGCAGGACGTGGCAAGGGCGTGCTGCTGGCGTCCAGCAATACGCCACGCAACCACGGGTCAGTGGCACATACCGTGTGGTCGCCACCTTTTCGGCTGACGCGAACGGCGTGTTCTGAACGAGTGGCCAGCAGTCGCGTGCCTCGCGGAGCCTGCCAGTAGCAGCCGCCCGTCCAGCCTTCGGCAAAGACCTGCCCGCCGGCGCACTCGAACATCGTCCACTCATCTCGAAACGGCTGTGCGAGGCTTTTGCGCCAGGCCTCGGTCACTGAGCCAGGGTCGTGTCCGGACAGCGCCAGTCGCGCCGTGTTGAACAGCACCAGACCGTTGTCGGCCGGATGAAAGAGCGCCGCGCTTTTGTGCATATCCGGCACGCCTGATGCGTCATAGACCAGCCAGCCCTGCTGCTCGAAAAAACTGTTGGGGTAAAGATCGTGATGGACAGGTGCCATGCCGTGATCCGAGTGAGCGACGCAGCGTACCTCGCCACCGGCGGCATCGACGCAGCGCAGGATCAGCTCATCGACCCACCCCGCTATCTCGTCGAACAGGCGTTGTCCGACCGCCTGCATCAATTCGCTGGCCCAGTCTGGCGCGAGGTACTTGAGCAAATGATGTGACAGCAGATCCACCACCGGGTAATAACCGATGACACGCTGTGCATCACCGGCCCTGACTGCGCCGACAATGTCGTCGCAAAAGCTTTCATGCATCTCGCGCATCAGTTCCAGCAGCAGCCATTCCGCAGCGCCCTGCCCGCCCTCATCCAGCCGCTTGCCCAACTGTCCGGTGCGATACAGCACCGTCAGGTCATTGGCCACGTAAGCCTTGCCGGCGTCGCCCTGCAGATCAAGCGCCTGGACCTCACGGTAACCGAAGCTGATCACACAAACACGGTTTTCGATGTGCACCGCACGCAGTGCAATCGCCTTGCACACATTGCCTGGGGCCTGCCCCGACAACGGCACGTGCACCGTGCTGCCCAGCGGCAACCGGCACGCAGCACGGCCATGGTCTTCTGGCCAGTCGAGCACAGCGCCGTCCTGTTGCAGACTGACCCTGGCAAGCACATTCAGGGCCTCGATACGCAGCCAGCCACCGTTTTCAATGACCTCAGGGCGCAGCGAAAAACCCTGATAGACACAGCTTTGCCCAAGCAATGCGTCACCCAGCCTGTCGGGCTGGACAAAGGGCACGGCACACAGGCGAAAAGTGATGCCCTGGCGCGCCCATTCATCCCAGACCATATCGATGTGGCGCGGCCAGACCTCAAAAGCATCCGCCACCGCCAGGCAGTCCTGCGGCGTTGGCGCAGGGACGAGATAGCCCGTCAAGCCGTGCTCGCTGACCGGTGCGCCGCTGAAGATCGACAACAGTGATGGCGGCGTCTGGCAATTGGGTGAAAGTGGCAGCAAGGGGTAACACGGCCACTGCGCCGAGGGCCGTCCAGGCTGTCCTGCCCGGTAACGCTTGACCAGCTCCCACGACAACCCGTCGATCAACAGCCAGACCAGCGGATCAGCGCCCTTCATGAAGCGATCCGGCGTTGAGAGTCGTCCAACGCCCACCGGGCCACTACAGCGACACGCTGCTTCAACTGCTCGAGCGAGCCGCTGTTGGGCAGCACGTAATCCGCTTCGATCCGACGCATCTGCAGATCCAGTGCGCTGTTTTCCACCACGCTGATGTCGCCTCGTTGTCCAAGACGCGTTTGTCTCACGGATGAATCGGCAAGCACCTTGATCACCTGAAAGCCTTGCGCCTGAAGGTACGGCCAGTCAACGGTGTCGTCGCGCAGGTCATCATTGATGACCACTTGCGCGCAGGATCGGGCCAATCGTCGGGCGAAGTTCGTGACCAGCGACTGGCTGTCCAGATCCCTCAGCTCGCGTGCGATGCACTCCAGCAAACGCTGATTCTGGCTGCCGCTCGCCACTTGCACCCCGGCCTGCTCATAAAACATGCCTTGCAACTCATACAGGGGCTGAGCGAGCTTGATGACCTCGACCGGCAGCCCGGCTGTTTCAAAATACTCACGCAGCAACCCGGCGGTTGTACTCTTCCCGGAACCGCTGGGGGCCACCAGCGCCAGACGCAATTGGTTAGCGTGGTTCATAGGATCTCCTTATCAGGCGCTGATCAGCTCGCGCGCCACGCCCACGCGGCTTTGCCACTGCACACCGAGCAGCCCACGGACAATTTGCGGCGGCACGCTGTCGGTCAGCGAACCGGCATCCAGCAAGCCGTGCCAGGTCGAGGTAACGAAACGATGCGGCCACTCGAACAGTGTGGGTGAGTGGATCTGGTCCAGAATCGCATCGCGGCCCATTGCATCGACCCGCAATTTGCCCCGCGCCGACACGTTGGGCAGGATGACGGTCTCCAGCCATCCACAGCCCTCCGGGCTGGCCTTGAGTGCGGCGCGCATGGCTTCGGGCTTGCACAGGCGTTTTTCGGTATGCGCGATCGACAGATCATCGGCCACCGCTGCCAGATCGAGTCGCTTTGCCAGTTCTGGATGTGTACGTAATGTGCCGACACCGACATGCGGATAATCCGGCCAGCCGCGGGCGCGAATCCGACCGTCGACGCTGTCCAGCAGCAGCTTGTCCCCGGAAAAGTACAGGTACTCATCGGACAGCACCAGGTCGAGCATGGTGGTGGTCTTGCCTGCCCCCTTTGCACCGCCGATGGCAACAATCCCGCCGTCCGGCCCGACCACCGCCGAGGCATGCATGATCACACTGCCTTTGGCCTGTTCGACCAGCAGCCCGTAATAACGCACCAGCTCGATCAAGTGGATGAATGCATTTTCGTCGCCATGAAAATCAACCGTGTGACGCGCTCGGTCAATCCGGTAACCGACCCGCGTATCGGCATCCCAGGCGTAGTCCAGCCCTGTCTCCGGGTCATGGCCACGCAATACCCGCAGGGTAAAGCCGGGAGCGTAGGTTTCACGGATGATGTCGGGCGTCACACAGAGGCTCATCCACGCCGCGTTGAACGACGCGCTGTCGTGCAGCCGCAGCCTCAGGTCGACGGCTGTCTGGCCGTCGTCGTCCACTTCGGCAAAGTAAGGCGCAAGGAACACCCGCAGCCGCTGGGCCAGTGCCGAGCCCGAGGTCTGATCGTCCAGTTCAAATCGATAGCGTCCATTGCAAAGATAACGGCTCATGAGTGCAGGCTCTCCGGGCGGGTGATGAAAGGCGATGACGAATGCAGAAAGGCAAAACGGTCAGTCAGGGGCCAGCACTCCTGGCGACGTTCGCTCAGAAATGCCTGCAGATGCTCCATCAGCCTGCGCAGATCGGCATTGATCGACTGAGGGTCTATCGCGCCCCGGCACTTGAGAAAACGCACCTCACCACGCGTCGTACTCCCCGCCTGCGAATCGAGCGGCATGCAGGTCTCGAAGGTGATCGCGAAGAGGTTGCCGCTGTCCACGGATTCGCAAGGGGCACTGAACGCGTAACGTCGGTATTCGCCAAGCGCCTGCAACGTGCTGTCAATGTTCATGGCCATGGCCTCCAGCGTCGGGGAGCCCAGCGACAGGTGCCTTACGGTGCCGGACAGGCTGCCCGGCGCACTGCGAAACAGCTGCACGATGGGTTCATTGACCGCCAGCTTGCGTTTGCGGCTGCAGTGCTCGACCCATACATAACCACCATCTTCCGCCCTGGCGGCGGTGACCTGGTGGTCCCAGACCTGAAATTCGTCACCGCACTGACTGGTGAACGGCGCCATTACCGGGCTGAAACTGGCGTCGAACCAGGCCTCGCCGAGCATTCGCGCATGGCAATCAGGTGCCAGCTCGAAGGACTCGACGTAGGTCTGTTCGCTGGTGGCGTAGCGACATTCCCAATTGTTGATCGCCAGATGGTTGCGCTCGAACGCATTGCGCAGCGCGATCAACAGGTTTTGCGGGACGGCAGGCTGCTCGATTTCGAGGGGCGGCTGTACGAACAGCGAACGATGCACATCAATGCGATTGAGCAAATGGCTGATATGCACCCGGTCCGCCTGCAAGCGGATGATCGCCAGCGGGATGGCGGCACCGGACAGGTTGTGGCAGCTTTCGTCGCCCAGCGCGCCGTGCGAATCCTCAAGGAGCATCGCCCCGTCGGCATCCCAGCGTGCCAGTACCCGGTGGCGGCCTCGCAGGTCAGCGACGGCGGTCAGTTCACCCAGCAACGCCGTGTCCGCAGCAATGGCATACAACCTGTGGTCATCGCTGCCGAACGGCTCCTGATGACGGATTTTCCAGCTACCAAACACAATAGCCGTCTGCGTGGTCGTGGATTGCGACATGCTCATCTCCCCGGCAAAGTGAATTCAGAGCCGACTCGCCTCACGGGCAAAGTCGAGTTTCGAATAGAGATCCTGCTGAAACGGCGGGTGCCGCTCCGCCAGAAAGTCGCGCATCACGTGGGAGACGGTTTCAAAGTCTTCCTCCACCTCGCGCAGCGTGTGCAGGGTCCTGCTACGGCAATATTCGACTTCGACCTGGGCGAACTCCGCACTCCCGTCGACCATGCGGCAGACATCGAAGTACGCCCCGAAACCATTACCGGTCCTCAGCGATTCGAAATTGATGTCGATCCGGGTGCGCCTGAACGGCTTGAGCCGACGCAGGTTCGCCGAGGTCATCGAGCGGGCGTGAGTTTCGATATCGGCAAACGCCACCGGCTGATCGGTGTTGAAGTCTTCGCGGCGCAATTCCGCGTTCTCGAGAAACCATTTGCGCTTGACCGCCATCAGCCCGTCGGCCTGGGGAATGAACGAGATGTAACCGGTTTCGACGGGGTCGCCCGTCACTTCGAAGATATGCGATTCATAGTCGTAGGTTTGAAAGTCACGGTCGATTTCCAGTACCAGGTCCTTGAAAGCGCCCTCTCCGAACGCCTTGTGCATCGCGGTGGACAACTGCCACATGTCAGGTATCTGAAACGAGGTGAATTTACGTTCCAGCTCCATTTCCGGACGCCAGCGCACGTACCAGCAGTCATCACTCAGCATCGGTTGCGAAACAGCCACACGCGCAGCAGCGGATCGGGCCAAACGTTGCCAGGCCCTCCAGGAAGCACGCTCGACCGGTTCGACATCCATCAAGTGCAGGAACAAGGCCCCGGCTTCGCCCTCGTGAACGTAGTGATAAACGCTGCATTTATCGAGGTGATGCGTCACCGCCAGGGTGGCCATCAAGGCCTGATCGGACGGTCGACGATTGAGCGTCGGATCCAGCATATGCATGCGCGAACGGCTGTCCTGGGTACGCTTGCGCTGCCCGGCATTGAACACCTGAAAGTCGAAGTCTTTCATGGGCATCGGCACATGAGTGTGATGGGCATTGGAAAGCCACTGCGCATGCAACGTACCGCTGGGGATGAACAGGCCGTTGTCCGAGTGACGGGCTCGCGCAGCCTCTGTGTCGACAATGGCGACCAGCGCAGAATCGAGGCTGCCGTTGAGGGTGTGCGGATCGAAAAACAACAGTGAAATATCCGTAGTCATTGTAGCTCCCGTACTTCGTTGACCGCGTGAGGCAGCGCCTTGGGGCTCTGGCTGAAAGTGATCCGTTGTCCGGCAACCCCCTGCTGATAAAGCGCTTCGGACTCCACGGCAGGAATGCCGTGTTCACGCAACAGAATCGAAAGATGGCAAAGCATGGACGCCTGCTCGAAGACAAAACCGCGCGCGAACGGCAGCAATGCCGCCAGCGCTGCATAAGGGCGCGGCGAGACCACAATCGCCTGTCCGTCGTGAACACGCAGTTGCCGCTCAAGCTCTTCCAGTTCGGCACCCAGCGAGCTGGACGAAGGGATCGAATTGATTGAAACAGTGGCCGAGATACTCAGTTCTTCCAGCTGTCGCCCCGCCGTGACCAGCACCACCGGCCCGTCGGCATAACCTGGCGAAATCAGGCGGATTTCCGTTGCGTCCTGCACCTGCACGAACGTCGACAACGGCGAAAAATCGATCAGATGCAACTGCTGCCCTGCCCTTACCCATTCCAGTTGCACCGAGCCCAGCAGCGCGCCAGCTGCATGGGTGATGCTGTGCAGCTGCTGCGCATCGGCGGGCCCACTCGGGTCGTTCGTCGCCAGGCGCGCGCGTTGAGTGCCGGCAATGCCACGATTGATCGCCAGCAAACCTTCCGATGACCACTCACAGGTCGTCGAGCCGTCATCGCACGCCTGGGTGATGAGCCCGGTTTCCCCTTTCAGAAATTCGCGCAGCACGAAACACACCACCCGCTCATCGCTGAGTTCAAGCAGCCGTTCACGCACTGCGCCACGCTCGAGGATCTGCTGGCGCACCTGATCGGAGAAATCCAGTACCACTTGATCGGTCTTGAGCCTGTCCAGCAGTGCCTGGCTCATGGCCGGTTCGAGCAGCCCCTGGCGATTGGCCTTTATCAGCAATGCCTGGCCTGCCGAGACGCCGTGGGTTTGTGCGAACAAGGCCAGCGGACGGCGCTTGCTCCGAAAGTACTGCGCAAAGGCAGGCAATGGACGGAAATCCGTCAGTGCGTCGTCACTGGCAAGGTAGAGTTCAGTCCACTCCAGCATCGGTTCTAGGCTGCGCGCCTCGCGCAGGCTGGTGACGGGTCTTGCCTGAAGCAGCCAGAGTTGCCCCTCATCCACTGCCCATTCGATGTCGGCAGGCATGCCCAACGCCGCAGATGCCCTGGAGGCCAGCGCGGCCACCTCCAGCAGCAATGCCGCGTGCGGTTCCAGCGCTGGGTCACATTCCAGCAATTGCTGGTCACCGATCCGCGCCGACATGCCCCTCTCCACACCGGACACCATCGCTTCACCCAGCGAGGCGACCGTTTCAATCAGCGTCACGGCCTCACCGGTCAGCGGATCGTGGCTGAACGCGACGCCTGCGAAGCGAGCCTTGACCATGCGCTGCATGATCACTGTCATCTCGACCGGTGTTTCCAGCATCGACGCCCGCAAGCGTTCCAGGATGGCCTGACGGGAAACCCCGGAGCGCCAGACATCCAGAATCGCCGCCTTGAGCGCCGGCAACCCGCTGACCGACAGATGCGTGCTGAAGATTCCGGCGAAACTGTGCTGGTTGCCATCCTCGATATTCGCCGAAGAGCGCACGGCAAGTTCGCTGTCGGCATCAAAGCCTGCCTGCCCGAGCAATGCCTGAAGATGGCTGTCGGCGGCGTCACTCCATTCGAACTCGGCCAACCGGGCGATTCTGTCCATGTGCTCGTCAAGGAAGGCACCAGCGGTGATGCGCACGGTTTTCAGCGTGTCCTCAATGGCCTGTTTGCGGCTGGCAAAGTTCTGCCATAACACGCGGTAATCGGCATCTTGCAGAGCGCTCAGGGCGGGCACCGGCAGATCACCGGCAAGGTGTTTCAAGGTCGAGTATTTACTGGACACGACGGCCTCCTGCTATCAGTGGAATATCGGTGGCCATTCGACCGGGCCTGGCCGCCAGCGCATCGGGCGCGGCATCGAGCTCTTCCTGGGCTGCAGCAGCGGGGAATGGCGCAAGGTTGGGCACCAGCGGCTGCGGACGCGGCGTCTTCTCGAAATCCATGAAAATCCGTGACGCGAAGGCCTCGGTCGCGCCCTGGTATTTTCCGGAATACAGCTCGATATCGCCCTTGACGTTCCAGAACATCATTTGACCGATGTTCATGCCGGGGTAAACCCGTATGCGGTTGAGCGCATACAGCTGCAAGGTCCAGCGCCCGACGAAGCCGATGTCGCCCAGCGGCGCCGACAGGTTAATGAACATGCCCAGCCTGGCGATCGAAGAACGAGCCGCATACGTCGGTACGAAATGGGTGCTGCCCATGGTTTCTATGGTCGAGGCCAGATACAGCTTCATGGGCTGCAATTCAAAGCCTTCCGGACCGATTTCGATGGTTCGCGTCGACGCCTCGGCGCGCACATCGATCACATCGTCTTCGTAGACCTTCATCTGGTCATGCAAGCGGAAGTTGTAGCTGTTGGGATTGACGTTCTCATGGGAAAACGGACTGATGACGATTTCACCCGAACGCACGCGATTTTCGATTTCACTACCGGTCAATATCATGGTCAATCCAGAATGATTTTCGAGGGCACGGTGCTCTTGGAGCCCAAGTAGCGTCCCGCGTAGCAGGTGGTCATGCCGAAGTTCGCCCAGAAGCAGACCTTGGCCACGTTGGTGCCGGCATAGACCCGCACCGGTTGAGTCACAACGATTTCCAACGTCCAGCTGATGGCCGCCCCGGTATGACCGAGCGGCGCACTGGTCTGGATGAAAACGCCACAGGATGCCGTGGACACATTGGCGTAAAGCTCGCTGGCAAAATCGATGCCGCCGATCTGCTCGGCAGTGGCGCCCAGGTAAAAACGGTTGGGGTACAACACGAAGCCTTCGGGCGGAATATGGTGCTCGACCACCTCCAGCTCACCGTGAGGATCGATGCGCTCGCTGCGGTACTCCAGAAGCAGATCCGCCAGGTGACAGCCGTACGAGTTGACCTCGACATGGGCGGGGTCGAAGGGCTCGATGACGACACTGCCGACCTCGCGCATCTTCACTATTTCAGAACCGGTCAGCATCATGGGTTCAAGCCTCCTGATCCAGAGAGGCCACGGCACGCGCTCGGCCGTTGGCACCATACAATTCGGCGCGCATGCTGCGTTCCCCCAAGAGATAGCCCTGAGTGCAGCAGGCGGCAGCCGAGCCAGGCAGGCGTTGCGCCAGGCGTCGAGACAAGGTGCCCAGGCGATAGCTGGGTATCTGTTGAAAGAGGTGGTGCTCCCAGTGCCGATTGATATTGCACGGCGCAAACAGCCCTCGTTCCAGCCAGCCCGGACTGACACTGCGTGCATCGCGCTTCACACTCTGGGTCGAAAGCCCTGCGTGCTCCGACAGGCTGCGAATGCGCAGAATCGGCGGCAGAAAGAACACCAGTGGCGCCAGCCAGTACAGCAGCACGCCCGGCCAGGCCTGCAAAGCCGTGATGAGCAGTGCGGCGCAGGTATAAAAGGCCATTGCCTGATAGCGCTCGATGCGGGTCGACGGCACGGGGTGAGTGAACAGTCCGATCACGCTGAAGCTGTCCATCGTGCGTAGCGATTGCAGGGTCGACAGCCCACTGATGTCGCGCAGCAGAGCCTGCCAGAACAGTCCGGAACTGGCGGGTGCGAAGGCATCGGCGTAGTCCGGATCGTCGGGCGTGTTGAGGTGCTTGTGGTGGGCAATGTGGTGAGCCCGGTAGCGTGACGTGCTCAACGTCAGGGGAAACGTCAGGAATACGTTGGAGATCAGATCGTTGCGCCGCTTGTCACGGCTGATCAGCAAATGCGCCGCATCGTGCATGAGTACCAGCAACGCGTGCTGTCGCGTCGCAATGATGATTACCGCGATCAGACACACCAGCGTCGAGTCGCTGACTTCAGCCAGCGTGACTGCGGCGACGATCACCGCCCACTGCACGCCTATCTGCAATGCCTGCCGCCAGTGGCTGAGTTGCTTGAGATCCGAGGTCAGTGACAGGTTGTCGCGTGCCAATGTGGCACGCTCGGAGCGTCGGTCGTAAGCGCCACTGTCCATCGTGTCGAGTTCGATTGTGTCTGCCATGTTCCATCTCCCGTTCAATCGTTGAAAGGGCCTGCTAGCCGTGCATTGCCGCCGATTTCGCGACAAGCTTGTCCAGGCTGATCCGTGCCTCGGGCGCATGAGCCAGCCAGTAATCCACCGCTTTGGGTAAAAACACTTCCGCGCCGGGTGCCGGGTTCCGGACGTTCAACGGTGGCCTGACCAGATCGCTTTCGGCGTACACGCCATAGATTTGCAACAGGCGCTCGAAATAGCGGAAATCCCGGGTCGAAATACCTTCGGGCCGCCATGCGACCAGCGAGCGCTTGAGGAATGCCCATTGCCGGCTGCGCAGGATCGGTGCCGGGGTCAAGGGCGCAATGCCGGCTTGCTGCCGCGCATGATCGACGCGCGACTCGATGATGCGGATCACCTGCTCATAAGGCAGGCGTGCATCCCCCGCCGAGGCGACGACCTCGCGCGCTTCGCCACCGGCCACGCAATGACTGACCAGGTGGATCAATTCGTCCACCACCCAATCGATAGGCACCAGATCGAACAACCCCTGGCGATTGCCGACCAGAAACGGCGGCGCAAAGGCATTGATGAAGCGAATCAGCGGGTACAGGCCGTGAAAACGACTGATTGCGCCATCGCCGGTAGCGCCGATGACCAGGCTGCAACTGAACACGGAAATCGGCATCTGCGTGCCGAAAGTCTCACGCAAACCACGCTCTGCCGCTGCCTTGCTTTCCTCATAGCCATTGCGATAGGTCCAGCCTTCACAACGGGTGAACGCTGTGGACACGTAAATGAAATGCGGCTTGCGCACCAGTTTCTGGACAAAGCCGCAGAACAGTTGCGCACCTTCGACATTCAACTCGTGCATCTCTTCGAAGCTCTTGTCCCAGGCCACATCGGCAGCCAGATGGACTGCCGTGGCGCACTCGATGGCGGGCAGCGTGGCGGCCAGCGCATTCAGGGAGTCGGCGTCTGTCAGATCGGCGATCCGGCATTCGAGCCGCGAGCGGCTGTGCGCAGGCAAATCCTGCAGGCAGCGACTGGCCGCCTGCGCGGAACGGCACAAGGCAATCACATGCGAGGCCGGATGCTGACTGAGCCAGTCGCGCACGAACCAGGAGCCCAGCGCACCACTGGCCCCGGTGATGATCAGTGTCGAGCGCATATCAGCAGCCCCCTGCCGCAACCCGCTGATGACGGCGAGCGAGCAGTTGATTGCGTATCCCGTCCAGCATCTGGATGTTGTTGGCGCGAATCGCCCGTTCACCGATAGGGTGCAGGACTTCGGCCAGCGACGGGATGCCCAGGTCGAAGGTGACGTTCAGGTCCACGTGCAAGCCGTCTTCGCGCTGGATCAGCAGCCACTCGCCGTACCAGACCTCAAGGTCGCCATCGGTCTGCTTGAATTCGATGCGTTCGTCCGTTACCAGCCAGTCCTGCTCGGTCCAGGTCAGCTCGCTGCCATTGATCAATACGCGCCACGTACTGGAAACGTATTCACTCTGCCGGGGGTGAACGATCACCTCCAGCACATCGCTCATGAAGTCGGGATAGCGAGCGAAGTCCGAGAGAATCGGCCAGACCTCGCCAGGCTCGAAGTCACCGAGAAGAACGCTGGTTGATACATCAGGCATAGGAATTCTCCGTCATTGAATGGAGCGATAAGCCGCATCGACGGCATCACAGAAACTGTTGATGCCTTGTTCGAGGTGGTCTCGGGAGATGGTCGCGTCGGGATACACCCGCAGCACGGAGGTTGCGCTCAGGCAGAACGCCAGCAGCACATTGCGCTGCGCGGCTTCGATCAGGGTCTGCGCCACATAGTTGCTGGAGGTGAATTCCACCCCGATCATCAGGCCGCTGCCACGCACTTCAGCCACGGCAGGACAGTCCTGTAAACGCTCACGCAGGATGCTCATGGCTACCTGCCCCAGCTGGTTGACGCGCTGACAGAATGCGGGATCGCTGACCACGTCGAGCACAGCGTTGACCACGGCTCCCGCCAGCGCGCTGCCAGCGTAGGACGAGGCATGCACGACCGGATCACGCGCCGGTGCACCGAAGCGGCTGCTGTCGTAAATGGCGGCGGCCACCGGAAACACACCACCGCCCAGGGTTTTGCCGAACACGACGATGTCGGCGGGCGCGCCGCAGATCAACGATCCGCTGCGCCCCAGGCCGGATTGAATCTCGTCATGAATCATGAACGCGCCATGTTCGCGACACAGACCTGCAAGTTCGCCCAGAAAATCCAGGTCGACCGGCCTGATTCCGCCCTCGCCCTGAACCGGCTCGGCGATCACTGCGGCAATATCGCCCTCTGCCAGTGCCTGGCGTGCAGCAGCAAGATCACCGGCAGCAATGAACACGACATCTTCGGCGTGCATCAGCGCGGCGTGCCCGCGATAGCCATAGCTGACCGCAAGCGCGCCACTAGTCCGGCCATGGTAGGCGTGGGTCAAGGCGATGATGCGCCGCCGGCCAGTCTGCATGCGCACCAGCTTGAGGGCTGCTTCGATGACCTCCGAACCGCTGTTGCCGTAAAGCAAGCCGTTGCCCGGACGGCCGACACATGTCACGAGCCGCTCGGCGGCGCTCAGGCTGGATTCGTTGGCCAGGATCCGGCTGGAAAGTCCCAGTGATGTGACCTGTCGCGTCAGCGCAGCCACGACCTGAGGGTGCCGGTGGCCCAGCAGGTGCAGCCCGAAGGAACCGAAGTCCAGCCAGCGGCGGCCGGTGTCATCGGTTATCCACGACCCCTCGGCCGAGTGTTCGGCTGCGGTCAGCCCGGCCATGCGCAACATAAGGCCTTGCTCACGGCCAAACACCGCACCGTAGCGTTCGACGAATGAGGATTTGCGCGCAGGCACGCTCGCCGGCGCACTCATGACATGACTGTTCATAGAGACCTCATCAAAGGTGCCAGAAAGGCAGCATCACCACCTGCCAGGCGGCAGGAGCGGTCCCAGTCGCGCAGGGTTCGCAACACCTGACCCTGAGTGCCCGGCAGCAAGGGGTTGAACAATTTTCCGGGAAAGGCTTCCAGCAGTTCCTTGAACAGTTCGATCAGCCGTTCTGCTTCATGGTCGTGACCTGCAGCGCTGTCAGCGGCAACGCCGAGCCATTCGACGGCGACCGGGCCTGTGTGGGCAATCACGTCGGTCAGGCCGTACTCGCTGAACAGCGCGAACTGGTGCAGTTCGTTCGGGGTGTCGGCACCGGCGAGTCGGCAGTCGATGTCGACCATCAATTCGGCCAGCTTGATTCTCAATGCATCCACCACCAGCGGCTCGTCCGCCGCGCCTTCGAGGTCTTCCAGATACGCCTCAAGCTCGGTCATAAGCAACCAGGCCACTGATATCAGCTTTTGCGTGTAGAGGCCCGCCGGGTATACATAGCCGCCAGCGAGCCGGGGAAACCAATGGCGAACGGCTGCTTGTGTGCTGGCAATCATGCGTGTGCTCCCTGCATAGGGTGTTGATCCTTGAGTGAGAAACTGACCAGCCCGGCCCGTGCGGCGCGCAGAAAATACGCAGCCTCTTCCCGGGATTGCTCGGCCAGGTCGATCGGGCGGGTGCTGCGCAATTCCGGCACATCCAGATGCGTCAACAGGGTCGCCTGCTGGTTGTCGGTGAGCACGAAGTCGACCCCCGGCAGAAACCTGCTGGCGGCGGAGCGCTCGATACCCGGCAGCAGCTCGGCGTAGGCGGCCTCGCAGGCGAACGTCTGCTCGGCGAGTTGAGTCAATTCACACAAGTGCATGAGGTCTGCGCCCTGCAACCCATTGCCGCAGGCCGGATAGGCGCGCTGCCACAGCTGCCCGATGGCGCGGGCAAGGCCGTCGTCCGCCAGCATGCCGTACCTGTTGAGCGCGCGGTCCCAGCGCAACAGCGTCCACTTGCGATTGGAGTTGACCCAACCGTGGCTGGCCAGCGTCGCGTTCATCAGAAACAGTGCGGCGTTGCAGGCATAGGCGGCGGCCGCGCGGTATTCGCCACTGCGCCAGGCCAGCACCGAGAAGCAGGCACTTTGGCGAAAGTCATCGAACGCTGCTGCGGACCAGATCGAGCTCAGGTCCTTCTGACTGTCCAGATAAGGCAGCGACTGATCGGTCGACACCGCGCAGACCAGACGCTCCAGGTACTTTCGCGATACCGCCTGCTGCTTGTCCCACTGTTTGAACGCAACGAGTTTCTGGGCGGTGGTTTGGTGTGCGTCCGTTGCCAGTCGGGAGAACGCGTTGTCAACTTCTTCGCGGGCAAATGCCACCACTTCCATATGGTGTTCATTGTGGTAGATCTGCGAGGCCATCGATTGATCGGACTGCCGACCATCGGTTACGCATATCAGATCTATATCACTGGCCGCGTTAGCGATGCCATGTACTGGAGAACTACTGATCAAGGCCAGTTGTGCATCGCCATACTGGCGTTTTACAACCTCTTCAAGTTCGGCAAAAGCGAGTTGGCGCGTGGCCAGAAACTGCCGGGCGTTGCCTGAATAAAAAGCACGAAAGTCCATGTATACCTTCCACTCGATAACGGTGACTTCATTGGGGCTGCTATTCGGCGTGCCGAGCAGCCCCCTGCCTGATCCATGACCATGAATTACGTTGTCGTCGTTAACGCGAGCGCTGACGCAATGGAACAAGCACCATTACTTCACGATGGAGTACACAGCAAGTGGCGTGCCACCGTTATTGATCATCGTCTACTGGCAAGGCGTCAGATAACCGCCAACGCGGATCCTGAGTGTTATCTGTCGAACGCCAAACCTTTAGATTCATTGGCTTTTTTACGATCAGGCATTGAATATGATTACTTTAATATATGTATCAAATTATTTATAAGCCACTTTTGGAAATAGCAAAGTGCTACCTGTGTTTATTATTTCAGCGCCTGCACTTAACTGCACCACGCCGATTCGAACACTTTAAAATCGCCCTGTTTTGGTGGGCCGTCTTGTATACATGTTTATTAAAGTGTTCTCGTTAAGTTGTTCAGCCACTCGATAAAACCGTGGCACGAAGCTTGCTCGAAACTTGCCCACACTTCGAAATCAGAGGCGTTCAACGTGGACACACTTTTTGCACAATTAGCCGATGACACCAACGACACCTTCTATACCGTTGACCCGCGCTGGATCACCCGGAATGCGCAGCAATTCAGCGGCTGTTTTCCAGGTACCGTGCTGTATGCAATGAAGGCCAATCCACTCGTGCACGTGCTTGAAGCCTTGAGCCAGGGCGGTATCAATCATTTTGACGTGGCGTCGCTTGCCGAGGTGCAGACGGTGCACAACACGCTGCCCAACGCAGTTCAATACCTGATGAATCCAGTGAAATCCCGCCACTGCCTGCACGAGGCCTACTATCGACATGGCGTACGTTCATTTGTGCTCGACAGTGAGGAGGAACTCTCGAAGTTGCGGGACGTACTGCCCGAGCGCGACAGCACGATCAGCATGTTCGTGCGCTACGCGCCCTCCGAGTCGACGGCGGTTTACGATCTCAGAGGCAAATTCGGGGCAAGTCCGGCGTTGGCGACGCAACTGGTGCATCAAGTGGCGGCCAGCACTGACTGGTCACTCGGGCTGTCATTCCATGTCGGTTCACAAGCCATTGAAGACGGCCCGTGGCTGGCAGCCCTCGATGACGCGGACGCCATCGTGCGCGACACCGCCCAGCATGTCAGGCACCTGGATATCGGTGGCGGGTTTCCGGGCAATTACCTGAACTCCATGGGTAATACGCCGGACCTGGTTGGCAGGGTCTGCGAGCACATTCAGACCAGCCCGACATTGAAGGATCTGAACCTGATCTGCGAAGCGGGTCGTGGCCTGGTCTACGGCGGCATGTCGCTGTTTGCACGGGTGCTGTCGAGACGCGAACACAGTGTTTTCTGCGGCGCCGGTATTTTTGGCGGTCTGCTCTCCGCCCAGCAATGGCTGCAATTTCCCGCACGCGTGTGGCGAGACACTGCGCCTTACGCCGGCTCGGCGGAAGCCACCTTCAATATCTTTGGCCCCACCTGCGACAGCATGGATCGCCTGGCCTTCCCCTACTCGCTCGCCAGCGATATCAGGGAAGGCGACTGGCTGGAGTTTCAATCGACCGGCGCTTACTCGGTGTCCTTGCGCACCCCGTTCAACGGGTTTTACGCCGACCGCATCATCTCTCTCCCTTCCTGAATGCCTGAAAAGCGATCTGCCGTCATGCTCATAAAAGCTTATTTGTTCCTGCTTGCAGGTATCGTCGCTGAAACAGTAGCGACCATTGCGCTCAAAGAAAGCAATGGCTTCACCCGCTGGGTTCCGGTCATTGCCTCGATAGCAGGCTATGGCCTTGGGATTGTGTGTCTGGGGTATGCACAACGGGACTTGCCCATGTCACTGATCACGTCCATGTGGTCAGGCCTGGGCATTACCCTGATCACCGTCATTGCAGCGTTTCGTTATCAGCAGGTGCCCACTTTGATGGCCATTGGCGGTATCAGCCTGATCATCGCGGGCATCATCCTGGTCAATCTGGCCAAGGAGCAGGCGACCTGACAGCCTGCGCTGTCAGGGTCATCCCCGTTCAGGCGAAGTCAAAAGGTCCTTCGAAGCGGCCTATCGGCACCCAATGGGTGATCAGGCCGATGTCGGCTTTCCAGTGGTGCAGCAGCAATGCAGGCGGTTCGACATAGGAGGCGTCGGCAGCCTCGGGGTGCAGTCGCAAGGCGATGGCCGTCGTCGTGCTCGGTGCCGTACACATCAGCGTGCCGCCGAAGCGCAGCTGCATGAAGCGATGAATATGCCCGCAGACGATGCGCTCGATGGCCGGGTATCGGCAGACGACCTCCGCCA
This sequence comes from Pseudomonas sp. MEJ108, assembly GCF_030208985.1. NCBI lineage: Bacteria > Pseudomonadati > Pseudomonadota > Gammaproteobacteria > Pseudomonadales > Pseudomonadaceae > Pseudomonas > Pseudomonas sp. MEJ108. The sequence continues at coordinate 119,350 of NZ_JARVSW010000004.1, forward strand.
GCCGCTCGCCCCTTTCACAGCGATACGCATCGATGTAGGGAATGCCGCTTGAAAACGGCGGCTGGTGCATCATGATCAGCGTCGGCTTGTCAGGCTCCAGCGCCAGTGTGCTGTCCAGCCACCGGGTCGCCGTGTCGGTCATATCGCCGTGATGCTGCTCGGGGACGCTGATATCCAGACCGATAATGCGCACCGGCGCAGAACCCGAGTAAACGAAACTGCAATCCTGATCATTGATGAAGTAATCGTGCTCGGCAAAGGCGTCGCGCAGGTTCTGCCGATGATCATGGTTGCCCGGTATCATCAGCAGTTTTTGCCGTAGCGGTTGCAGCAACTCCCGAGCCATCGCGTACTCTTCGGGCCGCCCCTCGTCCACCAGATCACCGCTGAACAAAATCAGATCGGGTGCTGGGTCGAGGGCGTTTATCGTGTCGACGGCGGCGGCCAGCATGGCATTGGAGTCCGCCACGCCTTGATAGAGTTGCCCTCTGGGCCGTACATGTGTGTCCGAAATGTGTGCTATCAGCATTCCATTACCTCAATCGTGTCCGGGTCGCGTGTTCACTTATGCAGTGAACCTGCAACGACCGGGCCAGACTGCACCTCAATCACCGGCCCTGGCCACTGCCACCCTCACACCTCGGGAAACACCGGCTCCCCCAGGTTGAGCATGAGCCGGTTGGCCCAGGCGAATATCGAGATGGCGTGAATCAGGTCCAGTACCTGTGTCTCGTCCAGCCCCTGTTCGTACAGCGTCTGGATATGCCCGGCGTTGAGCGAAGCCGGTTCAAGCGTCAGGTCGATAGCGAACTGCACAATCGCTTTTTCACGTGCCGTGGTGCCTGCAGTCGCGGGGTCGGCAAATACCTGGGCGATGACGTCATTGCGCTTGGCCAGTTGTTCGAAGCGTTGCGCATGCACCGACGCGCAATACACGCAGCGGTTGATACGCGACACCACGGTACTTGCCAGCTCTCGTTCGGCGCGCGACAGGCCGCCGGGGGCGTACATGATCGCGTTGAACGCCTGAGAGCGCTGGCGAAGAATGTCCGGATGATGGGCCAGCGTCAGGTAGTAATCCGAGGTCTTGGCCTGCGGATGGCTTTCTTCAAGCACAGCGACCTGCTCGGCGCTCGCGCTGTCGAGGTCAACGGTGGGCAACCAGGCCTTCCAGCCCAGCACCTGATTGGTGAAACCTTCAATTTCTATGAGTTCGCTCATCAGGCTGCTCCGGCAGACTTTAAAGCACCCAGCCCTGCGGCCAGACGCACCTGGTAGGACAGAAAAGCGATCAGTTGCGCCAGTACCACGATTTCAGCGGTGCTCAGGCCCTGCTGTTGCAGCGCCTGCAATGCGCTTTGATCGCCGTGTACCGGAGACTCGATCAAGGTTCGGGTAAAGCGCAGGATCGCCGCCAGACGCTGATCCTCCAGCAGATCGATTCGGCTGGCGTCCACATCGGCCAGCACGTTTGCCTCGGTGCCGGCCGTCTGCAACTGCGACAGGTAATACCCGCTCAGGGTCGGCTGCGCGCTCAGCAGCGTTGCGTAGTAGGCCACCCAGAGGCGTTCGCTCAGTGACAGGTTGTGCGCCAGTGCCGGGTCGAAAAACAAGTTCTGGCTGCCCTGGGTTGCCAGGGCCACCTTGTCCCGCGCATGCCGAACCGCGTGCAGCGGGCTGCCCGGCGCGATACCCAGCAGGCTGTCGAGCACGTCCGGTGTCGTTGAATGTTCAGTCGATGTCATGAAAGGTCCTGCGAGGCTGTAGTTGCATTCGCGCAGCGCTGGCAAAAGCGCGCGGTCATGGAAGAAAATCAAGGCTGCTCGGTGACCATGGTCGCTGCAGTGCGGTCGCTGACCAGTGGCTCGACCTTGAGGCCTTTGCGCGCTGCCCAGATGTTCTGGTAATGGAACAGCGGGATGATGCCGACGTCATCGCTGACAATCTGCACCGAGTCCTGGAGAATCTTGCGCCGCCTGGCCTCGTCGAATTCAGCGGTCGAATCAGCCAGGGCCTTGTCCACCAGCGGATTGCTGTAATGGCCCCAGTTCGAAGCGCCCTGCCCTTTGCTGCTGTCGACCGTGGTCAGAATATTGGTCAGGGCATAGGCCGCTTCGCCGGTGCCATTGCCCCAGGCAATCACGCTGATCGCCAGTTCATTCTTGTTCGCCTTGCCCGCGTACACCGCCCACGGCAATACCTCCAGCTGAACCTTGACGCCAATCCGCGTCCAGAACTGCGCCACCGCCTGCATGACCTCCGGTGCCTGCGGATAACGGTCGCCCGGCACATGCACAGTCAGTTGGAAGCCTTCGGGGAAACCTGCCTGCGCCAGCAGGTCCTTGGCCTGCTTGAGGTCATAAGGGATGTTCTTGATCTGCGGGTTGTAACCGAACGTGTTGGCCGGCATCCATTGATTGGCTTCGGTGACGGTGCCTTGCATGATGCGCTCGTTGATGGCCGGACGATTGATCGCCAGGGACAGCGCCTTGCGCACGCGTACATCCAGCAGCGGGTTTTCGGCCAACGGCTTGCCCGCGTTGTCGCGAATAAATTCGTTCGGACCGGCACGGAAACTCGGCTGAATGATCAGCGCACGCAGCCCCTGATAGGCGAAGACATTGACGTTCGGCGTTTTGCGCAGGCGCGCCACATCGGTAGGCGATACCTTGTCGATCACGTCGACATCGCCTGCCAGCAAGGCCGCGGTACGGTTGGCGGCGTTGGCGATGAAACGGAAATCAACCTTGTCCCAGGTCGGTTTGCCACCCCAGTAATTGTCGTTGCGAGCGAATATCGTGCGATCGCCCGGCACGAACGAGACAAACCGGTAAGGCCCTGTGCCGATCATCGCCTTGCCCGAGTTGTAATCGGCGCTGCTGGCTGCCGCACCGGCATGGCGACTGACGATATAGATCGAATCGATGTCCGGCAGCAGATTGGCATTGGGCGAACGGGTCTTGATGATCAGCGTGTGATCGTCCCTGGCCTTGATCGATTCAACGGTACGCATGGCACCTGCATACGAGGCCACGCTGCCGGGCACGTTTCGCGCGCGCTCGAAGGAGAAGACCAGGTCATCAGCGGTCAGCGGCGTGCCATCCTGCCATTTGACGTCATCACGCAGGGCGAACTCCCAGGTGGTGTCATCCACCACCTTCCAGCTCTTGGCCAGACCTGGCAGGGTCTTGTCGTCACGGCGGCTGACCAGCGATTCGAAGGCATGCAGCGCTACCGAGCGGTCGCCTGCATAATTGTTCAGCTGTGGGTCGAGGGACGAGACCGGGTCGGCGTAACCGATGCGCAAGTCCTGTGCCGTGACACCGCCGGCGGCCAGCAAGAGGGCCGACGCCAGCAATGAACGAACGAGTGGTTTCATGGGTGGTTCCTTGTACGCAATGGCAGAGGGTAACGGGCTTCAGGTGCCCGTTCAGCGTTGGTCATTCAGGTGACAGGCGCTCTGGTGATTCGGCGAAACCTCCCGCAGCGCTGGAACTTCCTCGCGACAGCGCGCCATGGCGTGCGGGCAGCGAGGGTGGAAATGACACCCGGCAGGCGGGTCAAGCGGGCTGGGGATTTCCCCTTGGATCGCGTCATAACGGGTACTGCGAATATCGAAGCGCGGGATCTGCGCCAGCAAAGCCTGGGTGTACGGGTGATTGGCCCGCGCGAACAAGTCATCGACCGATGCCGTCTCGACCACACGACCCAGGTACATCACGATGACCCGGTCGCAGAGGTGCTCGACGACGCCCAGGTCATGGCTGATAAACAGATAGGTCAGGCCCAGCTCGTCGCGCAGATCCATGAACAGATTGAGGATCTGCGCCTGAATCGACACGTCCAGCGCCGCCACCGACTCGTCGCACACCAGCAGTTCCGGCTGCACCGCCAGCGCCCGGGCAATCCCGATGCGCTGGCGCTGGCCACCGCTGAACTGATGCGGATAGCGCTGGCGCAATTGCGGGCTGAGCCCGGCACGCTGTAATTGCGCACTGACGTAATCATCTGCGCCCTTGCGGTCGGTCAGGCCGTGCAACAGCGCACCTTCGCCGACGATCCGGTCGACACGCAGACGCGGGTTGAGGCTTGACGAAGGGTCCTGAAAAATCATCTGCACTTTCAGGCGCAGCGCCTTGCGCTCCTGCGGGGTCAGGCTCTCCAGCGGTTTGCCGTCTACCGATGTGGTGCCCGAGGATACCGGCAGCAGCCCGGCAACCATGCGCCCCAGGGTCGATTTGCCACAACCCGACTCGCCCACCAGCCCGACCACTTCACCGCGCGCAATGCGCAGATCGACACGATCCACGGCATGGGTCAGCGGTTTCGGGCGCGTAAGGTGCAGCCGTTGCAGGAGCCCCTGCAGGGAGCGCTCATCCACGGGTTTGCCGAAGGTCTTGCTGACCTGATGCAGCTCGATGAGGGGAATCTGATCACTGGGCATCGGCCGCTCCTGGGTGAAAACAGCGAACCGTCTGGCCCGGTCGCGCCTGGTGGGGTTGCGGCTCCTGCGCACAGACCTGCGAGGCTCTGGGGCAGCGCGCTGCGAAAGCACAACCGACCGGCATCGACAGCAGGTCGGGCGCCATGCCCGGGATCTGCCGCAGGCGCTGGCCGCGCTGGTTGCGACTTGGCAAGCTGTCGATCAGCCCTTGTGTGTAGGGGTGCTGCGGACGATCCAGTACATCGGCGACTGGACCCTGCTCGACGATGCGCCCGGCGTACATCACCGCCACATCGTCAGCCAGCCCGGCGATCACGGAAAGATCATGGGTGATCCAGATCAGCGAAGTGCCCTGCTCGCGCACCAGCTTCTGCACTTCACTGAGAATCTGCGCCTGAATGGTCACGTCCAGCGCCGTGGTCGGCTCATCGGCGATGATCAGGTCCGGTGCATGCAGCAGCGCGATGGCGATCGCCACCCGCTGGCGCATGCCGCCGGACAACTGATGCGGATAGGCGCGCAGACGTTCTTCCGGGCTGGCGATGCCCATCAGCGCCAGCTTGCGGCTGGCGTGTTCGCGGGCCTCGCGCCTGCTCAGCGGGCTGTGGGCACGTACGGCTTCGATCATTTGCGTGTCGACCCGCAGCACCGGATTGAGGGTCATCATCGGGTCCTGAAAGATCATCGCTACCCGGTTGCCCTGAATGCCACGCAGTTGTGAGGCAGACAGCCTGGTCAGATCGCGCCCCTTGAACAGCACCTGGCCGCCGCTGATGCGTCCGGGTTCATCGACCAGGCCGAGGATCGAAAAGCCGGTGACCGACTTGCCCGAACCGGACTCACCCACCAGGCCGAGAATGCGTCCCGGCTCTACGCGCAGTGACACATCGCGCACCGCTGGCAACACCCCGGCGCGGGTATGAAACGAAGTGCACAGGTTGCGCACCTCCAGGGTCGGCTGTTGGACTGCGTCAGGCACAGACGACATTTCAGGCACGCTCATCGCTGTAACCTCGGGTTCAGGACATCGCGCAAACGGTCACCGACCAGATTGATTGCAACGATCGTGATCAACAGCGCCAGGCCCGGAAACAGACTGATCCAGTATTCATTGCTGAGCATGTATTGAAAGCCGTTGGCAATCAGCAGCCCCAGCGACGGCTCGGTGACCGGCACGCCCAGGCCAAGAAACGACAGGGTCGCTTCCAGTGTGATGGCGCGGGCAATCTGCAAGGCGCCGATCACGATCAGCGGTGGCAGGCAGTTGGGAAGAATGTGGCCAACCACAATACGCAGCGGCCCCACGCCCTGCCCGCGCGCCGCATCGACGTATTCACGGCGGCTTTCGGTCAGCGCCTGACCGCGTGCAGTGCGCGCGTAATAGGCCCATTCGAGCACTATCAGGGTCAGCATCACGTTGCCGACACCCTTGCCCAGCCAGGCAAGGATCATCAGCGCCATGAGAATCACCGGGAACGACAGCAGCAGGTCGACCAGACGCATCAACAAGGCATCGAGCCAGCCGCCGACATACGCAGATACCAGCCCGAGCAGCGTACCGAGCACTGCCGCAATCAACGCCGAGCCAATGCCGACCCACAGGCTGATGCGCAGCCCGTAGATAATCGCCGAGACCAGATCGCGGCCCTGCCCGTCAGTGCCCAGCCAATAGGTGTAACCGCTGTCCCCATTGAGGCTGCCAGGCGGCATGCGCGCGTCCATGACGTTGAGCTGCATCAGGTCGTAGGGGTTCTGCACCACAATCCACGGCGCCAGGGCTGCAACCAGCACAATGATCAGCAGGACCACCAGGCCCGTCACCGCCGTGGGCGAGCTGAAGAACTCGGTGAACACGCGTCGCCAGGGCGACTGGGCCTGCAGCAGCGTCCTGCCGATCGGGGCTTTTTCAATGACATTCATCGCGATGCCTCGATGCGTACGCGTGGGTCCAGCAGGTAATACAAGCCGTCGACGATCAGGTTGAGCACCACGAAAATCACCACGACCACCATCAGGTAAGCGACCACCACCGGGCGGTCGAGCATGTTGATGCTGTCGAGAATCAGCTTGCCGGCACCCGGCCAGGCAAAGATGCTTTCAGTCACCACGGCATAGGCGATGGTCGAGCCCAGTTCCATGGCCAGCACCGTCACCACCGGAATCATGGTGTTGCGCATGACGTGCATGCACATCACGCGCATCGGTGACAGGCCCTTGGCCCGGGCGAACTTGACGAATTCCTGGGGCAGCACTTCGCGCACGCCCGCACGGGTCAGGCGCAGCACCAGCGAAATCTTGAACAGCGCCAGGTTCAGCGCCGGCAATAGCAGGTGCTGCAAACCGTCCAGCGTCAGCCATGACCATTGCACGCCCAGCCACTCACGGGTTTCGCCGCGGCCGCTGGCCGGCAGCCAGCCGAGGGTGATGGAGAACAGCATGATCATCATCAAGGCCACCCAGAAGGCTGGCAGCGAGAAGCCGACAATGCTGGCGGCCATCATCAACCGGGACAGCGGATGCTCGGGGTACATACCGGCAAACATGCCCAGCGGCACACCGATGACCACCGCCAGAAACAGGGCACTGAACGCCAGTTCGAACGTTGCGGGCAAACGCTGCAGAATCAGGCGCATGGCATCCTCGTGATACACGAAGCTTTGCCCCAGATTGCCGTGAATCGCGCCCTTGAGAAAAATCAGGTACTGCTGCCACAGCGGCTGGTCAAGGCCCAAATGCGCAATGGCCTGCAGACGCTCGGCCTGATTGAGGTCTTCACCGACCAGAATGTCCATCGGGTTGCCGATGGCATTGAGGCCGACGAACACCACCAGCGTCATCAACAGGATGACCAGCAACGACTGAGTCAACCGACGCAGCGCCCAGCCAATCATTGGCGCAACTCTGCGGCGTCTGGCTGGCTGACGACCCACTCATCGCCCAGCAGCTCTGGCTCGGCGTAATCGAGCATGGTGTCGAAATGCAGGGCGATGTCCTCGTTGAACAACTGCCCGACCAGCGCATGGGCCAGACGTTTGGAGCCCTCGCTGATGGCAGGAATGTCCCCGGACACCGCGCCATAGCTCAACGCGGCCGGATAACTGAAGCAGTGAATGTGGTTCAGCCCCGGGCAGGCGCCTGGGGTCTTTTCCTGAAATTCGAAGCAGTTACCCAGATCCGGCAGCACAGCCAGTTCCGCATCGGTTTCGCCGCTCGGGGCTTCGAAGCGATCCTGCCAGACGCGGATCTGCGCAGAGAATGGCGCAAACTCCGGACGCTGGCGGAAGTCGGTGCGAAACCCGGTGGCAAATACCACGAAATCCGCCTCGATACGCGCCTTCGGCGTATTCAGCCAGACGCCCCCGGCAGCGCTCTGTTCGACGGAAAGCACCGGGCTGTCGAGCATGAACCGCGCCTTGCCGGAAGCGGACACTCTGAGCGTACTGCCGCGCGGCGGTGGCACCTGCTGGGTATTGAGGTAGTGGCGAATGCGCCATTTCCAGATGTCCGGCAGGCGCCAGTAGCCATGCACCATGCCGGGATTACCGACGCCCTTGCCTTTGTTGATGCGCGGCAGCTCGGCGCGCCGGATCAGCAGATCGACCCGCGTTGCGCCGGCCTCCAGCGCCGTGGCGGCGCTGTCCATCGCAGAGGCACCACCGCCGATGACTGCAACGCGCTTGCCGGCGAACCAGCTGTCCTGCAAACCCGACGCCGAATGCGTCCACAAATGCTCCGGCAACTGCCGGGCAAAGTCGGGCACCCAAGGGCCGCCCAGACCGTCACGCCCCGTGGCGAGCACCACATGGCGGGCCAACAGAAACCGCGTCTGTACCGGCGTGACAACGTCCAGTTCAATCAGACCGTCCGCTCTGGGCGCTACCCGGCTAATACGGTGCTCATTGCGTACGTCCAGGGCCAGCACCTTGCGATACCAGCGCAGATACTCGGCCCATTGCAAACGTGGAATCTTGTCCAGCAACGCCCAGCCATCGGCGCCGAATTGCGCTTCGTACCAGGCGCGAAACGTCAGCGCTGGCAAGCCCAGTGCCGGTCCGGTCAGCTGCTTTGGCGAACGCAGGGTTTCCATTCGCGCCGTGGTGGCCCAAGGGCCTTCGAAACCTGCTGGTGACTGATCGAAAATCACCGCCGCGACACCGAGATTGCGCAGCTCTGCGGACAGGGCAAGGCCGGCCATGCCTCCGCCGATGATCGCCACGTCGAGCACGGCCTGCCCTGCGCTGATCCTGGGTTTGACCCATGGCCTGGCGGGCAGATCCAGCCAGGCCAGATCCTGCTGCAAGCGAGCTTCCAGAGCAGCCAGGCCAGCGAGTGCATTCACATCGGACATTGATCGGTACTCGAAAAAATGATCGGGCTACAAGCCCGAGCCTTGATTCAAAGCACTTCAAGAATCATTCCAATAGTGTGATAAATGAATTCTTGAAGCCTTTGAATGCTTAATTAGAATAGTAAAAGCCGATTTTTATTCTCGCAACGCGCAAAAAAGCATATTTATATTCCCAAATAGAATATTAAAGGACTTTACGAGCCGTAAAACGAGGCGTTACCCAGGGTATTCATGGGCGAGCTGCGTCCGATCTTCAGTCTTGCGCACCACGACTGGCGCTACCAACGCCCGGGCCTGAAGGCTGTATGCATTGCCCTCTTACTCGGCATAAATGCTCTGTAACAGGGCATCGTGCGCGCTGGCTTCGTGCATGATCATTTCCGGCAAGAGGATTTTTGCGCTGTCGGCAATTTCATCGATCAGCGCGCTCGTCACATCCGACAACGGGCTGGCGAAGGCTGAAATCAGCCCGAAGAAAAACGGAATGTTGCAGGCGATCGGTCTGACGACCACGCCTTGCACCGGCACGCCCATGGCCGTGAACGGATCGACCAGCGCAATGCCCAGCCCGACCCTGGCCATCTGCATGGCAATCAGCGACGTATTGGTGTCCAGCATGCGCGGCGGCTGACCACCCGCCTCCTGAAACGCCTTGTCGATGCGTCGACGAAAGCGATAAGGGTTGGCCATGGTGATCAGCGTCTGCTGACGCAGCAGCTCCATCGACAGCACCCCATGAGCGGCCAGCGCCGAATCGGCGGGCAATACCGCCACACAAGGCGCCTCGCCGATCCAGTGGATTTGCAGACCACGATGCTCCAGCGGCAGGCTGACCGCTCCCAGGTCCATGGTTTTCGACAGGACGGCCTGAACCACGTTCTCCGGAGACATGCTCTGCAACTGAATCTGTTGCGGGCGCAGGTGCTCGGGCAGCCGCGACAAGGCTGTGGGCAGCAGGCCGGCCGCCAGGGCCGAGATCGCCACCAGCTTGATCTGGTGGTTCTCCTCCTGGGCAATGTGCTGCGCACGCTGGCGGATGTTGCGCACACCCAGCAGCGCACTCTCCACCTCGCCATACATCATGAACGCCTTGTGGGTAGGCGTGACCTTAGGCCCGCTGCGTTCGAACAACGCAAAGCCCAGCTCCTGCTCAAGTTCCTGAATGGCCCGGGTGACCGAGGGTTGAGACCGGCCGAGCATTTTCCCTGCCGCCGTGACACTGCCTGCCGACATGACCGCCGCGAAGGCTTCGAGCTGACGCAAATCCATAAGCATGCCTTGATCGATACATCGCCGATGAGGAAGCACGACACAGTGCTCCCCGGTTCAAAGCGCGAAAGTCTACACGCTGGTAGCGCCTGGCGTGAGCAAGCACCTCATCCGGCGATCATTACCCGGTTTCGGCCCTGCTGTTTGCCCATGTACAGCGACGTGTCGGCACGATTGAGGGCCAGCTGGAACGCCTCGCCCGTGGCGATGGTCGCCACCGCGACTGTAGCGCTGACGGCGATGATGCGCTCATTGATCCGCCCGGCCTCTTCGGCGATACGCCGCCAGATACGTTCGGCCGCGCGCAGCGCATCTTCGGGCGTAGTGTCCGGCATGAGCACCAGAAATTCCTCGCCGCCCCAGCGTGCCGCCATATCGCTGCTGCGTACGCTTGAACCGATGATCTCGGCCACCCGTTGCAGAACCACATCGCCGGTTTCATGCCCATGGATATCATTGATCTGTTTGAAATGATCGATGTCGAGCAGGATCAACGAAGCCGACAGCCCCTGCCGCCTGGCTTCCAGTTCGCGTATGCGATGCAGCACTCGTCTGCGCGTGTAGAGATTGGTCAGGCTGTCGCGGTTGGCGATATGAAACAGGCTCAGTTGCATCGACGAGGTGAAACGTACCGACAGTGCAGTGGCGTAAATCGACAGAGTGGTGGCTGTGAGTACGTTGACGATACCGAACACATCCAGCACGTTCTGGCTCAGACCGGTTCCCTGCCCCGTGTATCGGCGAAAAACGAAGCAGCCCACCAGCGACAGCAGAATCGCCACGCTGTAGGCAATGCGTCTGATGACGTTGAGTTGAAACGTGAAGGCAATGACCGGAATCACGCAAAATATGTAAAAACTGAAGTTGCTTTCCCAGCCCAGTTGCCATGTCGCGAGCACGGCATGGCCGATGATCTCCAGGCACATCAGTTGTCCGGCTTGTCGATGCCGCCCCCTGCGGATCAGGTAGATGCAGTTGACGTAAATCAGCGTGCTGACGATGTTCGCCATCCACATGATCTTCATGCCCAGCCCCAGAAACACTGTCAGCAACACACAGTGAATGCCCAGAGCGACATAAACGATCGGGGTGATGTGTTTCCAGAACTGGATAGCCGTGTCCTTGAACAGCTGGGTGCGGTCTTCCGTCGGAAGGCTCATCATCACGTTATCTCGAAATGCAGGTGGAATATGACCCTCGGCGTAGGGTTGAGATCATGACGTATTGTCGGCCTGAACCGACGCCGCTTTATACAGCGACTGGATAATATGTTTGTCTGCAGCGCCCGAACCCAGTGAATGCCGGAAGGATTCAAATGGACATCATTGAGCCCGGGTAGTGCAATCCCGTGGCTGACTTTTTCATATTCCGCCGGCCGTGTCGGCAGCATCTGGCATTACGCAGTGAGTTTGCACCCACGGGCAGCGGATGGCGGTTTTTCGTCGTTTTACAGTAGCGATCCTGATGCTCCGCAAATACTATCGGGAGCGGACCTTGTGTCGATCACGTATTGCTCGTCAGCCCGCCCAGACGCAGGCAGCCCTGAATGATTCGGAAGGAAGCGTACCGATGGAACGTCTCACTGCAAAAGACTTTGCTCCTGAACTGCTTGAGCTCTATGACTACTACGCGCACGGCAGGATCAATCGGCGCGAGTTTCTCGACCGAGCAGCGCTGTTCACTTTTGGCGGCATGACCGCCAGCGCGCTGCTTGCCTCGCTGAGCCCCAACTACGCGCTGGCCGAACAGGTGGAATTCACCGACCCGGACATTATTGCCGAGTATGTTTCCTACCCTTCGCCCAACGGGCACGGTCAGGTTCGCGGCTATCTGGTACGCCCGGCCAAAGCTACCGGGAAAGTACCGGCAGTGGTTGTCGCACATGAGAATCGCGGCTTGAACCCGTACATCGAAGACGTGGCGCGCCGCGTTGCCAAAGCCGGTTTCATTGCGCTGGCACCTGACGGGCTGTCATCGGTCGGCGGCTATCCAGGCAACGATGACAAGGGCCGTGAGCTGCAGCAGACAGTCAACCCGGAAAAGCTCATGAACGACTTCTTTGCCGCCATCGAGTGGCTGATGAAGCATGACGCCAGCACCGGCAAGGTCGGCATCACCGGTTTCTGCTACGGCGGCGGTGTGGCCAATGCTGCTGCGGTCGCGTATCCGGAACTGGGTGCTGCGGTGTCGTTCTATGGGCGTCAGCCCAACGCCGAAGACGTGGTGAAGATCAAGGCGCCGGTGATGATTCACTACGGCGAACTGGATACCCGCATCAACGAAGGCTGGCCAGCCTATGAAAAAGCCTTGAAAGCGGCGGGCAAGACGTACGAAACGTACATTTATCCGGGCGCCAATCATGGTTTCCACAACGATTCCACCCCACGCTACGACGAAGCAGCGGCCAAACTGGCCTGGGATCGTACATTGGGGTGGTTCAACAAGTACCTGGTTTAAGTTCTGACCGAACGGCGCGACGCAGATCGGTGACGCTGAGCGTCACGCAAGGCATTCCCACGCTGGAAAATGCCACTATCGTGCGACGCTCCGCGTGGGCATGCCGTTCTGGACGCTCTGCGTCCTCTCTTATAGCGCCCTCACCCGTTCCAGCAGTACCTGTAATGGATGCTGCACCACCTTGCCATCCTGGCGCTTGACCTGGCTGCGGCATGAGTAGCCATCGGCGACCAGTCGACCTTCACCGCCGTGCCGCGCCACCAGTGGCTGCCAGGACTGACGGTAGATGGTATCGCTGGTTTTCGCGTTTCGGGTTTCATGCCCATAGGTGCCGGACATGCCGCAGCAACCACTGGCCAGCACCTCCAGCTTGAGCCCGGCGCGGGCAAAGGCTTTCTGCCAGAGGCCGACGCTGGCGGGCTCGTTGGTCTTTTCAGTGCAATGCGGCAGGAAGTAGTACGTTTCTGCCGACGCGCCATCACCACCTTCCTCGACTGTGGACGCCAGCCATTCCTGCGGCAGCATGACCTCGGGCACATTCTCGCTGCCCAGCGTCTTGCTGTACTCCTGGCGGTAAACCAGGGTCATGGCCGGGTCCAGACCGATCAGCGGGATGCCGTACCCGGCCAGCTTGCCCAGCGACTGACTGTTGAAACCGGCAGCTTTCTCGAACGCCTGCAGAAAACCCTGCACCTGCAGCGGCTTGCCATTGGGCGCAAACGGTGCGAGGTAGACCTGATAACCGAGACGTGAAATCAGCTCCAGCCAGTCTGCCGCCAGCGGGGTTTCGAAGTATCGGGTGAATGCATCCTGAACCAGCACCACCGTGCGCTTGCGCTCCTCCTCGCTCGATGCGGCCAGACGCTGCGGCGTGGCGATGCCCACATTCCAGCGAGCACAAGCCGCACGGAAGTCGGTCAGGCTCAATAACGGGCTGTCGACCATGCCGGCCACATGTTCGAGCAGGTAACGCACCGGCCTTGCGCCCATGATCGCGTTGTACAGCTTCGGAAAGCGCGCCAGGTGCGGAATGCTGAACTCCAGCGAGCCAATCAGATAATCCTTGATCGGGCGCAGGTAGCGGCTGTGGTACAGCTCGAGAAAGCGCGAACGGAACTCGGGCACATTGACTTTCACCGGGCACTGTCCCGCACAGGACTTGCAGGCCAGGCAACCGGCCATGGCGTCGTAGACTTCGTGGGAGAAATCCTTCTGCCCCGCCACCCTGGCGACACTGTTGACGGTTCGCTCGGCAAGGCTTTTCAGCACATTGGCACTGCGCGCCCTGGCGCTGGCGGTGAGGACATTGACGTCCTGCTCGCCTTGCAGACGCAGCCATTCCCTGACCAGCGAAGCGCGGCCCTTGGGTGAGTGAATGCGGTCACGGGTGGCTTTCCATGACGGGCACATGGCGTCGTCGGTGTCATAGTTGTAACAGGCGCCATTGCCATTGCAGTGCAACGCGCTGTCGTAGCTTTGCCAGACCCGTTCATCGATCGTACGATCCAGATCGCCACGCAACGTCACTTCATCCACCAGCGTCAGGCGCGCGTCGGGCACTGTGGCAGGCGTGGCGATCTTGCCGGGGTTAAGCTGGTTGAACGGGTCGCAGGCGGCCTTGAGGGCCTGCAACGCGGGATACAACTCGCCGAAATATTCAGGCACGTATTGCGAACGCAGACCCTTGCCATGCTCACCCCACAGCAGCCCGCCATAACGCTTGGTCAGCGCCGCGACTGCGTCGGAAATCGGCCGAATCAGCGCAGCCTGCGCGGGGTCCTTCATGTCCAGAATCGGCCGCACGTGCAGCACGCCGGCATCCACATGGCCGAACATGCCGTATTGCAGGCCGTGGCTGTCCAGCAGCGCACGGAACTCCTGAATGTAATCGGCAAGATTTTCCGGCGGCACGGCAGTGTCTTCGACAAACGGCTGCGGCCTGGCTTCACCCTTGACGTTGCCGAGCAGCCCCACCGAGCGCTTGCGCATGGTGTAGACGCGGTTCACTGCCGCACTGCCAGCCGCCAGCGTGTGGCCGAGGCGCAGTACCGACGTGTCAGTCTGCAAGTGCGCAACGAACGCATGAACGCGCTGTTCCACCTCACTCAACTCATCGCCGCTGAATTCGATCAGGTTGATGCCCAGCGTCGGCGTTGCAGGGTCCTGGGGGAAATACTCGGCCACGCCATGCCAGACGATATCCTGCATGGCCAGCATCAGCACCTTGGAGTCCACGGTCTCGATGGACAGCGGCTTGTGCGCCATCAAGGCCTTGGCGTCCCGCAGGGCGTCCATGAAACCGGCATAGCGAACGTTGACCAGAATCGAATGTTTGGGGATCGGCAGGACGTTGAGTCGGGCCTCGACGATAAAACCCAGCGAGCCTTCAGAGCCGCAGAGCACGCTGTTGAGGTTGAAACGCCCATCTTCCTCGCGCAGGTGCGCCAGATCGTAACCGGTCAGACAGCGGTTAAGCGGTGGGAAAACATCCTTGATCAATTGTGCCTTTGTATCGGCAATCTGCTGCGCGCAACGATAAACGTCCCCGGCGCGGTCGACGCGTGCCTGCTCGCTGGCCAGTTGTTCGACATTCAGTGCATGACTGTTGACGTACGAACCGCCCAGCAACACGGTCGATAGCTCAAGGACGTGATCACGGGTCTTGCCGTAGGTGCAACTGCCCTGCCCGCTGGCATCGGTGTTGATCATGCCGCCAATCGTGGCGCGGTTGGAAGTCGACAGTTCCGGCGCGAAAAACAGCCCGTGCGGCTTGAGCGCGGCATTGAGCTGGTCCTTGACCACACCGGTCTGCACGCGCACCCAACGTTCCTCGACGTTGATCTCGAGAATAGCGTTCATGTGCCGCGACAGGTCGACCACCACCCCGTCGGTCAGCGACTGTCCGTTGGTCCCGGTGCCGCCGCCGCGCGGGGTCAACACCACCTGTTGGTGCTCGGGCCGCGCCGCCAGCCGGGCGACGATTGCGACGTCATGGCTGTCCATCGGGAACACGGCAGCCTGTGGCAGGCGCTGGTAGATGGAGTTGTCAGTGGCCAGTACGGTGCGCGAACCGTGGTCACGGGCTATTTCGCCACGAAAGCCGCCCTCCGCCAGGGCATTGAGGAAACGGTCATAGTGACCGACCTGCTCGGAAGTCGGTTTCAACAGCGCAATCATGGTGGTCTTCCTCGCTAGGCGTTTTATATGCAAAGCACGTATGCTTCGAAACGCTCGAATGCATGGCGTTATCAACGGTCAGCGTGATTCTCCGGCCTGTCATGCGTCAGTGCAAACGTAAAACCTGCCGTTTTTCCATGAGCTTTATGAATGAACACCCGAAGACTGACGCCCTCCATGTCGCTGCTGCTCGCCTTCGAGGCGGCCGCCCGGCATGGCAGCTTCACCAAGGCCGCAGACGAACTGGCCCTGACCCAGAGCGCCGTCAGCCGGCAGGTGCAGGCGCTGGAGGCACAACTGGAAGTCGAGCTGTTCAAGCGCGACGGCAGACGCATCGAGCTGACTACCGCAGGCGCGCTGTATCAGCATGAGCTGGCTGCCGCGCTGGGCCGCATCCGCAGTGCGACCCTGCAAACCATCGCGCACAAGGCCGAAGGCGGCACGCTGCATCTGGCCGTGCTGCCGACCTTCGGCTCGAAGTGGCTGCTGCCACGCATGAATGACTTTTACACCCGGCATCCGGGCTATGTGGTGCATATCCACTCACGCATCGTGCATGCCGACCTGACGCCCGCCGCCAGCGAAATGAACGCGATAATCTGTGCCGGCAACGGCAACTGGCCCGGTTACATCGCCCATCCGCTGGTCAGTGAAAAACTGGTGGTGATTGCCAGCCCGGCTGCCCTTGCCGGCTACCAGACGATGACCCCGGCGCAGGTTGCCCAGCATGCGTTGCTAAGCGTGGTGTCGCGGCCCAATGCCTGGTCGGACTGGTTCGACAGTAATCGGCTGGACCATCACATCATGCGCCCCGGTCCGAGCTTCGAACTGACCTCGCACCTGATCCAGGCCGTCGCGGCCGGCATTGGTGTCGCGCTGGTCCCGCGCATTCTGGTGCAGGACGAAATCCACAGTGGCGAACTGGTCACCCTGTTCGAGCCCCTGGACAGCGGACGCAATTATTACCTGGCCTACGCCACGCGTTTTCAGAACCTGCCATCGCTGTGCGTGTTCAGGGACTGGCTGCTGTCGACGCCGTTTCCCGACACTTTGTAAAACCTGCCCGCAACAGGAGCCACTGTGCGTATCGAGCCTCTTCCGCCGCTGCAGAACCTGATCGCTTTCGAAGCTGCCGTCCGGCATGGCAGCTTCACGCGTGCCGCCAGCGAACTGAACCTGACCCAGAGCGCGATCAGCCGTCAGGTCGCGCAACTGGAGGAATTTCTCGGCCGCGCGCTGTTTCGTCGCGAGCACAAGCGCATTCATCTGACGGTCGCCGGGCAGATTTACGCCGAGCAGATCCAGCGCGTATTGACGTTGTGCGCCGAGGCCACCGCTCAGGTGATCACTCACAGCGGCGATCAGCAGCTGACCCTGGCCTGCTCCAGTGGCGTGGCGGCCTTGTGGCTGGGGCCTTTGCTGGGACGTTATCGCGATGCCTTCCCGGCCGTGGATATCCGCCTGCGCGTGGTCGACGGGCTGGATTCGCTGATTCGCGCCGAATTCGATCTGGCGCTGTATTTTCTCCGCGAAGTCTCACCGGCGGGTCTCGACAGCCGTTTGCTGTTCGCCGAATCGGTCAATGCCTACTGCTCGCCCGACTATCTGGACGGACGTCTGCTGGAGCCCGTGCAGTTGCTGGATCATTGCCTGCTGATGCTCGAAGACGGCCAGCGTCAATGGTTGTCATGGGGTGACTGGTTCGGCCGCCAGGGTGTCGATGCCTCGCTGATCCGTAAGCGCATGACCGTCAATCTGTATCCGGTGCTGGTCGATCTGGCGGTCGCCGGGCACGGCATCGTGCTCGGCTGGCAGCCAATGATCGACCGCCACGTACAGTCCGGCGCGCTGGTGCCCGCCTGCCGCAAGAGCGTCGGCGCGGTAGGTGGCTACTACCTGCTGACACCCAGCGGCAAGACGCCTCGGCGTGCCGCACGCGCCTTCGAGAAATGGCTGGCGGGCGAAATCGCCACACTGGCTTCAGCGCCCTGAAACCTGCATGCGTCTGGCGCATGCAAATCTGCGTAATAAGCGTTTTCTTAAAATCCGCCCAGCGCCTACTCTCGACTGAAACGGGCAAAAAGACCTGACTCAGCCGCACTCACAACCACCCTGCCCCTCAATCAATGCAGCCGATGCAGGGGGCTTCCCTGCGTGTATCGCATGCAGGAGCTTATCCGGTGAGCACATTACAATCCTCTGCTTCACGCCCCCATGAACAAAAGGCACGCCGCGCGGTAGTCGCCACGGTGATCGGCAATGGCCTTGAATGGTTTGACTTCACGGTCTACAGCTTCTTCTCGGTGATCATCGCCAAGGTGTTCTTCCCCACCGGCAGCGAACTGACGTCTTACCTGCTGGCGCTGGCGACCTTCGGGGTCGGCTTTTTCATGCGTCCGGTGGGCGGCATTGTGCTGGGCATCTATAGCGACAAGCGCGGACGCAAGGCGGCATTGTCGCTGACCATCCTGCTGATGGCGCTGGGTACGCTGATCATCGGGCTGACACCCGGCTTCGCGCAGATCGGCTATCTGGCGCCGCTGCTGATTGTCCTGGCGCGCCTGCTGCAAGGCTTCTCTGCCGGTGGCGAGATGGGCAGCGCCACGGCGTTTCTGACCGAGCATGCGCCTGAGGGCAGGAAAGCCTTCTACTCCAGCTGGATTCAGGCCAGCATCGGCGTCGCGGTGCTGCTGGGTTCCGCGCTGGGCGCGGTGCTGTCCAGTTACCTGACCCAGGCACAGCTCGAAAGCTGGGGCTGGAGGGTGCCGTTTCTGATTGGCACGCTGATCGGGCCGGTCGGCTTCTATATTCGCAGCCGGGTTGACGAGACACCTGCCTACAAGGCTGCCAAACCGGTCGAATCGCCGCTGCGCGAAGTAATCAAGACTTACCCGCGACAGACCCTGATCAGCTTTTCGCTGGTCGTGCTGTGGACCGTCTGTACCTATGCGATCCTGTTTTACATCCCGTCCTACGCCCAGCGCGTGCTTGGTCTGCCGTCATGGATGGGCTTCAGCGCGGGCATGATGGGCGGCGCGGTGCTGATCGTCGCCACGCCGATTGTCGGCGCCCTGGCCGACCGCAGCGGGCATCGCCCCTGGCTGCTGGGCTCGGCCATTGCCATCTTCCTCAGCGCCTACCCGATGTTTCTGTTCATCAACCAGATGCCAGGGCTGTTTTCACTGTTGATCTTCGAGCTGGTGCTCGGCCTGCTGATTTCCGCTTACATCGGCTCGATCCTCGCAGCCTTCGGTGAATTGCTGCCCACCCACGTGCTGTCCACCGGGCTTTCGGTGGCCTACAACTTCGCCGTCACCCTCTTCGGCGGCTTTGCCACCTTCACCATCACCTGGCTGATTGCCTCGACCGGCAGCAACCTGGCGCCAGCCTTTTACATCATGTTCGCCGCCCTCGTCAGCGGTATTGGCGCACTGCTTTATCGCGACCGTGCGCCTGCGGCCCATCACCCCCTGTCTGGAGCTTACCCATGAGTAACACTGAACCCACACGCCTGATCCTGCGCAACGGCCGCCTGCTGGACGTGCAACAAGGACAACTGATTTCGGGCCAGGAGGTCGTGATCGAGGGTGAGCGCATTGTCGCGGTGCGTGCCGAGGGTCAGCCGGCCCCGGCAGGCGCTCAGGTCATCGATCTGGGTGGCAGAACACTGATGCCCGGCCTGATCGACTGCCATGTGCATGTGCTGGCTTCCAACGCCAACCTGGGCATGAACGCCCTGCAACCCAACGCAATCATCATGTACCGCGCCTTGCCGATTCTGGCGGCGATGCTCGACCGTGGTTTTACCACCGTGCGCGATGCCGGGGGCGCTGACTGGGCACTGGCCCGTTCGATTCAAATGGGGCTGATTTCCGGCCCGCGCATCTTCGCATCGGGCAAGGCACTGTCACAGACCGGCGGGCATGGCGACATGCGCGCACGCGGCGAACTGCTGCTCAACGAGCCCTGCTCCTGCTGCTTCCGCGCCGGGGCCATCGCCCGCGTGGTGGATGGTGTCGACAACGTGCGCCTGGCGGTGCGCGAAGAGCTGCAGCAAGGCGCCAACCAGATCAAGATCATGGCCTCGGGCGGTGTTTCTTCGCCGACCGACCCGATTGCCAACAGCCAATACAGCGAAGCTGAAATCCGCGCCATCGTCGACGAGGCCGCCGCCGCGAACACCTACGTCATGGCGCATGCCTACACCGCTCGGGCGATTCGCCGCGCCATCGAATGCGGTGTCAGAACCATCGAACATGGCAATCTGGTCGATGCCGACACCGCGCGGCTCATGGCTGAAAAAGGCGCATTTGCGGTGCCGACTCAAGTCACTTACGAAATGCTCGCCGAATATGGCGAACGCTTCGGGCTGCCGGCAGACTCGGTCGCCAAGATCGAGGATGTGCGTCAGGCCGGGCGCAATGCCCTGCTGCTGTTCGCCGAAGCGGGCGTACCGATGGGCTATGGCTCGGATTTGCTGGGCGAAATGCACGAGTACCAGACTCATGAATTGAAGATTCGCGCAGAACTGCTGGGTAATCTGGCAGCGCTGCGCAGTGCCACAAGTGTCGCGGCACAGATCCTTCAGCGTGAAGGCGAACTGGGCTGTATCGCCGCCGGCGCGATCGCCGATCTGCTGGTGGTGGATGGCGACCCGCTGAGCGATATCAGTTGCCTGGTCGGTCAGGGCGAACACCTGGCGATGATTGTTCAGGGCGGTCATGTGCGCAAGAACACCCTGGTCTGACGCCTGGTCAGTACGTAGCGTCAGTGGGCGTTGTGGTCCCAGATCCAGTTCCACACACCGGGCAAGCTGACAGGCTCGCCCGCCTCCTTGACCGTCCGGGCCAGTGCCGCGCGCTGCAACTGCCCGCTGTCGTCATAGAACGGTTTGTCGGCGAGCCGCACGCCGGTCTGCCCGGCACTGTCGACCAGAATCTGCAGGTACTCCCGCGCATGCCGCGCGGTGTAGCGGTTCAGGTCATGGAAGGTCACCACCACCGGAATCACGCCATCCACCGCAGGCAGCTCGCCGGCGGCAATGCGCTCGCGCACCCGCGAGAGCTGGCTGACCATATTGGAACGGCGGCGCAGGCTGAAGTTATAGCCCCAGATCTTGCCGTCATTGGCACTCAGGTCAGTGAGCAGCACCTGCAGATGGTGGCGCTGATAGGCGCTGAAGGTGCGTTTGTCGTAGTTCCAGAACGGCGGACGCAGCAAGGTAGTCGGCACGCCCGTGATCGACGCAATGATCGCGCAGCCCTGGGTCAGGGATTGCTCCAGTTCCTCATCGCTCAGCGAACGGTGGTTGGTGTGGTGCGGCGTGGCGGTGTGAAAGCCCATCAGGTGCCCTTCATCATGCTGACGGCGCATGATCGCCCAACCCTGATCACTGTTACCCGCACCGGTTGCGCCGGTCTGCACGAAGAACACCGCCTTGATGCCCGGCTGCAGCGGATTGTCCGCCAGGCTGTCGAGCACGGTGATGCTGGGGTTGTAGAACGTCGAGGCGCTCGGGCCATCGTCGAAGGTCAGCAGAAAGCGCACCGGAGGCTGTTGCTGCAGCTGCGCGGCGGTTTTCGCGGTCAGCGGGATCGGCGCGCTGATGCAGGCCGACAGGCTCGCAGCGATGGCCAGTACGCAAAAAGCCTTGAGCACGAACTTAATCACGGTAGAGAGTCCTGTGGCCGGTCTGCTGAAGCGCACGCATGATCATCCACAGGCGCGGCAAACACAATCACTGCGGCCCGAAGTTTATCGGCACCGAAACAACTCATGCGGTTGAAGTCGGCATGGCTTACCGGCATATGCTGGCAGTCGATGGCCTGCCGATGCAGGCTGTGATCGATATCGGGATCGTGCAGGTAGACGAAATCGCTGTCGCAATCGGTGACCATCACCCAGTGCGGTGCCTTGGAACGGGTCAGGCGGTAACTGCTGATCAGCACCAGCGGCTTGCCGCCATCGGCCAGCAGGCCTGGCAGGTTCAGCGAGCGATTGGGCAGTGTGTGCACCCCGGCGGTTTGCAGCGCCTCACAGAACTGCTCGTGAACCAGGCGAATCACCTGTTTCTTGTTGTCACTGCGCACGCCGCCCAGAAACAAAGGGCCCGAGACCGACACCAGCAGCTTCACCGCAAAGCCCCGTTGAAGAGCCGCCAGCGCAAGCCCCTGAGGACTGCAACCGCCGTGGCCGGAGGTCATGAACACCGTGGTCGCCTCACGCCAGATCTGCAATTCTTCGGCACGGCCCATCGAGCGCGCAGGTTGCAGGGCTTTCATGGCCATCAACAGACAGGCCGGGCCACAGGTGAACTCCAGGGTCTGCTGGTAGTAAGGCACTGAGCGACTGTCCAGCCGGGCGTGTTCAACGATGCGCTTCTCGTAGCGCAAGGCCGGGGCATGGTCCTGGTAATAGTCATCGACCTGAGCGAAACGCCGATAACCGCTGCGCTCGTAAAGCCCGATGGCAGCGCCGTTATCGGGGCGCACCTCAAGGCGCAGGTAAGCGCAGTCGCGGCCCACGGCCTGTTGCTCGGCACGTTGCAACAACTGCCTGCCCAGGCCCTTGCCCCGCGCTGCATCGGCAATCGCCAGCGAATACAAGCGCCCCAGCGAGGTGCCCCGATGAAACAGCACCAGCGCATAGCCGGTGAGCTGTCCGGCCTGCTCGGCGACGATCAGGCTGGCATTGGCGCGGCGGATCATCCAGTGAAAGCTGCGCGCGGTCAGACGGTCGCCGTCAAAACACTGGTTCTCCAGAAGCAGCAAGTCATCGACATCGGTTTCAACTGCATCTCGAAATATAAAGTCCATCTGCACCGCCGTAAAAGTTGTGTAACGAAACGGGACATTTCAAAAAGCACATGCTTAATAGAAAGGACTTGTTTCCCATCGGATCGATTACACATGTCAGCGGCACAGGTGAAGATGAACGAAGTATCTGCGCAACTTGCGCTTTCAGCAACAACCCGACGTGCAGACCCCGCAACACTCTTTGCAGCGCAGAGGCAACTGGTGATTATTGTCGAACGGCTCGAAGACTGGGCATCGTACTTCCCCAGCGAAGACTTGATCAGCGCCCAGGACTACCTGGAAAAACCGCTGAAAGCCACGGCAGGCAGGCGTGTGCAAGTCATCAACCTGTGCCGCAGCTACAAATACCTGGGCCACGGTTATTACTGTTCCCTGCTCGCCGAAGCGCGCCAGCACAATGTCATTCCCTCGGTAAAGACCATCAGCGAGTTGACCCGCAAGTCACTCTACGGCCTGGCCCTCGATGACCTGGACAAGTTGCTGGAGACCGCACTTGAGGATCATCCCTATGACGACACCGAAGGCTTTACCCTGACACTGTATTTCGGCCAGACGACACTTGAGCCGTTGAAGGATCTTGCCCGTCAGTTGTTTGAAGTCTTCCCCTGCCCGATCCTGATGGTGGAGTTTCGCAAGCGCGACAATTGGCATATTGCCGGTATCAAGGCCGGTGCCCTGCCGCGCCTGCGCGAAGATCAGCAGGATGAGTTCGCCACGGCGCTGGAAGGCTTCAGCCGCAACGTCTGGCGCCAGCCCAGTTCGCGGCGCATGGCCCGCTACGACCTGGCGATTCTGCATGACCCGCAGGAACAGCTGCCGCCTTCCAACCCTGAGGCGCTGGCCAATTTCATCCGCGTCGGTCAGCGCCTGGGCATCGATGTCGAACTGATCGAAAAGAAAGACTACGCCCGGCTGGCCGAGTACGACGCGCTGCTGATTCGCGAAACCACCAGCGTCGACAACCACACCTATCGCTTTGCCAAGAAGGCCGAAAGCGAGGGGCTGGTGGTCATGGATGACTCCACCTCGATCCTGCGCTGCACCAACAAGGTGTACCTGACCGACCTGCTCAAAAGCCATGATCTGGGCATGCCGCGAACGGAAATTCTCTACAAGGATCGCCCGGAAGAACTGCAGCATGTGGCCACGCGGCTGGGCTTCCCGCTGGTATTGAAGATCCCCGACGGCTGCTTTTCCAGAGGTGTGATCAAGGTCAGTACACCCGAGGAAATGCACACGGCGACGACCCAGTTGTTCGAGCACTCGGTATTGCTGCTGGCTCAGGAGTTTTTCTACACCGAGTACGACTGGCGGATCGGCATTCTCAATCGCAAACCGATATTCGCCTGCCAGTACTTCATGTCCAAGGGGCATTGGCAGATCTACAACCACAAGGCGATCGGCGCCGAGGTGATTGGCGAATGCCGCACGCTGGCGGTGCACGAAGCGCCGCGCGCCGTGGTCGAACTGGCGCTCAAGACCGCCAACCTGATCGGTGACGGATTGTATGGCGTGGACTTGAAGCAGTCAGGCGATCAAGTGGTGGTGATCGAGGTCAACGACAACCCGAACCTGGATGCCGGCATCGAAGACGCTTATCTGCAGGATGATCTGTACAGCCTGGTGCTGGAAGAGTTCGTCCGCCGTCTGGAGCTCAAGCGCCTCGGTCAGGCATGGTGAAACGATGATTCAGGGCCTGAAACTCGACAACAACCAGTTGCTGGCATGTGATCCGCAAAAGGCCCAGGTGCTGTGGTTCAGCAAACCGGATGCCGGAGAACGCAGATTATTGCTGGAGCGATTTCACCTTGATGAGCACGCTGTTGCCTCGGCACTCGACCCGGACGAAATTTCGCGCATCGAGTTTCACCCTGATGCATTGTTCGTCATCTGGAAACGCCCCGAGAACTATTCGGGCAAGGACAGCTTCTCGTTCGACGTTTCGTCCTTTGGCGTGCTGCTGAGCCGGGACCAGCTGGTGCTGATCTGTGATGACGAGCAACCCTTGAGCGCACTAGGGGCTCACCGTCCGTTGAACCAGCCGCTGGATATCCTTCTGGAGCTGCTGTTCAACAACATTCATCACTACTTGGGGCACTTGAAAGTCATCAAGATGGTCGCCCGTGAATTGCAGCAGAAATTCAACTCTTCACTGGAAAACCGCCATCTGCTGCAGATGTTCAACCTCAGCGAAAGTCTGGTGTATTACATCAACGCCATCCACAGCAACGGTGCGGTCCTGACCCGTCTGCGCAATCATGCGCAAGCCAGGCAATACCCAGCAGAAAGCCTGGCGCTGATCGACGACATGATCATCGAGAACGATCAGTGCTACAAACAGGCGGAGATCTATTCCACGGTGTTCGCCGGTCTGATGGATGCGCGCGGCAACCTGGTCAATAACAGCACCAACACCCTGCTGCGCAAACTGACCTTGATCAATGTGGTGTTTCTGCCGTTGAACCTGATTGCCGGGATCGGCGGCATGTCGGAATTCAGCATGATGACCGCACCGCTGCACTGGTGGGTGGCTTACCCGGCACTGCTGCTGGCCATGCTCGGGATGGGGGCGGTGATGGTCTGGGGGCTGCGCAGAATGGCGCGCGCAGCCTGAGCGGTTATTGCTCCCAATCGGCCTTGGCGATCCGCAGACCGTGCAGGCCGTTATAGGCCGCGCGCTCGGGGGACTGCCAGCCGTCCAGCAGCGACGCGTCGAGGTCATAGATCTCGACGCCCAGCGGCCGGCAGACGCTCAACGGGTCCTGCGCATCAGGCCCCCACATCGGCAGTGACAGGTCGCCACCCGGACAGGTCGACAAGGCACACAGCAGGTCGATTTCCGCGAAGAACTCCAGATAGTCGCCCTTCTGCGCCGGGCAGGCTTTCATGAAATACAGGTCGTCATGGTTCAGGCCGGTGCACTGGAAGATGTTCAGCACATCGTGCACATCGAACTCGGTCAGCCCGTGCGGCAGCACTGCGCGGGTCAGGTTGGAATGGCAGTGATGGTGAAAGTCTTCACCGGTCAGCATCTTGTTGATGTAGGGATCGCAGCGCGTGCCGAGCAGGTCATGCAGGCGGCCGCCGTGCTCGTCGGTTCCGTAACTGGCCAGACTGTCATCGGTAATGGTTACCATTGGCCGCAAAAACGGCAGGTTCGACCACAGCCGATCATGGGTGCTGACATGCGCGCCCTGCAACTGCCGCGTGCGCGCAGCCCACAGTCGCTCGCGGGGGTCGTTGGCGTTCCAGACATTGAAATCGCCGACTTGCGGGCCCACCGGTGTAGTGACCCGAAACACCTGGCCGGCCTTGACCTTCCAGGCCCGCCCGGTACGAATCGGTACGTCGAACTGTTCGACGAGGGTGCGTTGCTGCGCATTCGTGCGGATGCGCTCATAAAAGGCAGTGTCGACTTGCAGCGCCGCGCCTTTGCTGACCTGGTAAGCGGCTGGATAGTCTTTGTACATACTGGGCTTCTCGGTGACAGGATGTACCGATTGATACTGCAAATTGCAGGCCCGATTACTGAAAATCCCGGCTGCGCACATCCAGTCCGGTGAGCAGCGGCGTCAGGTCGTACAGGCGCTGGGCAATCAGGTGCCGCACCCCGCTTTTCGATTCCAGTCGCCCGAACACCTGCAGCAATTGCGAACCCACCAGCACCTTGCGCTGACGCTCGGCCAGGTCGCGCCAGACTACGACGTTGACCATGCCGAACTCATCTTCCAGGGTGACGAAGGTCACGCCACTCGCGGTGCCCGGTCGTTGACGACCAATGACCAGTCCCGCCACGCTGAGGGTCCGGTCGTTTTCCAGGTGCAACAAGTCTTGTGAGCTGCGAAAGCGCTTGGCAGCCAGTTGCCGACGCAGCAAGGCCAGCGGATGTGGGCCCAGGGTGGTGCCCAGCGTCGTGTAGTCGGCCACCAGGTCTTCGGCCACGGTCGGCAGCGGCAAGGTTACCTGGGTTTCTTCGCTGGGCAGGTCGTCGAACAGCGGGCGCTGGGCCTCAACCCCGGCGACTTCCCAGCGCGCCCGGTGCCGATGGCCGATCAGGCCGCGCAAGGCACCGGAATCCGCCAGCGCTTCGGCGGCGCGCGCGTCCAGTTCGGCGCGCAACGTCAGGTCCGTGGCATCGACAAACGGGCGTTTCGCGCGCGCGACTTCGATGCGCAAGGCATCTTCTTCACGAAAGCTACGGACCATGCGCAGCCCGAGACGAATCGCCAGATTGCGCGTGCGGTCAGGATGATCGAGCGGCTCCAGCGAGCAATCCCAATCGCTGTAACGCACATCCACCGGGCGAATTTCAATGTGATGGCGGCGTGCGTCCTGCAGCAATTGATCCGGGCTATAGAACCCCATTGGCCAGCTGTTGATCAGTGCACAGGTGAACGCTGCCGGTTCGTGGCACTTGAGCCAGCAACTGGCGTAGGTCAGCAAGGCGAAACTGGCGGCATGGGATTCGGGGAAACCATAACTGCCAAAGCCCTTGATCTGTTCGAAGATCCGGTCGGCAAAGTCCGCTTCGTAGCCGTTTTTCAGCATGCCCGTGCGCAGCCGTTCGCGATGCGGCTCGAGCCCGCCGTGACGTTTCCATGCGGCCATCGCGCGACGTAACTCATCCGCCTCGCCCGGCGTGTAGTCGGCGGCCAGAATGGCCACTTCCATGACCTGCTCCTGGAACAGCGGCACACCCAGGGTGCGCTTGAACACCGATTCAAGCTTGGGCGGATAGGTGACGTCCTCTTCACCATTGCGCCGCCGCAGGTACGGGTGAACCATGTCGCCCTGAATCGGCCCTGGCCGGACAATGGCGACTTCGATGACCAGGTCGTAGAATTTTTCCGGTCTGAGGCGCGGCAGCATGGCCATCTGCGCACGCGACTCGATCTGAAACACGCCGATGGTGTCGGCGCGGCTGATCATTTCGTAGGTTTTCCGGTCGTCGCCCGGAAGAGTCGCCAAAGTCCATCGTTGGCCACGGTGCAAATGCACCAGATCGAACGTGCGGCGCAAGGCACTGAGCATGCCCAGTGCAAGAATGTCGACTTTCAGCAGGCCGACCAGGTCCAGATCGTCCTTGTCCCACTGGATGATGGTGCGGTCGGCCATCGCGGCGTTCTCGACCGGCACTAGCGTTTCAAGCGGGTGTTCGGAAATCACGAATCCACCCGGGTGTTGCGACAGGTGCCGGGGAAAACCGATCAGTTCGCCGGTCAACGCCAGCACGCGCTTGAGGATCGGCGTGTCGGCATCGAAGCCGTATTCGCGCAAGCGCTCAGGCGACGGCAGTGAATCGCTCCAGCGGCTGAAGGCTTCGGCCAATGCATTGATCTGCTCTGGCGGCAAGCCCAGCACCTTGGCCACGTCACGCATTGCGCCGGAGCCATGATAGGTGCTGGCTACGGCCGTCAGCGCGGCCCTGCCCCGGCCATAGCGCCGGAAGATGTACTGAATGACTTCTTCGCGGCGGTCATGCTCGAAATCCACGTCGATGTCCGGTGGCTCGTTGCGCTCTCTGGAGATGAAGCGCTCGAACAGCAGGTTGCTCTGTTCCGGGTTCAGTTCAGTGATCCCCAGCGCATAACACACTGCCGAGTTGGCCGCCGAGCCGCGCCCCTGACACAGAATGTGCTGGCTGCGGGCAAACTCGACGATGTCATGCACGGTCAGAAAGTAGCTGTCGAACTTCTTTTCCGCGATCAGCGCCAGTTCCTTCTCGACCTGCGCACGGGTGGCCGCTGTCAGGCCGCCCGGCCAGCGCCTGCGAACGCCGCGTTCGGTCAGTTCACGTAGCCAGGACGTAGAGGTTTGGCCCTTGGGGACCAGCTCATGCGGGTATTCATACTTCAAATCGCCCAGGTCGAACGTGCAGCGCCGGGCAATACGCACCGACTCGGCCAGCAGCCAGTCCGGGTAATGCTCGCTGAGCGCATCAAGTGGCCGCAAATGGCGCTCGCCATTGGCAAACAGCAGATGACCTGCCTCGGCCACTGTGGTGTGGTGGCGGATGGCAGTCATGGTGTCCTGCAGGGCACGCCGGCCACGCGCGTGCATGTGCACATCGCCACTGGCCACTGCCGGAATACCCAGCGATTGTGCCAGCGCCAGCAGGTCGGCCAGCCGCTGCTCGTCATCCGGGCCGCGGTGCAGCCCGACACCCAGCCACAGGCGCTCGGCAAATCGCTCACGCAACCAGCGCCCGCCGGCCAGACAGGCTTGAGCATCGCCGTCGAGGTCCGGCAGCCAGAGGGCCAGCAACCCGTCCGGCGCAGGCTCGAAGTCTTCGCGCAACAAGCGGTATTCACCTTTTCTGGCCCGGCGGCGCGCTACCGTGATCAGTTTGCACAGCGCCTCATAGCCTGCCTGGTTTTCCACCAGCAAGACGACTTTCGGGCCGTTTTCGATGTGCATTTCACTGCCGACGATCAAGGGCAGACCGGTGCTTTTTGACGCCTGCCAGGCGCGTACGATGCCGGCCAGGGTGCACTCGTCGGTGATTGCCAGCGCTTTGTAGCCATGACGCAACGCCCGTTCGAACAACTCGCGTGCGCTCGAGGCGCCCCGCTGAAAGCTGAAGTTGGACAGGCAATGCAGCTCGGCGTATTCGCGGGTCATGCGAACCAGCCATGCAGCAGCAGTTCACCCGGCTCGCCAACCGCGCGATACGCCCAGGCGCGTTGGCCACTGGCGGTTTCGACCAGGTAATAGTCGCGGCGCACATCGCCGCCGTCCCACCACCCGGATTCGATTCGCTCGGGCCCGGCCACGATGCGGGTCGCCTGCACTGGCAGCGGCTGAGGCTCGCGCAGCAGCCAGCCTGGACGCGTGAAGCCTCTGGCTGGCAGGACCGGTTTACTGCTGCTGTGCGCTTGCCAGGCACATTCGGGACGATAATCGGCCTGGGCGCGCAAGCCATTGACCGACTCGTCGCCCAGACGCGCCCGCAGGCGCTCGCGCAGTTGCTCCCAGGGCAAGGTCTGCTGCACGCGCTCATCGAACAACTGACGGTGCGCCGGGACGAAATCCGGCAAGTCTCGCGCCAGCAGGCGCACGGCACGTACCGGCGACGCGACCAGCACCTGCTCCAGCCTGCCGCGGGCCAGTTCGAAGAGCATCGACGCATCGCGCTCGGCGCTCAGCAGCCCGACCGGTACGACAGTCTCCGGCACGACGGTTTCCGGCCCTGGCACATGCTCGAGGTGCAGGGAAAATCGCTGCACACCGCTGTCGCGTCCGGCCAGAAACAAGGCCAGATCGGCGATCAGCCGCTTGAGCGGAAACAACAGGGCCTGATGGGACTCGACGTCGAAATTCAGCTCGATGCGTACATCGAAAAAGTCCGGCGGCGTGTAGCACTCCAGCGCCACGGGGCGCTCGCCGAGCAAGGTATCAAGGTGCTGCAGCACGCTGGCCGGAAACCGCCGAGCCAGCGTATCGCGGGGCAGCGCCAGCACCTGCCGCACACTGCGCAGCCCCATGCGTGTCAGGGCGGTAGCGGTGTCGCGGCTCAGGCCGATGCGTTCCAGTGGCATCTGCTCCAGACGGCGACGCAATTCATGCGGACAGTCGATGCTCAGCCCGTCATGCATGTTGGCCAGCATTCGCGCGGCTATGGGGTTGGGCGCGACCACGATGCGATGGCGGAAACCCTGTGTGGTCAGCTCTTCACGCAAACGCGCCTCGAACACCGGCCAGGGGCCGAACAGCTTGAGGCTGGATTCGATTTCCATCAGCAGCACCCGCGGGTACTTGAGGCTGACATTGGAACTGAAGCCGTAGGCCCAGGCCGCGAGCAGTTGCTGCAAACGCTCGATATCGGCCGGGTCATGTTCGATCGTGGTGAAGTTGGGCACCAGCGCCTGGGCTGCGGTCAGCGATTGCCCGGCTTTCAGACCCAACGCACGCGCAGCCGGATTGACGCTCTGCAACACGCGACGTTGAGCGCTGCCGCTGATCAGCGCCAGCGGTTCATCGGGGTTGCCGTGACGACGCATGACGCCGTCCAGCGCCAGTTGCGGCAGCAAGACACAGGCCCAGAGCATAAGAACCTCAAGCGTCGGTCGGGAACGGAATGGGGAAAGGCGGCGCAAGTCCGCCCCGGCATTTGAGTACCCGCAACTGTGCGGGACGGGTATCGAGCGCTATGCGCAGGGCCGCAGGTGAAGGATTGGCGGCGGCCTGCTGCGGGCGACAGGCAAAGGCAAGGGTCTGCCCGGTTTCGGCAGCCACCTGCAAGCGTCGCAACGCACGGTCATCGACCATGCCGGGCCAGCACACGATCGCGCCACAGCTGCCGGAGCGCAGGCATTGCTCGGCAGCCCACAAGGCATCGCGGTTACTCGCCTCGATCACCACCAACTGGCGCAGATCGACGCCGGCGGCCAGCCACGCCTGTGGGTACGGAATATAGGGCGGTGCGACCAGCACAATGCGCTCAGCGATCGCGGAAAGCCGCGCCAGGCTCGGCCACAGCAGGCGCAGTTCGCCGCTGCCATTGGCCGGGATGAGGATTTCAGTCAGGGCCGCAGCAGGCCAGCCGCCGGTGGGCAAGGCAGCGTCCAGCAACGCATGGCCACTGGGCTGCGGGCTGACCTGTGGCGCGCTCTGCTGACGCCCTTTCCAGACCCTGCGCTCATCCAGCAAGGCGTCCAGGCTGACCACCGCGCCCATCATTCGCGACGCACCAGCCCGCAGAACACGCCTTCGATGGCGAAGTCCTGATCGGGCGTGACGATGATCGGTTCGTAGGCCGGGTTGCGCGGTAACAGGCGAACCTGGTCGGCACGGCGTTGCAGGCGTTTGATGGTCACCTCGCCGTCCAGACGGGCAACCACGATCTGCCCGTCACTGGCCTGCGGGTTACGGTGCACGCCCACCAGGTCGCCATCGAGAATGCCGTCCTCGATCATCGAGTCGCCCTGCACGCGCAGCAGGTAGTCCGGCACACGGGTAAAGGTGCTGCGGTCCAGGTGCAGCGTGGTGTGGATATCGAGATCAGGCCCGATCGGTACGCCCGCCGCCACGCGCCCCAGGACCGGAATTTCCAGCAATTCGGGCCGTGGCTCAGTGTTCAGCAGGCGAATGCCCCGTGCCTGATGCGGAACGACTTCGATCAGCCCGGCTTCAGTCAGGGCCACAATGTGTTTGCGCGCCACGCTACGCGAAGCAAAACCGAAAGCCTCGGAAATTTCCGCCAGGCTCGGTGATTGCCCCTGCTGCGCGATGCGATCGCGGATGAAGGTAAGAATAGCGCTGCGTCGAGGAGATAATGTGCTCATGGAGTACATTTGTACTCCATTCGGTATGGTGTGACTAGCGCGCTTTGTCGGATTCAAGAGGCGCGGTGTTGCATGCCCACCGACAGGCGCTGACCACCACTACGGTCAGCATTGTTTGGATTTCAACAACAGTGAAATAAGAAACACCCGGTTTATTGAGCCACGCAAAGAGGCGAAACTCGACCGATCTTTCAACGATCAGGAGCACTCATTGTGATCACGCGCCAATTGGGTCAACTCGGTCCGCACGTGTCCGCCCTCGGGCTGGGCTGCATGGGAATGTCGGACTTCTACACCACCGGCATCGACGAAAAGGAATCCATCGCCACCTTGCACCGCGCGATCGAGCTGGGTGTCAACTTTTTCGATACGGCTGACATGTACGGCCCGCACACCAACGAAGCCTTGCTTGGTCGTGCCCTCGAGGGCAAGCGTGAAGGTATCTACCTGGCCAGCAAGTTCGGCATCGTCCGTGGCGATGACCCGCATGCGCGTGGCGTCAATGGCAGTCCGGCGTACATTCGCCAGTCCATCGACGCCAGCCTGAAGCGGCTGAACACCGATTACCTTGATCTCTATTATCAGCACCGTGTCGACCCCACGGTGCCCATCGAGGACACCATTGGCGCCATGGCCGAACTGGTCAAGGCTGGCAAGGTTCGCCACATAGGCATCTGCGAAGCCAGTGCCGCGACCATCGAAAAGGCCCACGCGGTGCATCCATTGGCGGCCGTGCAGAGCGAGTACTCACTCTGGTCACGCGATCCGGAACAGGATGGCGTGCTTGCCACCTGCCGCCGTCTGGGCATTGCCTTCGTGGCGTACAGCCCGCTCGGCCGGGGGTTTCTGACCGGTGAATTGCGCACACCGGACGACTTCGCGGCCGATGACTACCGTCGCTTCACCCCACGGTTTCAGGGCGAAAACTTCAATCGCAATCTGCAATTGGTCGAGCAGGTCAAGGCACTGGCTACGGCCAGGGGCATCAGCGCGTCGCAACTGGCGCTGGCCTGGGTGCTTGCCCAGGGAGATGACATCATTCCGATCCCCGGCACCAAGCAGCGCAAATACCTGGAAAGCAACGTGGCAGCGGCTTCATTGACGCTGAGTACCGATGACCTTGCCCAGCTGGAGGCGATTTTCCCGGCCCAGGGGTCGGCATCCGGTGAGCGCTATAACGCGGCGTCGATGAAGTCTCTCAACGGCTGAAAACCGTTGCGCTTGGGCATCAGGTCGCTTCAGGGCAGGTCTCGGCGCCGTTGTTGAGGCCCTGCTTTTGATTCTTGTAATCGAGCGTCGCTTTGCCATCGACCCATTTCAGGGTGACGACAATCACCGAGTCGAAATCATCGTTTGTCCAGTCATCCAGCAGATTGGTGCTCTTGCCGGACGCTTCTTCAGCCACCTTGTTGATCAGCTCCGGCAGATAGCCATGCGACCAGGCGGTGTAGATGACTGCGTTGTGGTACTTGTCCTGCATCAGTTCATCGGCCAGGTCTGCGGTGTCGTTGGCACCGAAGTCAAGGTTGACGGGCAACCCCAGTTTGATTGCGCTGGGCCCTACCGTCATCAGCGGACGAACGTAGCTGTAGGACTGGTCGCCCTCACCCTCTTCCACATGTCGGCTCGGATTGGCGGCGAAGATGAAGTCAGCCTTGCCGAATTCCCTGGGCAGGACTTCCGACAGTTCTATCGCCCGGTTGAGCCCCTGGCAGTTCAATTGCCCCAGCCCCATGGCCGGCTTTTCGGCATGACGCAGAAATACCAGTGTCTGGATACCATTCTTGGGCTCTGCATGCACGCCTTTGCCCATGGTGAACAGGACCAGGGCAGAAGCCACCAGCACGGAGGGGAAGAAACACCACGCAAGGCGGCGCTGAAGTCGGTTGATGGAAGACATTTTCGGCATATTCATTATTTTCTGAGTCCGGTGCGCATTTGAAAGGGGACAGCCACTTGGCTGGTGCGAATACGCAGGCTTGTGCAGCTCGCCCTGGAAATTTCTGCGGATCAGTCAAAAAGGGTCACGCGCGAATCTTAGGCTCTGTACGAAAAGTGGCTGCGCTCGGTGATGCTTCGTTAAAAACAGGCTCGGAATGCTCATTTACAACACGTAGACTCCGCTTCCTCGCCTGTTTTTGCCTCGCCTGACCTTCGCTCGCCGACTTTTCGTACAGAGCCTAGTGCGCACATGTTTCGAAATTAAGAATGTGGACGATTAAGAGTGTCAAAAAACGATTCTGTTGCAATACCGGCAAAAAAAATCGCCTGACAAGCAGGGAAAATGTCAAAAAATCGTCGAAAGATGAGTCATCAAACCCGACTGTCTGCCTGGCAACAGCCATTCAACAGACCGCTGTCAGATCAACATCACGGACGCTGAAAAACCGCGTAAGCCCCCGGAATTCAAGCGCTTTGGTCGTTGGCATAGAGCGTGCAATATTCCGGTTCTGAATTTCACGCCCTGCGAACTGCCTGTTTTGGAATATACCAACCGGTCGCTGCGGCTCTGCTTTCCTGACCTGGATGCCACTATGCCACAACCCCCCGTTTCTTTTCGGTTGTTGTCTCCGCGCGCGTTGATTCGCTGGATGGCAAGCTCCTGCCTATTGGCGTTGAGCCTCAATGGCACAGTGCAAGCCGCCGAGACCGCACCTGCGGAAATCCGCCTCGACTACGCCTACTATTCGCCGCTCAGCCTGGCGCTCAAGCATTTTGGCTGGCTGGAGAAAGCCCTGCCGGAGGCGAAAGTCACCTGGGTGTTGAGCCAGGGCAGCAACCGCTCGCTGGAGTACCTGAACAGCGGCAGCGTCGACTTTGCATCGTCGGCCAGCCTGTCTGCGGTGCTGGCGCGGGCCAACGGCAGCCCGATCAAGTCGGTGTATGTCTACAGCCGGGCAGAATGGACCGCACTGGTGGTGCGTAAGGATTCGCCGCTGCAATCGGTCGCCGAGCTCAAAGGCAGGAAAATAGCCGCCACCAAAGGCACCGACCCTTATCTGTTCACCTTGCGCGCGCTGCAGAAGGCCGGGCTGAAAAAGGATGATGTCGAGCTGCTGCACCTGCAGCATCCCGATGGACGCACCGCCCTCGAAAAAGGTGACGTAGATGCCTGGGCAGGGCTTGACCCGCACATGGCGGCCAGTGAAATCCAGTCCGGCTCACGCCTGCTTTACCGCAACAAGGACTTCAACAGCTATGGCGTACTGAGCGTCACGGAAACCTATGCCAGGGAGCATCCTCAGGCGATCAGGACAGTATTGAGCGCTTATGAACAAGCCCGGGAATGGGCAGTAAAAAACCCTGATGAGCTGGCCAGGCTGCTGGCGACCGAGTCGGGCCTGCCGCTGGAAGTCGCCAGACTGCAATTGACCCGCACAGACCTGAGCACCCCGCAACTGAGCGCGAAAGACGTGGAAGCGTCCAAGGCCGCAGCGCCGATTCTGGTCTCCGAGGATCTGGTGCGCAAATGCATCAATGTCGAACAGGTCATTGATCAATTGATCACGCCTGAATTCTCCAAAGCCGTGATCGCCACGCCATGACCCGCCGCAACAAGTCGTTGCCTGCCTCAGCGCAGGCAACAGTGCCGGACAAGGCACAACGAACGCTTTGGCAGCGCTACAGAACACCACTCAAGGGCCTGGTGGTGCCGGCCGTGATTATCGTTTTGCTGGAAATGATCGTACGCATCGGCTGGCTGCCTGCCTACCAGATGCCAGCGCCCAGCGAGATCGTGCTGACCCTGCGCGACCTGGCGGACGGTGCGTTGTGGAAGCACATCAGCGCCAGTCTGTTGCGTGTGCTCAGCGGCTTTGCGATCGGTGCGAGTCTGGCCCTGGTGTTTGCCGCGTGGGTGGGGCTCAGTCGCGAGGCAGAAGCGTATCTGGAGCCTACATTCGCCGGGCTTCGCTCCATTCCGAGTCTGGCATGGGTGCCGCTTCTGCTGTTGTGGCTGGGCATTGGCGAAACATCGAAAATCGTGCTGATTGCCATTGGTGCGTTCTTTCCGGTGTACCTCAACGGCGTGGCCGCGATTCGAGGCATTGACCGAAAGCTGGTGGAAGTCGGCCAGATGTATGGCTTGAGCCGCTATCGCCTGACCCGGCGCATTCTTCTGCCCGCAGCCCTGCCCGGCCTGTTTACCGGTTTGCGCAGCGGCATGAGCCTGTCGTGGATGTTTCTGGTGGCTGCCGAGCTGATCGCTGCCACCAAAGGCCTGGGCTACCTGCTCAGTGACGGGCGCGAAACCTCGCGTCCGGACATCGTGCTGGCGGCGATCATCGTTCTGGCGACACTGGGCAAACTCAGCGACGGCCTGCTGGCAAGCCTGGAAAAACGCTTCTTGGCCTGGCGCGATACATTCAACGGGCAAAGCCGTGAGGGTTGATAGATGCCGGAATCACTGATGCACATACGCGTCGAGCACAAGGCGTTCGCGGGTAATACCGTGCTGCACGGCATCGATCTGTCGCTACAGTCAGGTGAAATCGTCAGCCTGCTCGGCCCCAGCGGCTGCGGCAAAAGCACGCTGTTGAGGATTGTCGCCGGGCTGGAGCAGGAATTTAGTGGTTCGGTGCAGCGTATTCAGGGCGAAGTGGCGTTCGTGTTTCAAGAGCCGCGCCTGATGCCCTGGCTGACCGTCGCACAGAATATCGGTTTCAGTGACGATGATCGCTACGACCGCCGCTGGGTCGCTCAATTGATCGAAGAAGTGGGCCTGTCCGGTTTTGCCGATGCCTTGCCCAAAGCGCTGTCCGGGGGCATGGCGCAACGCGTGGCCATCGCGCGCGGCCTGTACTCGCACCCGGCGGTGTTGCTGCTGGATGAGCCGTTCAGCGCAGTCGATGCGTTTACCCGGATGAAGCTCCAGGACCTGCTGCTGCA
Organism: Pseudomonas sp. MEJ108; assembly: GCF_030208985.1. NCBI lineage: Bacteria > Pseudomonadati > Pseudomonadota > Gammaproteobacteria > Pseudomonadales > Pseudomonadaceae > Pseudomonas > Pseudomonas sp. MEJ108. The sequence continues at coordinate 156,031 of NZ_JARVSW010000004.1, forward strand.
ACTGGCTGCGCGCCATGCCATTACCCTGTTGCTGGTGACTCATGATGTTGACGAGGCGTTGTACCTGAGCGACCGCGTGCTGGTGATGGGCAGCCGCCCCGGCACAATCACCCACCAATTACCGGTCGGGCTGCAGACGCCAAGGGATCGTCGCGATCCGCTGCTGGCCCGGTTGAAGGCTCAGGCACTGACCGAACTGCAACAGGCTCATGTCATCTGAGCAACGTTACCTGTCGGCCCTGAAACTGTCCCAGAGCTTCTCGCGCAACGCATCGATAGTGTCCGGGACCTGAGACATCACAAACAGGCGGCTCAACATGTCGGCGTCCGGGTACACCGTGGTATCGGTCCACAGGCCGGGACCTATCAGCGCGTCTGCCTTTTCATTGCCGTTGGCGTAATGCACGGTATTGGTGATGTTGGCGATCACTTCGGGGCGCAGCAGGTAATTCAGGAACGCGTAGGCGCCCTTGATATCGGTGGCGTCCGCAGGGATGGCGACCATGTCGAACCACATGGGCGCGCCCTCCTTCGGAACGGCATAGTCGATGGTGATGCCATTGCCTTCTTTTTGTGCCTGCTCCTGAGCCTGGGAAATATCCCCGGAATAGCCCACCGCGACACAAATTCTGCCCTTCGCGAGGTCGGCGATGTAATCGGCAGAACTGAAATTGCGTACGTATGGCCGCACGCTGTCCAGTACCGCCTTTGCCTGGCGGTAGTCGTCAGGCACTTCGCTGTGTGGTGGCAAGCCAAGGTAATTCAGGGTGATCGGCAGCAGAGCCGGCGCGCTGTCGAGAAATACCACACCGCATTGGGCGAGCTTTTTCATGTTTTCCGGCTTGAGCACCAGATCCCAGGAATCGAGCGGTGCATCCTTGCCGAGGATGGCCTTGACCTTGGTCGAGTCATAGCCGATGCCGGTACTGCCCCACAGATAAGGGAAGCCATGCTGATTACCGGGATCACTGCCCTCCAGCGCCTTGAGCAGGACCGGGTTGAGGTTTTTCCAGTTGGGCAACTGCCGCTTGTCGAGGGTTTTGAGCAGCCCGTTCTGGATTTGTCGTCCCATGAAATGAATGGACGGAAAAACCACATCGTGACCGGAGTGGCCAGCCAGCAGCTTTGCGTTCAGCGCTTCATTGGTTTCAAAGGTTTGGTAAGTGGTCTTGAAACCGGTGGCGGCTTCGAAATTCTTCAGGGTGTCCGGCGCTATATAGTCCGTCCAGTTGTAGATATTGACCGTCTCTGCCGCGTGACTGGTCGAGGCCAGCAACACCAGTGCGGCAAGGGATTTTTTCAGCATGTGCGATTCCTCGGGTCAATAGCGACAGCTTGCCCCAGACCCGGCACGAAAACCATCTTCGTCACGGCAAATTCATTCCATTGAAGGACTTGCGGCAGCGACTCTGCAAATGCATGGAGCGTGCCTATTAATACCTTCTAATGACACGGGTCATATAATTGATTTTTTTGTGCCGCGTCATAAAAAATTTTTCCAGAACGGCGCTGGCAGATGCTATTTTCAGTGTTCGTCAGACCGCTCAGCGATCCTGCTGGAAAGTAACTTGACCGACCGATGATCTGTAGCACTGATCATCGTCTCGTCATCATCGCTTTACCGGACGCATTCTGGCTGTCTGCCTACCCATTGGAGCAAAGGAAGTGCTCGATTGATTCAGGTGGGCCCTCGTCATGACTAAAGTCACATTCCCCAATGCATGCCAATTGATGCGCTGGCACTTCCATCCCGTGGGTTTCGAAGCCTCGATGGATGCGCCAGGGAGCATGATTGCGCGACTTTTCGACCGTGCCAGCGGTGAAACCGTGGTCGCCATTGCCGGCCTGCCCTGTTCTACCGTGATGAATGCCGCAGACGTGGAGCGCATCATCGAAGCCATCGAGGATGAGCTGGAATTATTCGGCACTCATGCGCAACGACAGATCGCCGGTTTTATCTGACATGAATGCCTCAGCCGGCACGAACCCTGTTACGCAGGTCTTCGAAGAAAGGCTTGTCGCGGGCAATCCTGTCTGACGCTTTGGGCATCTGAACAGCGTCTCCTGAAGTGGCGCTTTCATCGATATACCAATAACAGTGCCGCGCCGAACGAGTAATGGCGACATAGGCCAGACGCAAGACTTCATCCTTCTGTGCCGTATCGAATGGCTGAAGATCATTCGTATCACCCAGCCCTGCCAAGCGGTAAACCTGATTCTTGTAGGGCGAGACGGTCAGATGCTGACAATCGCCCAGCAAAAATACGGCATCCGCCTGCAAGCCCTTGGAGCTGTGGTAGGTCAGCGTTCTGATGCGACGGTTCTGCGCGCCATTTGCCGAATCGGCGTCGATCAATGCCTGCAGGCGCGCCGAGAAGCGCGCCTTCTCGCTGCCCTTGCGGTACAGCAGCAGGATCGAGTCGCCATCGTGATAATGCTCGGCGACCCGCTCGGCAAGCTCGTCCTCATCGCGATCCAGTACCTTGACCGGCAGCAGTTCCTGAAGCAGGCCACTGGCGCGGGCCTTCTTGCCCGGGATGGCCGGGGCCGCACGGACGATGTGCTCGGCGGCGTCGATGATGTGCTGATGACTGCGGAAGTTGTCACTGAGCATGACCCTGGTGGTCGCCGGGGAGGAAAACTCCTTTGCGAACTCCATGAAGTACTTCGGCGAGCTGCCGCGCCAGCCGTAGATCGATTGCCAATCGTCACCGACACACAGCAGCGATGAATGCTGAGCGATGCGCCCCGTGTGCAACGCCGGACCACGGCGCCTGATTTCGCGCAGGCTGGCGCGTAACCATGACACGATCTGCGGCGAGACGTCCTGGAACTCGTCGATCATCAAATGCGCCAAGGGTCTGAGCATCGGGTCACTGACGTGCTTGAGGTTCTCGGGTGAGGTCTCGCCGAACAAGGCAAACATGCGGTTGTAGGTCATGATCGGCGGCGATTGAGCCAGCAGGTGCGTTTCAAAGGCTTTCCAGAACAGGCTGAGTGCTTCGAAGAAGAAGCGGTCCGGGTCATCGCTGGCAAAACTCATCTCGGACACGGCGCTCGGCACATCCAGCCCCAGGTTCTCGATGAAGCTGGCGGCCGTGACGAAGCAGTCCAGCAAGGGTGCCGCACCGAGTTCGCCCTTGACCCGGTAATCGAATCCAGGCCCCGCGGCGGCTTCCCCTGCCAGCGATTGCAAAACCTCATTGGCCGACTGGTAGTTATCCAACCATATCAATGGCTTACTGCAGAAAGCTTGAAACAGCGTGCGCTTTATCACGCCCTCTGCCCACACCGGCAGCTTGGCGCCCGGCCGCTTGAGTTGCTGGTCCTCACTGGCGTCCAGACCCAGCACGACCCAGGCATCCAGCTCGGCGATATAGCCGTGAAAAGAAAACGGAAAACCATTTATTTCAACAGCTTGGCGCATGGGCTCAATGCCTTTTATAGGCCAGGCTCCCGCGCGAATCCATAGATCTTCAACGGTGTCGCACCACTCCTCATCGCGTTTCGAGGACAGCTCGGTCACGGCGACCCGTTTCTGCACATCAGGGTGATCGCGGTCCAGTTCCTTGAGCTGCAGGGCATGGCGATACAGCGGCGCCATGACTTCGCGAAAACGCTCGTTGCCGGCGTACAGATCGCGGTAGCAGAGATTGAGTTGCTGGCGCTGCGCATCGTTGATCCGCAAGTCGAAGGGGTTGCTGTCCGCCTCTTCCAGGCCGGAAGACTGACTGCTCAGGTTCTCGAACGCGCGCAGCTGCTCAAACCCCGGCAGGCTGCGCACCAGCGGCAGAATGCGCGAATGGAAGGTACGTACCACCTCGCGCGCCTGCTTTTGCTCCAGCGCATGCCCCCACAGGGCCATGACATCGATCAGTTTGCTGATGAAGTCCTTGCGCGACTCACGGGTGAAGGTCACCACCGTCATGGCGTTCAGTTCGAAGCCCAGGTAGTGATGCAGCAACAGAATCCGCAGGACCAGCGACGTGGATTTGCCTGCGCCGGCCCCGGCAATCACATAGGTAGACGGCGTATCGCTGAAGATCATCTTCCACTGCGCTGCGCTGGGCTGGGCATGTGCGGGGAGTTTTTCGGCGACATCGGCCTTGATGCGCTTTTTCAGTTCAGGTGTGAGCGCCAGTCGCCAGTCATCGAACAGATGATCGTCGACCTTGGGGCCACGATGCCGGGCTGGCCGGGTATCGCTGATGACCAGCACCTGACGGCCCGACTCCTGGCCATCCAGATAACCCTCTTCATAGCCTTCACGCACGCCTTCGATGTGGCCGTTCAGATAACCGTCGGCATGCCCCTGCGACCATGAGGGCGCGTGCTGCGAGCGCAGCCCGGTAAGGCCGCGCCCCATCAGCCGCGCCAACAGGCGTCGGAAAAACGGCAATTGCCGGGGCGGTACAAGGTCGACATCCAGGTCATGAGGAAGCGCAGAAGGCAGGTCGTCAGGCACGCAGACTCCGGTGGTGGGCTCGCAGGCGAAAAGGTCGCCTATGGTGGCCGGATTTTCGCGCGGGTTCCAGCGAAATGCTTGCCTGTCAGTGTGTTAGCCGATCAACTGCATGTTCCTTGGCAAGTGCTATCAGACTGGCATGACCGACTTCGGTACCAGCGCGCCTGGATGCTGGATCACGATACTGGCCAGGCGATGCCCTGCTTCCGCTGCCTGCAGCGGGTGTTGACCCGTGAGCCGGGCCGCGAGATAACCAGCACTGAACGAGTCACCCGCAGCCGTGGTATCGACCACACGCTCGACCTTCTGCGCTGCGATGTCGAAACGTTCGCCGCCGGCTTCGACGAGGCAACTCTGGGCGCCACGCTTGACGACGATTTCACCGATGCCGCGCCCGCGATAGGCGGCCAGCAGTTGTTCGCTGTCGGCATAGCCATACAGTGCCTGCTCGTCGTCTTCGGTCAGCAAGGCCAGGTCTACATGCTGCAGACACGCAAGGTAGGCTTCGCGGGCCTGCTCGACACTGGCCCACAGCCGCGGACGATAGTTGTTGTCGAAGGCGACCCTGACTCCGCGCTGACGCGCACGCGCCAATGCCTCCAGCAGTTTGGCACGCCCCTGCTCGCCAAGCACTGCCAGGGTGATGCCACTGAAATACAGCACGTCATAGCTGGCCAGCGCTGCCAGGATCGGCTCGGCCGCCGGGGTCATGAAGCAGTCGCGCACGGCAGCTTCGTTGCGCCAGTAGAGGAAACGCCGCTCACCGTTGGCGTCGGTCTGGATGCAGTAGAGCCCCGGCAAGCGTCCAGGCAGGCGCTGCACCTTGCCCAGACCGATGCCCTCGTCCGCCCAGATCCGGCACATCGCATCGCTAAAGCTGTCGTCGCCCAGCGCAGTGACGTAGTCGACCTTGGCCCGCTCACCCAGCAATCGGGAAAGGTAGACCGCGGTATTGAGCGTGTCGCCGCCGAAGCTCTGGCGCAGGCTGCCATCAGCATGCTGTTGCAGTTCGATCATGCATTCGCCGATCAGGGCGACCCGTGGAAGGCTCATGTGACGATACTCCTGCAAATACTTATCTAGAAATACGTACTGAAAGGTTCTATCACCCGCAGGTCATTATCCACCAGGCAACCTGAACGCCACTTGTCGAACGTCAGACACGGGTGCGAGGTGCCGAAGGAAATGATATCGCCGACCTTCAACTCGCACCCGGGTGCAACGCTCATGAATGCGTGCTGGTCCATGACAGCCGTCACCTTGCAGGCGCTGACATCGTCACCGGCAGTCGATTGCACGCCTGGCTTGTAACGCAGCAGCGGATTGGGCAACCCGGCGTCGTAGGCTACATCGCGCTTGCCCATGGCAATCACTGCAAAGCCCGGTTCCGGCATGGATTGCACATGCGCCCAGACTTCCAGGGCAGGCAGCAACGCTTCGCTCAATTCGGCACGCCGATCCAGCACGCAGCACTGCGCGTCCTTGTAGATGCCGTGGTCATGCACCACATAGCTGCCCGGCCGCAGCACGCTGAGGAAGCGCTCGCGAACCGCCTGAGCGTCGAATGCTTCGGCGATCAGGTCATACCAGGCCGAGCCGGACGCCGTGACGATCGGGCGATCCAGTGCGAAGGCGCCCTTGTCCTGCAGGTCGACAGCCAGACGCACCAGTGACGCGGCAAAGGCCTTGATGCCTTCGATAGCGTGGTCGCCGTGGATGACGCCCTCGTACCCTTCAATGCCGGTCAATGCCAGCGCCGGTTGTGCCAGAACAGCGTCGGCCAGCGCCAGCACCTGTTCTTCACTACGGCAGCCGCAACGCCCGCCGGGTACGCCGTATTCGATCATCACGTTCAAACGCAGGCCACGCGCAGCGAAAAACTCGCCCAACGCAGCGACATTGTCCGGATGGTCGACCATGCAGTGAAACTCGAACATCGGATCAGCCAGCATGTCGGCAACGATCGCCATGTTCGGCGCACCGACCAGTTGGTTGGCCATCAGCACCCGGCGCACGCCATGCGCGTAAGCGGCCTGCGTCTGGACTGCCGTGGCGAGGGTCAGGCCCCATGCGCCCGCGTCCAGTTGCCGGCGAAACAGCGCGGGCACCATGCTGGTCTTGCCGTGCGGTGCCAGCTCTGCACCGCTGTCGCTGACAAACTGCTGCATCCAGCGAATATTGTGTTGCAGCGCGTGATTGTGAATCACCAGTGCGGGCAGGCTGACATCACTGACCAGGCTGTCACCCGGCTGCGCAGTACCCTTGTCCATTACGGCGGTGCTCATCGGTAATCTCCTGCGGTTATTCATTGATACGGCGAGCCAGGCCATTGGCGCTGTCGATCAGCACCCGCCGATAGTCGTCGTAGTGGGTCTTGGCGTCGGCACGCGGCGCGACGATGCACAGCGTGGCGATGCACTGACCGTGTTCGTTGTTCACGGGGGCGGCGAAGCAGTGGGTGAAGGTGTCAGCCACGCTGTCGAAGGAAAAGAAGCCCTCCTCGCCGGCCTTGCGGATTTCCCGAAGAAAGGTCTCCAGCGGCAGACGTTCGCCCCCCGGCAGAATGAAGTCGTCGGGGTCGATCAGGTCGATGATCTGCTGATCGCTCAGATGGCTGAGCAACAGACGCCCGGACGCCGTCCATGGAATGGGCGCGTTTTCGCCGATGTCTGAAGAAATCCTGAAATGACGCTCGCCCTCCTTCATCAGTGCCACGGTGTATTTGCGACCATTGAGCAGGCACATCTGCGCAGTTTCCCGCGTCTGGCTGACGATCTCGCACAGGCAGGCTTCGGCCTCGCGAGTGAAATCGAAGTGCCGCAAGTGTGCCTGCCCCAGGAAATACAACTGACGGCCAAGATAGACATGCCCGTCCTTGCCCACTGTCTCCAGAATGCGCCGTTCCAGCAGCGAGGCCACCAGCTCGTAAACCGTCGATTTGGGGCTGCCGATGCCGCTGGCGATCTCATTGGGGCGCATGGGCCTGGCCTTTTCCTTGAGAAAATCCAGGATATCGAACGCCCGGTCCAGTCCACGTGCCCGGCGCTTGATAGTGTCTTCGGTCATGAGTTCATTCCTTGGGAAAGCGGCAAGCCAAAAGCCTCAGGTGATCGGGCTTGCGGCTTGCGGCTTGCAACGTGTAGCTGCACGTCTGCTACTTGCGCTTGTAAGCGATACAGTCGATTTCGACCTTGCAGTCGACCATCATGCTCGCCTGAACGCAAGCGCGTGCCGGTGCATGCTCCGGGGTGAAGTACTCACCGAACACCTTGTTGAAACTCCAGAAGTCCCGCGGGTCTTCCAGCCACACGCCGACCCGGATCACATCCTTGAGCGCATAACCGGCTTCCTCAAGAATTGCGATCAGGTTGCGCATGGTCTGGTGCGTCTGCTCGACGATGCCGCCGACGATAATCTCGCCATCCTGCGCAGGCACCTGGCCGGAAACGTGCAGCCAGCCGTCAGCCTCGACTGCGCGGGCGAATGGGCGTGGCTGGCCGCCCCCTGCTGTACTGCCTGCGCCATAACGGGTAATAGTCATGAGTTTTTCCTTGTCTTGAAGCATTGGACGTGGTGAACGTTTAAAAACGGATGTTCTTGAGAAACTCGCTCAAGCGCGCCGACTTCGGCTGCTCGAACAAAACCTTGGGTGGCCCCTGCTCTTCGATACGGCCCTGATTCATGAACACGATCTGGTCCGACACTTCGTAGGCGAAACGCATTTCGTGCGTCACCAGCAGCATGGTCATACCCTCCTCGGCCAGGTCCTTGATGACGCTCAGCACTTCGCCCACCAGTTCCGGATCGAGTGCCGAAGTGACTTCGTCAAACAGCATCAGGCTGGGGTTCATGGCAATGGCGCGGGCGATCGCCACACGCTGCTGCTGGCCACCGGACAACTGACCGGGGAAATGATTACGCCGCTCCAGCAGGCCGACCCGGTCCAGCCACTTTTCGGCCAGCGCAACGGCCTGATCCTTGGGCATCTTCTTGACCTTGAGCAAGCCCAGGGTGACGTTCTGCAAGGCACTGAGGTGCGGAAACAGGTTGAATTGCTGGAAGGCCATGCCGGTCATTGCCCGGTGTTGCGCGATCAGACGCTCCGGATGGCGGGTGCGCTTGCCGTCTACATTGCTGTAGCCGATGTCCTGCCCCTCAAGGCGGATATGCCCGCCCTGAAACTCTTCCAGCAGGTTGACGCAGCGCAGCAAGGTGGTCTTGCCCGAGCCGCTGGAACCGATCAAGGTCACGACATTGCCTTTCTGCATGCGCAGATCGACGCCCTTGAGCACTTCCACTGCGCCGTAGGATTTATGCAGGCCCTCGATGCTGAGCAGCGCCGGGCCAGGGTTATGAGTCTGTGTCATGGCAATGCCACCCGCTTTTCGATTTGCCGCCCAAGAAGTTCGATGGCGTAGTTGATGAGAAAGAACAGGAAACCTGCAAACAGGTAGAACTCCAGGGTCATGAACGTGCGCGCGATCACCTGTTGGGTGCTGAGCAGCAGTTCAGCCACACCGATCACCGAAAGCAGCGTTGACGCCTTGACGATCTCGGTCGAGGAGTTGACCCAGGTCGGCAGGATCTGACGCATGGCCTGAGGCAGCAACACGTAGCGCAGCGACTGACCAAAGCGCAGTCCGATGGCCTTGCCGGCTTCCAGTTGGCCACGGGGAATGGCCTGCAGGGCGCCGCGCACGATTTCTGAAACGTGAGAGCCGCAGAACAGCGTCAGGCCTATTGCGCCGGCCTGAAACGCGCTGATCTGCCAACCCAGCGCCGGCACCATGTAAAACACCGCCAGCACCAGCACGAACACCGGGGTACCGCGAATCAGATCCACATAGAGCCGAATCGGCAAGCGGGCGAAAAAACCGCCGTAAGTCAGCACCAGACCGGCCAGCATGCCGATCAGCGTACCTGCGGCAATCGCCAGCGCCGAGCACTGGATACTGGTCATAAAGCCGGACCAGAGCACTTCCCGCGCATTCCACAATTCCTGCAACCAGCCAGGGGGTTGATACATGACAGCCTCCTAGCGGCGAATCGCCAAACGTTGTTCGAGGGTGCGCAGAAGCAGAGCGATCACGTAGCAGGCCACCACATAGAGTGCTGTGGTCACCAGCCAGGTTTCGATCACCCGGTAGCTTTCGACGTTGATCTTGCGCGCGTAATAGGTCAGCTCCGGTACGGCAATGGCGGCCGCAAGAGAGGTGTCCTTGAACAGCGAAATGAAGTTGTTGGAGAGTGCCGGCAATACATTGCGCAACATCACCGGCACGATGATGTAGGCCCGCACCTGCCATTCGCCCAGACCGATCGCCAGCCCCGCTTCGCGCTGCCCCTTGTGGATGCTCAGCAGCCCGGCACGGAACACTTCGGTCAGATAGGCACCGGCGTACAGCGACAAGGTGACGATGAATGACGCCAGCTTGTCCAGTCGAATGCCCAGCCCGGGCAACGCGAAGTAGATCAGCAGGATCAACACCAGAATCGGCGTATTGCGAACTACCGTGACGTAGATCGACGCAACAATACGCAACGCCTTGTAGCGTGACAGCAGCGCAAATGCATTCGCCAGCCCGATCACACAGCCAATCGCGATCGAGATCAGGGCCAGTTCCAGACCAAGGCCCAACCCCGCCAGAAGACTGGGGAAGTCGCGCCACACGACATCAAAATTCAATTGGTAATTCATGCTTGCCCGTACCTGGCAGGGAAAGCCCGAGGGCCCGCCCTGCCGCTGAAGGTCAGAGTGGACTTATTTGTATTCCATCGGAAAACCGATTGCAGGCACCGGCAGATCGACACCGAACCATTGCTTGAAAGACGCCGCGTAAGCCGGGAACTCGACACCGGTCATGGCTTCATGCAACGCGGTGTTGACGAAGTTCAGCCAGTCCTGGTCGCCACGCTTGACCGCGCAGGCATAGGTTTGCGGGCTCCAGGCAAAGGCAGGCGAACGGTAGCGGCCAGGGTTCTGCACCATCAGGTACTTGACTGAAGACTGATCGGTGGCCGCTGTATCGGCACGTCCGGAGTTGATCGCCTGGTACATCAGGTCGACGCTGTCGTACTGATCGACCTTGGCCTTGGGCAGCGCCTGATGCACCAGCTCTTCGGCGTACACGTTCTGCAGTACAGCAACAGTCACATCGTCACCTGCCGCCTTCAGGTCATCGATTTCCTTGTACTTGCTATTGGCAGGCAACAGCAGGGCCACACCCTCGCGGTAGTACGGCAGGGTGAATGCCACCTGCTGTGCGCGACTGGCGGTAACGGTGATGAACTGGCAGCTGATGTCGACCTTGTCGGTCAGCAGGTTGGGGATACGTGCATCCGAGGACTGCACGACAAATTCCACCTTGCCCGGGTCATTGAACAGGCCCTTGGCGATGATTCTGCCAATGTCGATATCGAAGCCCTGCAACTTGCCGTCCGCGCCCTGGAAGTGCCAAGGCGCATTGGTGCTACCCGTCCCTACCACCAGATTGCCACGTTTCAATACTGCATCGAGCTTGCTGCCTTCGGCTGCCTGCACCGTATTGGCCATGAATGAGGCTGAAAGAACAAAAGCACAAGCTTTCACAAAGGAAGGTCCGCGATGCATGACTTAAACTCCGCCGAAGTATTCGTTATTCCGCTATAGCGGATATAGGTATGTAACAACGGAATAGACAGCAGAAAGTGTGCCATAGAGGACGCGCGGAAAACACCCCATGAAAAAGTCGAAACAAATCAACAGACTGGAATTTGGGATTGAGTCGGGAAAGCGGGGACGAAGCCCGCAGGTAACGCTACCGATTGTCACATTTGAGTGGTAAGGCCCCACTCTTGTGCGCATGCGCTGTTATCGGGCGTGGAGTATCAACGCAAATAAGCCCTAAACACGGGCACGGGCACGGGCACAAAGAGCGGCCAGAACGGCGTTCCCGCGCTGGAGCGTGGGAACGAGAGGTGTCGAGTGGGGAAAAGGCTTAAAGACAGGTAGCAATGGCCGCAGAGCGCAACGCGGCCTGGGCATCGCCTTGCGGGGCATAGAACTCGACGGCAGTGGTCGGGCCCTTGCCACGCACGTCAGCAAAGTAGGTCGACTCGGTGGTAAACACGGTGAAACCGCCGCCGGACAGGTCATGCAGGAACACGTCAGAAGACGTGCCGAACATGGCTTCGTTCTGCCAGGTCACCTGAATGCACTGGGCAACGGCAGCATCCTGCTTGGCGCTCGACAGGACCTTGTAGGGTCCTGCGGCACGTGCGGAGCTGGAAGGCGCTGCACACCCGGTCAATACGGTTGCGGCAATCACCGTCACGCTCGTCAGAAACAGAAACTTCATGTCATGCCTTCGCTGATAAAAAGCCGATTCTAGCACTGCACCGCGCTATCAACCTTCAGCCAATTGCTCCTCGTATTCCTTCACGTATTCGCCGGCCAAGCTCTGTTTCTGCTTTTCGTCGAGCAATTTGCCCGCCATCTGGAAAAACTTCTGTTCTTCTTCCTTGAGGTGGTGATGCACTTTTTCCGACAGCTTTTTCGCAGTGGCCAGCCAGGCTGGACTGGACATCTCGGTTTCATCGAGCTCTTCCATCATCTCGTCCATCTCGTGATGCTCGGAAATGGCGTGACGGCTCAGGTCCACGCCATTGTCGTGGGCCATCAGAGGGATATAGAAAAACCGTTCTTCGGCCGTTTCGTGGGCCTGCAGCTCTTCCTTGAGCTGTTTGTAGGCCTTCTCGCGCTCGGCACTGTCGCCACTGGTCTTGATCAGGGCATCAGCGTAGCTGCGTTGACGGTCATGGCTTTCGCGCAGGGCTTCGAAAATATTCACGGTCATGTCTCCAGGTCGGCTTCCGGGAGCTGGAAGCATCGTGGACTAGACCCCTGGCGAAGATCAGCAGTTCCAACAAATACTGGCAAATGCCTATCGCCCAATGGCGGCCGACTCAAGCCAGTTCGAAAACCACATCCTGAGCGCCTTCCCACAGTGTCTTCACACCCAGTTTGCGCAAGTTATCCTTGCCTTGGGTAATAGTCAGAAAATGGTTGCCCGCCAACTGCCCCATCTTGCTGGCGAAACAGCACGAGCCGTAGGCAAGGATAATCTCGGTTTCGCTGTAACCGCCCGGATAGAAAAGAATGTCGCCTACCGAAGGATGGCTGGTTGCGTTCTCGAAACCGATCAATGTGTCATCCAGCTTCAGCTGATAATCATCCAGCGGCACCCAGCAGCCCTCGCCGCTCCAGCGCACATGGATGAATTTCTGCCGATAAGGCAGCAGCTTGAGAAACGCTTCCACCGTTTGCGGCGCATCCGGATGGGTTTCGGCCAGAAACTCATATCCGCCCGCGGTAATTTTGATGGTGGTCACTTCGACGACTCCTTAACAGGCAACAAGGCTCACAATGGTGCCCAAGGATAAACGCGAGCCCGACGAACCGTCACGGAGTTCCGTTGCGCCCGTACAGAAGGTAGCCGGAACGATGGCTCAGGCGTTCGTAATACGCATTGACGGCGGGCAGGTCGGGATGCTCGAGAGGCGTCTCGAACCAGCGATTGACTGAAAGACCGATGGGGATGTCAGCCAGGGTAACACGCTCGCCACAGACATAGGCGCCGGTCTTTTCCAGCTGCCTGTCGAGTATCTGCATATGCCTGGCCCACTGGGCACAGGACGCGGCCATGGCGACAGGGTCCTGGTGCTCGGTCGAGCGTCGCACCAGTGACATGAAGGCATAACTCCATGATCTGTTCAGCTCCGAGCCTTGCCAGTCGATCCACTGATCGGTCTGCGCCCTGGCACGTGGATCCAGTGGATAAACATGACCGCCAGCATAACGGTTGGCCAGATAGCGAATGATGCTGTTGGACTCCCAAAGCACGAAGTCATCATCAACGATAACCGGCACCATGGCATTCGGGTTGAGCGCGAGAAACTCATCGGTGTTGGCAGGTTTGAAGCCTGACCCCCAGTCTTCCTGAGTGAAGGGTATCTTCAGCTCCTCGCACGTCCAGAGCACTTTTCGTACGTTGATCGAGGAGGTCTTGCCCAGTATGCGCAGCATTCAGCGTCCTTGTTGCACAGCAACGTCGTGTCAGTCAGTAGTCATCAGCGGTTTGGCAAACAGTTGATTCTCATGTGTCTCGCCCTGAAACACATAGTGCGGCGTACCTTTCCATTCATAGCCTTGACGAGGGTAAAACGCCAGCGCGCGCGGATTGCCAACCCAGACCGTCGCCCATAACAGCGAGGCACCACGGATTGCTGCACGCCGCTCGGCGGCTTCAAGTAGCAGCCGCCCCGCTCCACGCCCTGTGAAGCGCTCCTGCACATAGAGGCGTTGCAACTCGGCGGCGTTCGACACACCGAGCATTGCGTGGTCGGTGCGCAACGCGACCTGGGCAAAGCCGATCAAATGCCCTTGCGACTCGGCAACGACGATGAACGTTGTCGGCTCGATAAGCAGTTGCGCAAAGATCGCAGGCGAAAACGCCTCCAGCGCCTCGCGGGCGATGGACTGTCGAATGCCCTGCGTTGCGTAGGTATCGAGAAAAACCTGCATACCGAGCGCCGCAAGGCACAACGCATCCGCAGAGCAAGCCTCACGCTGGGTAATGGTCATTGAAGAGGGGTTAGTCATCAGGCGGTTGATTCCCGGCATCCGGCAGACAGATGGCCGAATCATACCTGACAAAAGGACCGGCCCGGCATCAGGGCCGGGCCGTTACTTCAGGCGCAGCAGCTCGATATCAGCGGCCGGTCATCAGCGATTGCAGCTTGGACTGGGCTTGTTGAGCGTTCTTGCCCTGCTCGTTCAGCTCTTGCAGCAGTTTGTTGAGCTCGGTCTGGACCACAGGATCCTTGACGGTGATCGTCGAACCCGAGATATCGATCTGCGATTTGTGCGCGTCCACATAATCGGCAACCTTCAGACCACTGGAAAAGGTGCCCTTTATCTGCGGCAGCACTTCACGGAAGGTGTTGGCGGGTACGCTGACAGTTCGGTCGTAGGCCTTGTCATAAACCACCTTGAGGTCTTCCGGCTGCTTGAGTTTCGCGCGTGCAGCGTCTGCCTTGCCCTGCTCGATGGTCAGCTTTTCGCCCACTTCGTCAAGGCCGGTCTGCACGGCGGCCAGGTCAGCGCGGCGTTGAATGACATCGCTGACCGAATGAAAAGAGCCTTTCTGCATCAAACCGGCGAGCGGCTGCACCGCTGTGTCCATGCCTGCACCAAAGTCGGAGATGACCGCGTAGTGCGAGGTGTAGTCACCAAAGGTCTTCTTCTCCTCATCCGTCAGCTTGGGAACATGTACGCCCGGCTTGTCGACAATTCGGGTTTGCAGGAACTGGGTGAACGCAGTGCGCTGCTCGGGCTCCTTGTCGCCGCAGCCAGCCAGGAACAGGGGTAAAGCGACAGCCAGCAGCAAAGCTGGGCGGAAAAGGGACTTCATGTCAGTAACCTCCGGGATCATAAGAATGCACGCTCACAGGCCACGCCTGCTGAACGCGAGCGTGCTTATAGTCTCGTCGTCGCCTCATCTAGTTCCGCGACAGCACTGAAGATACTTGTAGGAATGCCACCTGGCGCTTGAGGGTTTTGGGTGATGGGCGGTGCAAACGTTACGCAGCGCGAGGCCTTCGACGAGCAGAAAGAGGCCTGCCGAACCCGGTTGCAGATAAATATTGCACGCAGCATCAAAACCTCATCCGGCAGGGCCAACGCTCATACCGACTGGTTTGGCGGAGCAAAACCGGGCGTCTGCGCTAAACCGCGCGAGGGTCTGCCCGGCGCAGAGTTGCCTCTTGAAGCCTTTCCAGGAAAGTTCCTTAACATTTCTTCATGAGGTGAAACGTTTCAGCGGCTAGTCTTCAACGGACCGACAAAGTGACAACAGGAGTCAATCACTATGTTTGCACACGAGGGCCTGGGTCTGATCCTTGTCTCCATCGTCTTTCTGCTTGGAGCGATTGCGATGTTCATTCACCCTTTCCACGCGCTGGGAAGCTGGTTCAGGAGGAAGAAGCAGGAAAGGAAATCCGACTAACCGTCAACACGCACCAGAAATGGCAGGCCCGGTGATCACCGGGCCTTGCAGAAAAACCCTCCTGTGAATGAATTCGTCCAACTTGACCCGCGCACATGTATCGCCCTTGATACCTGTTTATGGCTGATCGTCATGCATCCAATTAGCCAAGCTTTGACTGTGAACAGCAACCTGTCCAGCTGCCATCAAGTAGTGGCCAATCAATATTAAATCAATATCACCTATCTGACCTTGCATGCGAAAACCATCTAGTGAATAGCGCATTTCCTGAATCAGCGCCCGCGCTATGTAGCCTGTTGTTTCCAGTGTGATACTCTTTTGAGATTCATAAATATTGAATTAATAGCCACCAGCCGATAATGTTGCCCGTGAAATGCCCTAACTAATTTGCCACGAGTGCTTACAAGGTTGTCATGACTAGTCAATCAATTCATTCGACGCGCTACGTACGCAATGCTGTTGACAAGCACATGCCTGAACCGACGCGCGTGCTTGATTTCAGCCAATGCAAGGGCACTAAAAAAGGGCCGGTCTTCCTGATTGGCTCCGGGAAATCAGCAAAGGATTTCCCGATCGAAGAGTTCTCGCGCATCCCCATGATTACCATGAACGGCGCGTTCTCGATGTTCGCAGGCACGAACATAAAGCCGTTGTTCTACGTGTGCTCCGACAGGGATTTCCCCAACCAGCAACCTGAGCTGTTCGCCGCTGCCATGCGCTCCAGCGAGAACGTAGGCCTCTGGGAAGATCAGTTTCGCGGCGACATCCCCAGACCTTCCGGACGCGCTTATGCACTGAAGAAATCGCCGAGATTATCGACGATGGCGGCGCTATGCTCGCGAGAAGATGCACTGGTCAGAAAGCGCTCGTTATGGAGTAGCAGAAGCCGGGATATCGGTTTCAGCAAGAATCTGGAACTTGGTTTTTTCGACGCACGTACTGTCATGTATCTGGCGCTGCAACTGTCTTATCACCTTGGTTTCGATAACGTCTTTCTGGTCGGTTTCGATATGAATCAGTCCGTGGGCCGATTCTATGAGTCCTCCAGCGACAATTGCTCACCCTGCGGTCTGGACCAGCATTACGAATCCAGAATTCTTCCTTCACTGGAGCTGATGTCGAAACAGGTCGTCGGGAGCGACTTCCAGGTATTCAATGTCTCGGACAGCTCGCGAGTACCGCATGAGGTCATTCCCAAGTTGAGCCTTGATGAAGTTCGCCACAAAGTCAGTTGCGCACTTCAATAATAGTATTTCGCCATCAAAGAGTACTGCCAGCAACGCAGCCTGCTTGTCTCAGGCATACGCACTTGCCCTCGGCGAAGGGTGCTGAAACAGGCGCCAGCCCTGCCCCGCCCCGTTAAACTCGGTAATCCTCTGCCGACCACCATGTCACTGCCGCCCGACCTATGCGACAATGCGCGCCAATGTCTGGCGTGAACCCCCACATTCATATCCCGGCAACGCAGTCATGGCAGGCTGCCGTTGCTGTAGACGTATGCCCGTTGGGTCAGCTCATGCTCGGACGGAGCGGACTGAACAGCCTCGGTGGGGTCCTGAACACCACACCTGCTGACGCCAGCGCTCCCCCGGTTATTGCCCACGTTATTGATAGGTAAAGTAATTGATCTCCACAGCTAACATCACGATGCAGTTCGGCCCCAAACCCTTGTTCGAGAATGTCTCGGTCAAGTTTGGCGCCGGTAACCGTTACGGCCTGATTGGCGCGAACGGCTGCGGCAAGTCCACGTTCATGAAAATCCTCGGTGGCGACCTCGAGCCTTCGGGTGGGCAGGTGATGCTGGAGCCGAACGTGCGTCTGGGTAAGCTGCGCCAGGATCAGTTCGCCTATGAAGAGTTCACCGTGCTCGACACCGTGATCATGGGTCACGAAGAGCTGTGGAAGGTCAAGGCCGAGCGCGACCGCATCTATTCGCTGCCGGAAATGAGTGAAGACGACGGCATGGCCGTTGCCGAGCTGGAAACCGAGTTTGCGGAAATGGACGGTTATACCGCCGAATCCCGCGCCGGTGAACTGCTGCTGGGCCTGGGTATCGGCATCGAACAGCACAACGGTCCGATGAGCGAAGTCTCGCCGGGCTGGAAGCTGCGCGTTCTGCTGGCGCAGGCACTGTTCTCCGATCCGGAAGTGCTGCTGCTCGACGAACCGACCAACCACCTGGACATCAACACCATTCGCTGGCTGGAAAACATCCTGACCCAGCGTAACAGCCTGATGATCATCATCTCCCACGACCGTCACTTCCTGAACAGCGTGTGCACGCACATGGCTGACCTGGATTACGGCGAGTTGCGCCTGTTCCCGGGCAACTATGACGAGTACATGACCGTGGCGACCCAGTCCCGCGAGCAGCTGCTGTCCGACAACGCCAAGAAGAAAGCACAGATTTCCGAACTGCAATCGTTCGTCAGCCGCTTCTCGGCCAACGCCTCGAAAGCCAAGCAGGCCACGTCCCGAGCCAAGGCAATCGACAAGATCCAGCTGGCCGAGGTCAAGCCATCCAGCCGTGTCAGCCCGTTCATTCGTTTCGAGCAGACCAAGAAACTGCACCGCCAGGCAGTCATCGTCGATCGCATGGCCAAAGGCTTCGACGGCAAGACTCTGTTCAAGGACTTCAGCTTCCAGGTCGAAGCCGGCGAACGTGTGGCTATCATCGGCCCGAACGGCATCGGCAAGACCACCCTGTTGCGCACCCTGGTCGACGAGTTGCAACCGGATGCGGGCACGGTCAAGTGGACCGATGCGGCGGAAATCGGCTACTACGCTCAGGATCATGCTCACGATTTCGAGGATGACTCCACCCTGTTCGACTGGATGGGTCAATGGACCCAGGGCGGCGAGCAAATGGTGCGTGGCACCCTGGGCCGCATGCTGTTCTCCAACGACGAGATCCTCAAGTCGGTGAAGGTGATTTCCGGTGGTGAACAGGGCCGCATGCTGTTCGGCAAGCTGATCCTGCAAAAGCCCAACGTGCTGGTGATGGACGAACCGACCAACCACCTCGACATGGAATCCATCGAGTCGTTGAACCTGGCGCTGGAAAACTATCCAGGCACACTGATTTTCGTCAGTCACGACCGCGAGTTCGTGTCCTCGCTGGCAACCCGCATCATCGAACTCAGCCCAAGTGGCGTGGTCGATTTCAGCGGCACCTATGACGACTACCTGCGCAGCCAGGGCGTTACGTTCTAAGCCTGCCAGCCCGCAACAGCAAAAAGCCCTGTCATATGACAGGGCTTTTTAGTTTCAGCGCGCTTATTCGCTCGACTGGCTGAGCATTTCAATCCACAGCGCACCCTTGCCCGAGGGCGCTTCACTGACCCGTTGCAAGTCGCCCTTCTCGCCTATGGCGTAACTGCCCACCTTGTCGCTTTTCTCGCCACAGACCAACAACCAGCGCCCATTGGGTGACACCGCGATGTTGCGGGGCTGCTTTTCCTGAACGGGGTAATTTTCAACGAACGTCACGTTGCCATTGGCGGGCTCAACCTTGAACACCGACACGCTGCTGGTGGTGCGTTCACTGATGAACAGCCATTTGCCGTTCGGCGCGATACGAATGTCCGCAGCCCAGATACGCGGCGTCGGATCATCCTTCAGATCATTGTTGCGCGCATCACGGGCTTGTCCCGGCGCCAGGTTCAAGCGCTTGGGAATGCCGTCTGCCTGACTGGTCTGCTTCAACGCACCGGTTTTCTGATTGATCGCGAAGGCAGTGACGGTGCCACTCATTTCACCGACGACATACAGAAACTTGCCGTCGGACGAAAAGGCCAGGTGGCGCGGGCCGGTATTGTCGGGAACGGCGACATAGCCCTCGCCGATGGGGACGAGCTTTCCGTCCTTGGGCTCCAGTCGGTATTGCAGCACACGATCGACGCCCAGGTTGCCAGCGTACACAAACCGGTTGCTCGGATCGGTGCGCACCGAATGCGCGTGCATGCCGGTCTTGTAAGTCTGAATGCTGTCGCTCGGGCGGTGCTGCGTGTCGATGGGCTGGACGCTGAGCAAGTCGGCACCATAGGACGCGCCGAACAGGAAGCGTCCGCTGCGATCGGTAGACAGGTAGGCCAGACTCTCGGCCAGCGGTGCCTGACTCAGCGGCTTGAGGTGCCCCGTTCCAGGTTCGATGCTGAAACTCAGCACTTGATACGGTTTGGCGCGCAACGCCGCGAATAACGCTTTGCCATCCGGCGTGATGGCCATCGGATTGACCTGATCACCCGCCCTGGTTTGCTCGACCAGGCTGAGCGCCCCGCTCTGCTCATCGAGACGGTATTGAGAGATGAGCCCATCGGTAGGGCTGGAGATATAGGCGAAGGTGGCTGCCTGGGCGCTCAGGCCGAATGAACAACCGACTGCAGCGGCCAGCAACAGAATATTTTTCATGAACAACCTTTTTATTATTGTGATGTGATCAGTCATCCTATGAGCATATCTTCACAACGGCAACTGCCTGATAACCAACCCGCATAATACCGTTAGCCTGCTTTCATTTATCCACGACGCAGGCCATGATGAGGCACTCCCACCGCCCGCCAGCGAAGAGCCCAATGCCTGCCGCACACCCCGGTTCCATGACGATTACCCTGCAGATCGTCTCCATCGTCTTCTACACGTTCATCGCCTTCCTGTGTATCGGACTGCCTATTGCGGTATTGCCCGGCTACGTTCATGACCAGTTGGGTTTCAGCCCGCTGATTGCCGGCCTGACCATCGCCTCGCAATACCTCGCCACCCTGCTCAGCCGGCCCTTCGCCGGCCGCGCGACAGACACGCTGGGCAGCAAGCGTTCCATCGTGTTCGGGCTCTGGGGCATCGTCATCAGCGGCAGCATGACCTTGCTGGCCACACTGCTGCACGAATTTGCCACGCTGAGCCTGTCGATTCTCATCGTTGCCCGGCTGTTCCTTGGCGTCTCTCAGGGGCTTATCGGGGTAGGCACCATTAATTGGTGCATCGGCAAGGTCGGCACGGAGCATACCGCCCGTTCAATCTCGTGGAACGGCATTGCGTCCTATGGTGCGATTGCCATCGGTGCGCCGCTGGGCGTCGTGGTCATCGATAGCATTGGCTTCAACAGCCTGGGTATTGCCCTGATGGTGATGGCGGGGCTGGCACTGAGGCTGATTCGCGACAAACCATCCGTACCCATCATTGTCGGTGAGCGCCTGCCCTACTGGTCGGTGTTCGGCCGCATCGCACCCTACGGTCTGGGCCTGACGCTCTCGTCGATCGGCTACGGCACACTGACCACCTTCATCACCCTGTTCTATCTGAATCGGGGCTGGGAAGGTGCGGCCTATTGCCTGAGCATGTTTGGTGTGTGCTTTATCCTCGCCCGCCTGCTGTTCATCGGCGCCATCAATCGACTGGGCGGCTACAACGCGGCCATTGTGTGCATGGCGGTAGAAATCTGCGGGCTGTTGATGCTCTGGCTTTCCCCAAGCAGCAGCGTTGCCCTCGCAGGCGCCGGACTGACCGGCGTGGGGCTGTCGCTGGTCTACCCGGCGCTCGGCGTAGAGGCTATCAAGTGCGTGCCCACCCCTAGCCGCGGCGCAGGCCTGAGCGCCTATGCGGTGTTCTTCGATCTGGCACTGGCAATCGCGGGTCCGGTGATGGGCGCAATTGCCTTGGGCCAGGGCTATGACTGGATATTTTTCTACGCCGCCCTGCTATCGGTTTGCGCGCTGGCCCTGACAATCTGGTTGTCGCGGCGCGCCACTCAACTCGGGTGAAGGGTCCTCAACAGTGGCTTTGCTGCATAAGCTTTTCTCCTGTAGTTCCAATAGTTAGCAGATAACGCTTAAATCCTGCCATCGGTCGGTCAACTTCTTGACGCATCCGGCAACGACTTCTTGACTTGATACTGCGAGCCTCGAAACAGGCTTGCAAAGCGATCTTCACCCGCCTTGGTGTGACGCCGCTTTGCGTAGCAGTCTGGCGCTTCGATCCCTCTCGATTGCCTCCCTGCTGCCTGCCTGGACGGGAGTGCTGTCATGAAAATCCGTTGCGTTCATCTGTACCAGACCTGCAATGTGCTGCCCGTGGTAATACTGGCAATCATCCCGTCCTGGGCCGAGGGCGCCTGCAGCCTTTCCTCCCTGGCATCGGCAGGCGTTCAGGTCTGCAACAGCGGCAGCAGCGGGCCGTTTAGCGCGCCGAGCGGTGACCACGTGCTGATCTTTCCGGTCGGCGGAACGGGCACCGTGTCCGGCAATATCCTGTTCGGTCCGGGAATGGACAGCGTGGACATGCAGTCGGGGCGCATTCTGGGCAACGTTACTCAAGGGGCCGGTATCGACCGCTTCACGCTCTCCACGGGCGAGGTCAGCGGCGATCTGAACCAGGGCGATGATCCCGACGATTTTGTCATGGGCGGCGGCACGCTTGGCTCTCTGGCCCAGGGTGACGGACGCGATACCTTTCTCATGACGGGCGGCACCATCACCCGCGCGTTCGAGGATGGCGACGTCGCGGTGATGACCGGTGGCAGCATCGGTCGCGTGGACATGAAGCTGGACAACAATGTATTCGAAATGTCTGGTGGCACTATCATCAACAACCTGGTCACCGGCTTTGGCCGGGACACCATCACCTTGTCGGGTGGCATTGTTGGCGGCAACGTCAGCGTCAGTGGCGGCGACGACCAGATCACCCTCAGTGGCGGCGAGATCCGCGGCGAAGTTCGCACCAGCGTTGGCAATGACACTTTCAACTGGCTGAACGGCGGTTACGCACGCAGCAACGTATTGATGGCCGACGGCAACGATACGGCACGCCTGTACAACCTGAGCGAATACTACCTGAGCGCCAACCCGCTGCTCGACGGCGGCCCTGGCAACGACGCGTTGACCTTCGACGACACCGTATCATCACAGCCGGGTCGCTACGCCAACTGGGAAACGGTCAATGTGAGCAATGGCTCGCAGCTGAATCTGGCCGGCACGCTGGTGCTCGGCGACAGCCTGACTGACACCGGCGTTCTGGACATAGACTCCAGCAGCAGGCTGATCTCGACCTCGGGCAGTGTTGTCCCCTTCAGCGCCGGATCCCTCGCCTCACTGCAGAATGCCGGAACGCTGGATCTAAGCGATGCAGGCCGCTCGCTCACTGGCACATTGACGGTGACCGGCAATTACACCGGCCAGAACGGACGACTGCTGTTGCTCTCGACACTGGGCGATGATGCATCCGCCAGCGACCGACTGGTGGTAGCACAAGGGCGTATCAGTGGGTCTACGCGCATGCTCGTCAGCAACTCGGGTGGGCTGGGCGCCCTGACCCGTGGCAATGGCATCGAAGTGGTAAAAGCCATCAACGGTGCAACCAGCGAAAGCGGCGCCTTTTCGTTGCAAAGTCCGCTGTCTGCAGGCGCTTATCAGTATTACCTGTTCAAGGGCGGCGCTACTGCCGGCTCTGAGAACAGCTGGTTTCTGCGCTCTGCGGTGATTGCCCCGCCAACGCCAGCGCCGCCCCCTGTCGAGCCCGCCCCGGAACCTGCACAGCCAACGCCGCTGCCCGCACCTGCTCCTGAGCCTGCCCCACCTCCAACCCCTGAGCCTGAGCCGAACAGCCCGCCCCCTGTCACGCCAGCAGCCACACTGCCAGTCCCGGCGATAGGAACCCCGCCGCTGCCGGAACCCGTTCGCGGAGCCGCACCCATCGCGCTGTACCGGCCCGAGGTCGCCAACTACTCCGTGGTGGCTCCCACCGCTGCGGTCCTGGCCCTGAGCTCACTGGGCACCTTTCATGAGCGTCAGGGGGATCAAGCCTTGCTGACCCAAAACGGCACGACGTCGGCAGGTTGGGCACGCGTGTTCGGCAGTGACTTCAGGCAACGCTGGTCGGGCGACGTGAGTCCTGGCCTGGACGCTTCATTCAAGGGTTATCAGATAGGCCATGACCTGTATGCCTGGCAACAGAACGGTGGGCAGACTCAGCGTGTCGGCCTGTTCGTCGCGCATAACCGTCTGGACGGCAGAGTGAAGGGTTTTGCAGAAGGTTTCAGCGACTACGAAACAGGGCGTCTGAAACTGCAGGGCGAGAGCCTGGGCGCCTACTGGACGCTGACCACACCGAGTGGCGGATATGTCGACGCAGTGGCGATGGGCACCCGCCTGGACGGTCGCAGCCGCTCTGTCAGAGGCGTAGGCGTCGACACTGAAGGCAGCGTCATCAGCCTGTCTGTCGAGGCAGGTTATCCGCTGCCGCTCTCACAGCGCTGGGTCGCAGAGCCTCAGGTACAGATCATCTACCAACGCGTTGACCTGCAGGACCAGCATGACGGCATTGCCCATCTGAGGTTCGACAGCCAGGCTTACACCACAGGGCGCATCGGCCTGCGTTTCAAGGGACACTATCAATTGAGCAGCGTACCGATAGCGCCTTATCTGCGCGCCAACCTCTGGCACACCAAAGACGGCCATGACACGCTGACCTTCGATCACGCAGAGCAGATAAGAACCGCGCATCGGTCAACGACGGGCAGTATTGGCGCAGGGATGGTAGCGACATTGAGCAGCAACGCCAGTCTGCACTGGAGCGCTGATTACCTGGGTGATCTGGACGAGCATGGAGCGGAGGGAGTGAACACCAGCCTGGGGTTCAGGCTGGTGTGGTAAAGCGACCGTCAGCGCGGGAACGCGCCTTGATCAGTCTTTCTTCGGTTTGAGGATCAGTACCGCGAGGGGTGGCAGATTCAGCACCAGCGAATCCTCCATCCCATGCGCCGGCTCGGCTTCAGTCATGACCTCGCCACCATTGCCAAAGTTGGAGCCTGCGTAGGTTTCCGCGTCACTGTTGAGCAGCTCCGTCCAGGCACCTCGCATCGGCGCGCCAAGACGGTAGTCCAGGCGCGGCACCGGGGTCATGTTGGCGACCACCAGCAGCGGTTCGCCGTCGTTGCTCCAGCGCAGGTACGCAAACACGCTGTTGGCACTGTCATCGCCGACCAGCCACTGGAAGCCGGCAGGGTCTGCATCGCGCTCGTGCAGCGCCTTTTCCTCGCGATAGAGGCGGTTCAGGTCGCCGACCAGGTTCTTCACGCCCACGTGCTCGGCGTATTGCATCAAGTACCAGTCCAGTTCCCTGTCGTGATTCCACTCGCGCCATTGGCCGAATTCGCAGCCCATGAACAGCAGCTTCTTGCCGGGATGCGTCCACATGAAGGACAGATAGGCGCGCAGGTTGGCGAATTTCTGCCAGCGATCGCCTGGCATCTTGTCGATCAGCGAATGTTTGCCGTGCACCACTTCGTCGTGGGAAATGGGCAGTACGAAACGCTCGGACCACGCATACACCAGGCTGAAGCTCAGCTTGCCATGGTGATGCCCGCGGTTGATCGGGTCCTCTTCCATGTACTGCAGCGAGTCATGCATCCAGCCCATGTTCCACTTGTAATTGAAGCCAAGCCCGCCCTGCTGGGTCGGCTCGCTGACACCCGGCCACGCGGTCGACTCTTCGGCAATCACCATGGTCCCGGGGGCTTCCAGCGCAACCACGTCGTTCAAATGACGCAGGAAGTCGATGGCCTCGAGGTTTTCGCGGCCGCCATAGCGATTCGGCACCCATTCGCCGGCATTACGCGAATAGTCGCGATACAGCATCGACGCCACCGCATCCACACGCAGACCGTCGATGTGGTAATACTTGAGCCAGTGCAGTGCCGAGGCCAGCATGAAGCCATGAACCTCGGTGCGTCCCAGGTTGTAGATCAGGGTGTTCCAGTCCTGATGGAAGCCTTCCTTGGGGTCCGCGTACTCATACAGGCAAGTACCGTCGAACTGCGCGAGACCATGGGTATCGGTCGGAAAATGCGCTGGAACCCAGTCAAGAATGACGCCGATTTCAGCCCGGTGACAGGCATCGACGAAGAAGGCGAAATCTTCCGGCGAACCGTAACGGGCAGTTGGCGCGAACTGGGCCAGCAACTGATAGCCCCATGAACCACCGAATGGGTGTTCCATGATCGGCATCAGTTCGATGTGCGTGAAGCCAAGTTCCTTGACGTAAGGAATCAGGCGATCAGCCAGTTCACGCCAGTTGTACTGCCGCCATTGATTATCTTCGACCTGCTCCATTTGCCAGGAGCCTGCGTGCAACTCGTAGATCGACAGCGGTGCAGTGACTTCGTGGCGCCCTGCCCTCGACTGCAGCCACTCCTGGTCATTCCATTCGAATTGCAATGGCGCAGCGATCTTCGACGCGGTATCGGGCGGCAATGTGGTGGACAAGGCCATCGGATCGCTTTTCAACGGCAGAATCCCGTGAGCACCGAGAATCTCGTACTTATAGACCTCGCCGGGCTGCAGACGCGGGACGAAAATCTCCCATACGCCGGTCGGGTGGCGCATGCGCATGGGATGGCGACGTCCATCCCAGCTGTTGAAGCTGCCAACCACCGAAACACGACGCGCATTGGGTGCCCAGACCGCAAAACGCACACCGTCCACGCCATCGACGCTGGTGACTTGCGCGCCCAGACAGCTGCTCAGGTCGCGATGATTACCCTCGGCAAACAGGTAAAGGTCCATCTCGCCCAGCAGCGGGCCAAAGCTGTAAGGGTCTTCGGTGATCTGTTCACCGCCAGCCCAATTAATTTTCAGCAGGTAAGGCTGCGGGTGCTCGAGGTGACCGACGAAAAAACCCGGCACTTCGCTCATTTCCATCTCGCCCAGTTCGCGGCCGTCATCTCTGGCCAGCAGGCGGACACTCAAGGCTGCGGGCAGATAGGCGCGAACGAACTGCCCGCTGCCGCCATCGCCATGCGGGCCGAGGATAGAGAACGGGTCACGGTGCTCAGCACGGATCAGCGCGTCGAGGTCCACAGCAGCGGGAATCGCGCGGCGGCGCGTGCCGGTTTTGTCAGGCGCATTCATATTGACTCTCCATCAGACGGTTGCAGCAACCCACGCAAGCCTTGCAAGGGAACGGCCAGCCAGGCTGGACGGTTCTCGGCTTCGTAGATCACTTCATAAGCAGCTTTTTCAAGGGTGAACAGCTCGAGTGCAGCGTCCTCCCCTTTTGCATCTTTCCAGGCATGGGCAATGCCGGTGGTCGCCGAGCGATAACCCTCGATAAAGGTTTCTCGCGCCTGCGCCAGGTAGGTATCGGCAACACGTTTGCGCGCGCCGGCTGCCTCGGGAGACGTGTCGACGCTCTGCGCACTGCGTACAGCCATGGCCGCAGCGTAGTCAAAGGACCGCAGGACACCGCTGACATCCTTGAACGGGCTGTGCTTGGCACGGCGCTCTTCAAGTGCGCGGGCCGGTTCACCCTCGAAATCGATCAGGTAGGCATCACCCTTGACCACCAGTACTTGCCCCAGATGCAGATCGCCATGCACACGAATGCGCAGGCCACCGGCGGAGCGCTTGGCCAGGCCTTCGACGCGCTGGCGGATCTGCTTGCGCTGCGCGAGCAGATCGTTGACCAGTTGCTGATCGTCCTTGTCCAGCTCGCCGATGCGCTGTTCCAGCAGTTGCAAGGCGCGCTCGAGCTGAGCGTTGACGCTGACCCCGGACGCCTTGCTGTCCTGGCTGCTGGTGACTTCGACGGCAAAATCCGCATTGTCGGTGGGCGACGCGAGAATCTGGTGCATCTCACCCAGACGCTGGCCAAGACTGCGCGAGAAGTCCGCGAGTTCGAGCAGCGCGTTGTAATGCTGTTCCTGACCGGAAACACCATGTGCCAGCTCGTCACGTACCGCACGCTCGAGATTGTTCTGGGTCCACTCCCACGCATCGCCCTGGTTGCTCAGATAGCCCTGAGCGATCATCAGCAGGTTGGGCTGACCGTCCTTGCCGACGCGTACCAGAGAGCCCAGCAGCGGCGAAATGTTCTTGAAGCCGGCATGGGTCAGGAATGCGCCCATTTCCAGCTCTGGGTGCGTCCCGGCACTGACTTTGCGAATCAGCTTGAGCACCAGGCTGCTGCCGACCACCACCGAACTGTTCGATTGCTCGGCAGACAGGTAGCGCACTTCCGACTCGGCGTTCAGGCCGAGGGGTGCCAGCTGCGAACTTTGCTCGAAACGCAACTCGCCGTCGGCACAGGGTATGACCGTATCCGACTGCATGCCCTGAATCACTGCGCGGATGAAGGTTTCCAGGGTAAATGCATCCGTGATCAGCCCGACATCGCGATTGCGACGTACTCGGGCGAGCGCCAGTTGCTGCGGCAGTGCACTGCTGATGTCGTCTTCGGCCAGCAAGCCGAACGGCAATTGATAGCGATCGGTCTGCCCGCCTGCGGTGACTTCTATTTCGCTGAGCAGCACCGGATTCGCTTCTTCGCCGAAGCGCACGGCGTAGGCAATGCTGACCTTCTCGATCGCCTTGTCCTTGCCCGCGAACCAGCGCCGTTTGGGCAGGTAGACCGTCAGCGAGGTGTTTTCCATGGTGCTGCGCAGTGGCTCTTCGAGCAACTCTTCCAGACGCTTCTTGAGCACCAGAGTCGGGAAGTCCGGCATGCTCTGCGCGGGTTCAACGTGCCAACTGGGCATTTGATTCTCCGAAGCCAGTAAAAACCAGTAAAAGCCGTACGGCGGCAGCGTCAGCAGGTAGCTCAACTGGCCGATGGGCGGGAATGCGCTGCCGCCGAGCATTTCCACCGGCACCGTGCCTGCGTAGGCAGACAACTCAAGCTCTGCAGCCTGAGCGGCGCTGGAAACGTTGGCGACACACAGCACCACTTCACTGTGTCCGTCAGGTGCTGTGTATTCGCGGGTATACGCCAGAATGCGGCGGTTCGACGGCGAGAGCATTTTCAGCGTGCCACGCCCGAATGCCTTCTGCTGTTTGCGCACGGCGAGCATGCGCCGGTTCCAGTTCAGCAGCGAATGCGGGTCACGCTCCTGGATTTCGACGTTGACCGACTGGAAGCCGTACATCGGGTCCATGATCGGTGGTAACACCAGGCTGGCCGGGTCGGCGCGCGAAAAACCGCCGTTGCGGTCGATGGACCATTGCATCGGTGTGCGCACACCGTCCCGGTCGCCCAGGTAGATGTTATCGCCCATGCCGATCTCGTCGCCGTAATACAGCGTCGGTGTGCCGGGCATCGACAACAGCATGCTGTTCAGCAACTCGACCCGGCGACGGTCGCGATCCACCAAAGGCGCAAGGCGCCGACGGATGCCCAGGTTGATCCGTGCACGGCGGTCGGCCGCGTAGTAATTCCACAGGTAATCACGCTCACGATCGGTGACCATTTCCAGGGTCAGTTCATCGTGGTTGCGCAGGAAAATCGCCCATTGGCAGTTTTCCGGGATCTCCGGCGTCTGCCGCAAGATATCGGTGATCGGAAAACGATCTTCCTGGGCCAGCGCCATGTACATGCGTGGCATCAACGGAAAGTGAAAGGCCATGTGGCATTCATCGCCGTCCGGGCCTTTGCTGTCACCAAAATACAGCTGGGTGTCTTCTGGCCATTGATTGGCCTCGGCCAGCAGCATGCGGTCCGGATAGTTCGCGTCGATCTCGGCACGGATGCGCTTGAGCACCTGATGGGTTTCCGGCAGGTTCTCGTTGTTGGTGCCGTCCCGCTCGATGAGATACGGAATGGCATCCAGACGCAAACCGTCGATGCCCAGATCCAGCCAGAAGCGCATGACTTCCAGAACCGCATCCAGCACGTGCGGATTGTCGAAATTCAGATCCGGCTGGTGCGAGTAGAAACGGTGCCAGAAGTACTGGCCGGCAACCGGGTCCCAAGTCCAGTTGGACGTCTCGGTATCGAGAAAGATGATCCGCGTACCGTCGTACTTCTGATCGGTGTCCGACCACACATAGAAGTCCCGCGCCTTGGAACCGGGCTTGGCATTGCGGGCTTTCTGGAACCAGGGATGCTGGTCGGAAGTATGATTGATGACCAGCTCGCTGATCACTCGCAGGCCGCGCTTGTGTGCCTGGGCGATGAAACGCTTGGCATCGGCCATGGTGCCGTAGTCGCTGTGCACATCCCGGTATTCGGAAATGTCGTAGCCATCGTCCCGGCGTGGCGACGGATAAAACGGCAACAACCAGATGGTGTTGACGCCCAGCGCGGCAATGTAGTCGAGCTTTTCGATCAAGCCCGCGAAATCGCCGATTCCGTCGTTATTGGAATCAAAGAACGATTTCACGTGAACCTGATAAATCACCGCATCCTTGTACCAGAGCGGGTCTTTGATAAATGTCGCGTCACCGGGCTTTTTGGCCATTATTGACTCCTCGGGAGTGTTATTGCGCAGCCTGGATACGCCAGATTCCAAACGGTTGGGATGGATCGAGACGCGTGTGCTGATACTTGCCGTACCAGGTCCAGCGGTGCCCGGTCATCAGGTCTTCACCCGACGTAGCGGCGTCATCCGGCAGGCCCATTTCCCACAGCGGCAACTCGAAATCCGCTTCCTGTGCGTTGTACGGGTCGAGGTTGACGGCAACCAGAATGAAGTTGCTGCCGTCCGCCGAGCGCTTGCCGAAGTACAGAATGTTGTCGTTCCACGCGTTATACAGCTTCAGACCCAAGTGGGTTTGCAACGCAGGGTTCTGCCGACGAATGCGGTTGAGCTGCGCGATCTCGGCGATGATGTTGCCCGGCGCCGCGTAATCGCGAACCCGAATCTGGTACTTCTCCGAGTCCAGATACTCTTCCTTGCCGGGAATAGGGGCCGCTTCGCACAGCTCGAACCCCGAATACATACCCCACAGCCCGGAACCCATGGTGGCCAGTGCCGCCCGGATCAGAAACCCGGGGCGACCGGACTCATGCAGGAAGCGCGGGTTGATGTCGGGCGTGTTGACGAAGAAATTCGGACGATAACAGTCGCGCCAAGGCACTTCGTTGAGCTGGGTGAAGTACTCGGACAGCTCCGCCTTGGTGTTGCGCCAGGTGAAATAGGTGTAACTCTGGCTGTAACCGACCTTGCCCAGGCGCGCCATCATTGCCGGCTTGGTAAAGGCTTCGGCCAGGAACATCACCTCGGGGTGCTGACTGCGCACTTCGCCGATCATCCACTGCCAGAACGGCAGCGGTTTGGTGTGCGGGTTGTCGACGCGGAAGATTTTCACGCCCTCGTTGACCCAGCCCAGAACGATGTCGCGCAACTCCGTCCACAGGCCGGGGATGGCGTCTGGTGCGTAGAAATCGACGTTGACGATGTCCTGATACTTCTTCGGCGGGTTTTCCGCATAACGGATCGTGCCGTCCGGACGCCACGAGAACCAGCCCGGATGCTGTTTGAGCCACGGGTGATCCTGGGAACACTGGATGGCGAAATCCAGCGCGATTTCCAGGCCATGCTCGGCTGCGGCTTTTACCAGATGACGGAAATCTTCACGACTGCCCAGCTGCGGGTGAATGGCTTCATGACCGCCATCCTCGCTGCCGATCGCATACGGGCTGCCCGGATCATCAGGGCCAGCGGTCAGGGAATTGTTCGGGCCCTTGCGGTGGGCACGGCCGATTGGATGAATCGGCGGGAAATACAGCACGTCGAAGCCCATGTCGCGAATGATCGGCAGACGCGAATGAACGTCGTTGAACGTGCCGTGGCGCGCCGGATCGTCGGTCATCGAACGGGGAAACAGCTCATACCAGCTGGCAAACTGCGCCAGCTCACGCTCGACATCCAACGGGAACTCGACGCTGCGGCTCAGAAAGGCCTGATTGTCGGCCAGTTTCATCAGGCTGGCGGTTTCGCTGTGCAACAACAGCGCGACTTTCTCGTCTTTATCGCCCTGTTCAAGCTGGCCCAGCAGGCCTTCGATTTGCTGGCGCTGCTCGTTCTGGCTGCGCTCGGCGGCATGCACCAGATGAATGCGGCCCTCTTCCAGCTCCAGATCGACAGGAACGCCAGCGCCGAACTTCTTCTCCAGCTCATAACGATAGCTGCCGAACTGATCGATCCAGGCTTCGAGGCGAAACACATGGCGGCTGACCGAGGTCGGGGTGAATTCACCGACCCAGCTGTCATTGCCCAGCTCGCGCATTGGCGCGCTGTGCCAGTGTTCTTCATCGGCAGCACGCCAGCGGATATTGACCGCCATCTTGTCGTGCCCATCGGCATAGACCTTGCTAGTCACGGTAACCGGTTGCCCGATGATCGCCTTGGCCGCGAACAGGCCACCGTCGATTACCGGCAACGTGTCTTCAATCACGATGCGGGGTAATTGCAGCGCCTGGGTCAGTGACAGCGGAAGGGTTGCTTGCGGGACATCGGTGGCCAGGGAATCCGGACCGTATGGCTGTTCATTCATCGAGCATCACTCCTCACGCCCCAGGGACGCTCCTGTGCATTCCATGCAATGGAAAAATTGACGGTATGGCAGCGTACGATCGCACTGTGCTGGCGACTCGTCTATTTCCGCTGACTAGGTTCCGAGCGGTCAACGAGGGTAAAGTTCAAAGGTTTTGAGGATGTTTGGTGGTCGTGCGAAGAGATGAAGCAGTCATCGAGTGGATCAACGGGACGACTGTGGCGGGAAGTAAATGAATTGAATCATCGGCCATGCCAGGCAGTCGTAAACAGGGTCGACAAGGAGGCTGCAACCATGACCTTACCCAACCCTGTAGAAGTACCCGATCCGAACATCGATGACCCCGCCCTGCCCGAGCCAGTGCCCGAGCAGGAGCCGCCGCCATCCACGCCGCCGCCCAATGAAACGCCAGTTGGCGATCCGCCAGCCAATGCGCCGCCCGTCACGGTGTGACGAGTAAGCAGGGTCTGAAGGGGTCTGCCCGAGTATGGACGCCTTCAGCGCCCTCCCGCCACATCGATGAACGTTCCCGTGGCATAAGACGCATTGTCCGACAGCAACCAGAGAATCGCTTCGGCCACTTCCTCGGCGGTACCGCCACGGCCCATGGGCAATGCCCCTTCAAGCTTGCTGACGCGGAACGGATCGCCGCTCAGGGCGTGAAAGTCGGTGAAGATGAACCCCGGACGTACCGCGTTGACGCGAACGTTTTCCGCCGCGACCTCTTTGGAGAGCCCGATGGTGAAGGTGTCCAGCGCTCCTTTGGATGCTGCATAGTCGACGTACTCGCCTGCCGAGCCCAGGCGTGCCGCGAGTGACGATACGTTGACGATGCTGCCGCCTTGCCCCCCGTGTGCCGGCAACATGCGCAACAAGGCGTGTTTGCTGCACAGCATCGGGCCGACGACGTTGTTCATCATCATCTTCAACAGGCGAAATTCCGACATGTCCTCGACTCTGGAAGCCTGCGCCAGGGTGCCCGCATTATTGACCAGATGGGTAACCCGGCCGAGTTCGGAGTCAACCCTGGCAAACAGCCGCATGATCTCGTCTTCGTTGCTGACATCGGCCTGCACGGTGATCGCCCTGGCGCCCATTGCCCTCACCTGGCCTGCGGTCTTTTCGGCAGCGGCATGATCCGACAGGTAGTTGATGCAGATCCGATAACCCTGTGAGGCGGCCAGACGCGCTGTAGCAGCGCCGATCCCGCGCGAACCACCGGTGACAATGAGGACTTTTTCCATGGAGTGTCTCGTTTTTTTCAAAGGCCTACATCAGGATCCAGCCAACCTTCGCAGGTTAACCAGCCGGTTCGGATCGTGACAGCCTTTATCGTCCAGCGCCATCTGCGCGCGTCAGAAAGCCGCTTGCCCGGTATCGGACGCTTCCACTGCAGCTTTCGCTTCGGCGGCGCGGATTTCTTCGAGAAACTGCTCGGCCGGTAACGGATAACCCAGCAGGAAGCCTTGCAGCGAGTGACATCCCAGGTGAGTCAGGAAGCGCTGCTGAACAGCGGTTTCGACGCCCTCGGCGACGATCCGCAGATTCAACGCCTGCCCTACCGCGACGATGGCCGAGACGATGGCGGCGTCGTCGGTGTCATGCTCCAGGTCGCGGACGAAGCCCCGATCAATCTTGATTTCATTGGCGGGCAGTCGTTTCAGGTACATCAGGCTGGAGTAACCGGTGCCAAAATCATCGATCGACAGGTCCACGCCCATTTCCGAAAGCCTTCGCAACACCGCCAGGCTGGCATCCGCATCATGCATGGCCGTGGTCTCGGTGATTTCCAGGGTCAGGCAGTTGGCCGGCAACTGATGTCGGGCCAGTGTGTCCGCCACTGCCGTAACCAGCCCGGCATGACAGAACTGCAAGGCTGACAGATTGACTGCAATGCGCCAGTGCGAGTAGCCCTGGGTGTACCACTCACGCATTTGCCGACAGGCTTCGTCCAGTACCCACTCGCCGATCTGAATGATCAGGCCGGTCTTCTCCGCCATGGAAATGAACAGATCGGGACCGAGAACACCCTGCTCCGGATGATTCCAGCGCAACAACGCTTCTGCGCCTACGGGCAGTCCGGTCATCGCGTCGAACTTGGGCTGGTAATAGATACAGAACTGCCGGTGCTTGATCGCCTTGTGCAAATCCTGCGACATCTGCAACTGATTGCGGGCGTTACTGTTCATCGACACATCGAAAAAGCTGTAGCCGTTCTTGCCGGCCGCCTTGGTGTGGTACATGGCGGCGTCGGCATTGATCAGAAGCTCATGCTGGGTGCTGCCATTGCCCGGATACACGCAGATGCCGATGCTGAGGGAAATCTGCAACTGATGTTCGCCAATGATAAACGGGTTGCCGACTTCGTTGACCTGTCGTCTGGCAACGGCCAATGCATCCTCAGGGTGTTGAAGCTCCACCAGCAGGACAAACTCGTCACCGCCGACTCTGGCCAGCGTGTCGCGACGGTGCAGGCTGTTGCGAAGACGCAAGGCGACCTGCCGCAACAGCAGGTCGCCGGTGTGGTGCCCGAACGCGTCATTGACCGGTTTGAAGCCATCGAGGTCCATGAACATCAGCGCAAAGCAGCCACCCGTCTCGGTGGCCCTCTTCATTGCCTGATCGATGCGTTCGGTCAACAACGCCCGGTTTGGCAAACCGGTCAGGTTGTCATGCAGGGCCAGGTGGGTCAGTTCCAGATTGGCTTGCGTCAGAGAATCGGCCAGCACGGCGGTACGTGTTTCCAGATGCGAATCGAGAATACAGCTGAACAGCGCAATCCCCAGAATCGACAGGCTGGCGACCAGCACGAATCTGTCCAGCCCGTTACTGCTCAACCCTTGGGGCAGCGCACCACAAAAGCTGCCATCGGCAAAATTCGCGGCGGCCATACCGGTGTAATGCATGCCGATGACAGCCAGCCCCAGCAACAGCGCCGCCGAGGCGCGCAACACGTAGACTCTCGGGCGTTGCTGACGAAGGTGGAAGGCCACGCGCAATGCTGCTGCGGATGCAACGACAGCAATGACCAACGAAAGCGCGAACAGCCACGGCGTGTACTGGATGCCCGGCTGCATACGCATTGCCGCCATGCCGGTGTAATGCGTGGCGCTGATGCCAAGCCCCAGTAACAGCGACCCCAGGCTCAGTTGCAGTGCCGGCAATCGCGGCAGAGTGGCGAGCCACAGGGCGAACCCTGAAAAGCCGATGGCGATCAACAGCGAAAGCAGCACCAGTGGCACGTCGTAGCCCAGGTCGATGGGCAATACGAACGCCAGCATACCGATGAAATGCGTCGACCAGGTGCCGACGCCCATCGCGACAGCGCCTCCCGCGATCCATAGGTGAACGGCACGGCCCCTGGCCGAAACGATGCGGCCAACCAGATCGAGGGCCGTATAGGCGGCAAGAATAGCGACGAGAATCGAGATGACGACGAGTGAGGGGATGTAGCTGCCAATCAACATAAACGCACCTGGAAACCAATGAGCGCGTCCATGCCGATCTTGTGCGGGTGATTGTACGCATTAGCGGCCGAATGTCGCGGCACTTGGTCGCAAAGCTGGCGAATAGCTATTATTTTTTCGTTTACTGCGAACAGTTCCACTGAAAATCTGCGTTCTGAACCCGAAATACTTATTCCCGGAGCGTCAAACCTGTTTCGGCATCCCAGCCCCCGCCCAGTGCGGCGATCAATTGAACGCTGGCAATCAACCGGCTTTGCAGCACGCTGAGCACACTGCGTTCGTTGCTCAAGGCAGTCGCCTGAACATTGACGACGTCCAGATAACCGATCAGCCCGGCCTTGTATTGATTGTTGGTCAGGCGCAGCGAATCACGAGCCGAGACCAGCGCTTCCTGGCGCACCGCAGCCTCCTGCTCGTATACCTTGAGCTGAACCAGATAGTTCTCGACCTCCTGAAAACCGTTCAGCACGGTCTGCCGGTACTGGGCAACAGTCTGGTCATACACGGCCTCGGTACGATCAACCTCGGCCGAGCGCCTGCCGCCGTCGAACAGGGTCAGCGCCAGCTGCGGGCCTACCGACCAGAAGCGGTTGGGCAGGCTGATCCAGTTGGCAAAGGTACTGCTGCTGTAACCGCCGCTCATGCTCAGCGTGAAGTCCGGATAATAAGCCGCCTTGGCCACGCCGATGTTGGCATTGGCGCCCATTACAGAGCGCTCGGCTGCAGCAATATCAGGTCGGCGTTCGAGCAGCTGCGAAGGCAGGCCTGGCGGGATCTGCGGCAACTGCGGAATCGAGGTGCTGGCGGGCAGATTGAAGTCTGCCGGTGCCATGCCCATCAGTACAGCGATGGCATTCTCGAATTGCGCACGCTGCCAGGCCAGATCGATCAGATCGGCCTGGGTGCTTTTCAACTGCGTCTGCGCCTGCGCGACAGCATCACTTCCGGAGATACCGGCCCGGTACTGGTTCTGCGTCAGCGTCAGGGAGCGCTGATAGGCATCCACCGTGGATTCGAGCAGGCGTTTTTGTTCATCGATCACGCGCAATTGCAGGTAATTCTGTACCAGCTCCGATTGCAGACTCAGGCGCATCGCGGCCAGGTCGGCAAGACTTGCCTGAGCATTGGCGGTGTCAGCCTCCAGCCCGCGACGCAACTTGCCCCAGACATCGGCCTCCCAACTGACGCCCAGTTGCGCGTTGTAACTGTTGCGAATCCCCGAGGCACTCGTGCCGCTATTCGACGTGCCTGTGCCCTGCCCCGAGCGGGTTTTGCCGGTTGTCAGGTCAAGCGTAGGCAGGAATGCAGCCCTGGAGCTGCGCACCAGTGTCTGTGCCTGTCGATACTGCGCATCGTACTGGGCGACGGTCTGGTTGGACGTGTTAAGGCGCTCGACCAGAGCGTTCAGTTGCGGGTCCTTGTACACCTCCCACCACGCACCTTTGGCCATCCCGTCACTCGGCGTCGCCGTACGCCAGCCCTGCGCAGCCTTGAACTGCGCGGGTGCGGCCATAGACGGCTTCTGGTAATCCGGACCCACAGCGCAGGCGCTGAGCAGCACCACACAAAGCCCCAGCGCGAATGGACGAATCAGCCCTGTCGGGCGGGAGGTGAATGCCAGGCGTTCGGTCATAGCGGAGTTTCCAGAGCAGCATCGGTGCGCACGCCACGCCATTTGTTGTAACGATGGCGCAGACGGTCGAGATAAAGGTAAACCACCGGAGTGGTGTAAAGGGTCAGGACCTGACTGAAGATCAGACCGCCGATGATGGTCAAGCCCAGCGGCTTGCGCATTTCAGCGCCTTCGGCGGTGCTCAACAGCAATGGCAAGGCGCCCAGGATGGCGGCCATCGTAGTCATCAGAATAGGCCGCAGGCGCTGCAGGCAGGCGCTGCGGATCGACTCTTGCGGCGTCATTCCCTGTTCGCGCTCCAGATGCAGGGCAAGGTCGATCATCATGATCGCGTTTTTCTTGACCACGCCGATCAGCAGGAACAACCCCAACAGGGAGATCAGACTGAATTCGCTGCCCAGCACATAGATCGTCAGCAATGCGCCAACCCCTGCGGACGGAAGCGTCGAAAGGATCGTCAGCGGATGAATGTAGCTTTCGTAGAGGATCCCCAGCACCAGGTACACCGCCAGCAACGCACCGAGGATCATCCACGGCTGACTCTTCTGCGTCGAGGCGAAGGCATTGGCGGTCCCGGCCATTTTGGAAATGATGTCGGACGGCAGACCGATGGCGGCAATCGCCCGCTCTATCGCCACGGTGGCCTTGTCGAGGCTGGCCCCTTCGGCCAGATCGAAGGAAATGTTTTCAGCCGCGAACTGACCGTCATGCGATACCCGGTCGTTGGCCAGACTGCGCTCGTAATGGGCGATGCTCGACAGCGGTACGCGCTGCCCGTCTGCGGTAATCACCTGGACCTGCTCCAGCGTCACCGGATCCTGGGCGTATTTTGGATTGACCTCCATCACCACCTTGTACTGGTTGAGGCTGTCATAGATGGTCGATACCTGGCGCTGGCTGTAAGCGTTGTTGAGCACCGCCGTGACCATGTTCATATCGATACCCAGCCGCTTGGCCGTGTCACGGTTGACCACCAGGGTCACCTGCTGTGCCCCGCGCCCTTCCCGTGCGTCGATGGCGGTCAGCTCGGGTATCGACTTGAGCGCTGCGACGATCTTCGGGTACCACAGACGCAGGCTGCCCAGGTCAGCGCTCTGCACGATGTATTGATACTGCGAACTGGTCTGCTCGCGACCGCCGCCCAGTTGCAGGTCCTGATCCGGTGCCAGGAACAGTCTGCCGCCCGGCACATGCGGCATGTTCTTGCGCAGGCGCTCGACCACTTTCTCGGCAGACAGCTTGCGCTCGGCAATCGGCTTCAGGCGCACGATCATGAAAGCGTTATTGGTGCCACCGCTGCCACCGATAAAACCGGCAACGCTTTCCACCGCAGGGTCAGCGAGAATCGACAGGCGGAAGCTCTCCATTTTCGGCTGCATGACCGAAAACGAAAGGCCATCGTCACCGCGCACGAAACCCATCAGTTGCCCGGTGTCCTGTTGCGGCAGAAAGGTCTTGGGTACCACCACATACAGCGCGATGTTGACCACCACGGTGATCAGCAGGCTGAGCAGCGTCAGCCTTCGATGCCGCATCACCCAGCCCAGCGAGCGGTCGTAGCCTGCCACCATTCGATCGTTGACCCGCTCGCTCCAGCGCTGAAAGGCGTTTTCCCCATGGGCTTCGCGTGGCTTCAACCAGCGCGCGCACAACATTGGCGTCAGGGTCAGGGACACGATCAGCGAGACGATGATCGACACTGACAAGGTAATGGAAAACTCGCGAAACAGACTTTCGACCAGACCGCCCATGAACAGGATGGAAATGAACACCGCGACCAGCGAGACGTTCATCGACAGCAAGGTGAACCCCACCTCCTTGGCGCCCAGAAAAGCCGCTTTCATGGGGTCAAGGCCGTTGTGAATATGCCGGGAGATGTTTTCCAGCACGACGATGGCGTCGTCCACCACCAGACCGGTGGCGAGGATCAACGCCATCAGTGACAGGTTGTTCAGCGAGAAGCCGAACAGGTGCATGATCGCAAAGGTGCCGACCAGCGATACCGGAACCGCCAGGGTGGGGATCAGCGAGGCGCGAAAACTGCCAAGGAACAGGAACACCACCATCACCACCAGCACCACGGCAATCAGCAGGGTCATTTCGGCTTCGTGCAGCGTCGCCTTGATCACCGGCGAGCGGTCCATCGCGATATTGAGACTGACACTGGCCGGCAGCACCGCTCGCAACGCTGGCAACTGCGCCTTGATCTGCGCCACGGTTTCAATGATGTTGGCGCCCGCCTGGCGGTTGACGACCAGCAGCACGGCACGGTCATTGTTGTAGAAGCCGCTGTTGTAACGGTCTTCCACGGCGTCGCTGACTTTCGCCACGTCCTTCAGGCGCAAGGTCGCTCCGTCCTTGTAGCGAATGATCAGCGGCGCATAATCCTTGGCGGTTTCCAGCTGATCGTTGGCCTGCACCTGCCAGTTATGCTGGTCGTCCTCCACAAACCCCTTCGGTCGCCTTACGTTGGCGCCGGTGATCGCAGTCCGCACGTCGTCGAGCGATACGCCGTACTGGGAGAGCATCTGCGGCTCCAGCTCGATACGCACAGCAGGCAGCGAGCTGCCGCCGATCTGCACTTCGCCGACCCCGGAAACCTGTGACAGGCTCTGCGACAGGATGGTGGACGCCAGGTCGTAAAGCTGGCCTTTTTCCAGCACTGTCGACGTCATCGACAACACCATGATCGGCGCCTGGGACGGGTTGACCTTCTTGTAGGTCGGCATGCTGCGCATCCCGCTGGGCAGCAGGTTGCGTGAGGCATTGATGGCCGCCTGCACTTCCCGGGCAGCGCCGTTGATGTCGCGATTCAGATCGAACTGCAGAATGATCCGCGTGGTGCCCTGGCTTGAATTGCTGGTCATGGTGTTG
Source organism: Pseudomonas sp. MEJ108 (assembly GCF_030208985.1). NCBI lineage: Bacteria > Pseudomonadati > Pseudomonadota > Gammaproteobacteria > Pseudomonadales > Pseudomonadaceae > Pseudomonas > Pseudomonas sp. MEJ108. Next base: position 195,777 of record NZ_JARVSW010000004.1, read on the forward strand.
ACACCGGCAATACTGCCCAGCGAACGCTCCAGCGGCGTGGCCACCGTGGACGCCATCACCTCAGGGCTGGCACCGGCGAGGCTGGCCGAAACCACAATCACCGGGAAATCCATGTTCGGCAACGGTGCCACCGGCAACAGGCGAAAGCTCACCGCGCCCAGCAGCATGATCGCCAGGCTCAGCAGAACGGTCGCGACGGGGCGGCGGATGAACGGCGCTGAGAGGTTCATGCGTCAGCCCGTTCCAGTCGGTCCGGGTCGGCAGGTTTGCGACTCCAGCGACGGCCAAGGCGGTCGAAATACAGGTAGATGACCGGCGTGGTGAACAGTGTCAGCACCTGACTGAGCAACAGCCCGCCGACCATCACCAGCCCCAGGGGTTGCCGCAATTCGGCGCCGGAACCGCTGGCGAGCATCAGCGGGATGGCGCCGAACAGCGCTGCCAGGGTGGTCATGAGAATCGGCCGAAAGCGCAACAGCGCCGCGTCGTAGATCGCCTGCTCGGGCGCAACACCGCGGTTGCGCTCCGCGTCGAGCGCGAAGTCGATCATCATGATCGCGTTCTTCTTGACGATACCGATCAACAGAATGATGCCGATGATCGCAATCATCCCCAGATCGTTGCCGCTGATCAGCAGAGCCAACAAGGCCCCCACTGCGGCCGACGGCAGGGTCGAGAGGATGGTGATCGGGTGAATGTAGCTCTCGTAGAGCACGCCCAGCACGATGTACATGGTGACCACCGCCGCCAGAATCAGCAGCAACGTGCTGGACAACGAAGCCTGAAACGCTTCGGCAGCGCCCTGGAACTGGGTCTGCACGCCAATCGGCATGCCGATCTCCTGCTCGACCTGCTCGATCACCTTCACCGCCTTGCCCAAGGCAATATCGGGTGCCAGGTTGAACGACATCATCACTGCAGGAAACTGCCCGAGGTGAGCGATGGCCAGCTGCGCCTGGCGCTGCTCGACACGTGCCAGACTCGACAGCTTCACCTGTGCGCCATCGGTGGTCTTGACGTGGATCTGCTCGAGCGCCGCCGGGCCGAGCTCACTGCCCGATGCAGCCTGCAGCACCACGCGGTACTGGCTGGCCTGCGTGTAGATGGTGGATATCTGGCGCTGACCGAATGCGTCGTACAGCGCATCGGTAATGTTCGCAACCGTGACCCCGACCCGGCTGGCCGCATCACGATCGATGTTCAGGTACACCTGCAAACCTTTGTCCTGCAGGTCGCTGGCCACATCCCTCAGTTCGGGCCGCTTGCCGAGCGCGTCTACCAGTTTTTCGCTCCACAACGTCAGCAGTTCGGCGTCGGGCGACGACATGCTGAATTGATACTGGGTACGACTGACCCGGTCTTCGATGGTCAGATCCTGCACCGGCTGCATGAACAGACGGATATCCGACAGTTTGTCGACCTCTGGCTGCAGGCGCTGGATCACCTCGGACGCAGTCAGGTCGCGCGCTCCGTGAGGCTTGAGGTTGATCAGCAGACGCCCGCTGTTGAGCGTGGCATTGTCACCGTCGACACCGATGTAGGACGACAGACTGACCACTGCCGGGTCCTTGAGAATGATGTCGGCCAGTGCCTGCTGACGCTGGCTCATCGCCGCGAAAGAGACCGACTGTGGCGCTTCCGAAATACCCTGGATCACCCCGGTATCCTGCACCGGGAAAAAGCCTTTGGGCACGACGATGTACAGCAGCACCGTCAATGCCAGGGTGGCCAAAGCGACCAGCAGGGTCAGTGGCTGATGCTTGAGCACCCAGCGCAGCCTGCCCGCGTAGATGTCGATCAGCCAGTCGATCCAGGCACCACTGGCGCGGTAAAAGCGGCTCTGCTCTTCTTCCCTGGGCTCGCGCTTGAGCAAGCGTGCGCACATCATTGGCGTCAGGGTCAGCGAGACCACCAGCGATATCAATATCGCGACCGCCAGGGTAATCGCGAACTCGCGGAACAGCCGCCCTACCACGTCGGCCATGAACAACAGCGGGATCAATACCGCAATCAGTGACAGGGTCAGGGAGATCAGGGTGAAACCGATCTGCTTCGCGCCCTTGAGCGCGGCCTGCAATGGCGTCTCGCCTTCTTCGATATGCCGGGAGATGTTTTCCAGCATGACGATGGCGTCATCGACGACGAAACCTGTGGCAATGGTCATGGCCATCAGCGTCAGGTTGTTGACCGAGAAACCGGCCAGGTACATCACGCCGAACGTGCCTACCAGCGACAGCGGAACGGCGATCGAAGGAATGATCGTCGCGCTGAAACGACGCAGGAACAGGAACGTGACCAGCACCACCAGGATGATCGCGATCAGCAATTCGTGCTGAACATCGGTCACCGACGCGCGGATCGTCTGCGTGCGGTCCGTCAGGACCACGACGTCGAGCCCCGCCGGAAGGTTTTCGGTGATCGACGGCAGCAACGCCTTGATCCGGTCGACCACCTCGATCACGTTGGCGCCCGGCTGGCGCTGAATATTCAGCAGCACCGCCTGGCTCCGATTGGCCCAGGCCGCGAGCCGCTCGTTTTCGGCACCATTGACGATTTCGGCGACATCCTTCAGGCGCAAGGGTGCGCCATCCTTGTAAGCCAGAATCAGGTTGGCGTACTCCTCCGGAGACTTCAGCTGATCGTTGGCATCCAGCATCGACACCCGGGTCGGCCCGTCGAAGTTACCCTTCGGCTGGTTGACGTTGGAGGCGCTGATCAGGGTACGCACATCGGACAGGTTGAGGCTGTTGGCGGCGAGCGCCTCCGGATTGACCTTGATCCGTACCGCCTGACGCTGCCCGCCGGCAATGCTGACCATGCCGACACCGCTGATCTGCGAGATCTTCTGCGCCATGCGCGTATCGACCAGATCATTGAGCTTGGGCAACAACATGGTTTTCGAAGTGATCGCCAGGGTCAGAACCGGAGTATCGGCCGGGTTGACCTTGTTGTAGACCGGAGGCGCTGGCAGGTCAGTTGGCAGCAGGTTGGTGGCCGCGTTGATCGCTGCCTGCACCTGCTGCTCGGCGACATCCATATTGATTTCAAGGCTGAAGCGCAAGGTAATGACCGACGCACCGCCAGAGCTGGTCGAGGCCATCTGTGTCAGGCCGGGCATCTGTCCGAATTGACGTTCCAGCGGCGCAGTCACGGAGCTGGTCATCACCTGCGGGCTGGCACCCGGGTACAGGGTCATCACCCGGATGGTCGGGTAGTCGACCTGGGGCAACGCCGAAACCGGTAACAAGGTATAGGCGATCAGACCCGCCAGGACGATTGCCAACATGCTCAGTGTGGTGGCAACCGGACGCAGGATGAACAGGCGCGACATGTTCATACGTTTGGTTTTTCCACCTTGCCGAGCGCCGCCGACTTGTCGGTCTTGCTGTCAGGCTTGCCTTGCAGCTTCTGAGCCGGGCCAGCCGGGACTTCCTTGCTGTCGTTGACGACTTCGACTTCGGCACCGTCGCGCAGACGGTCGGTGCCTTCGAGCACCACCCGCTCGCCGGCTGCCAGACCTTCGGTAATCACCGTGGATGTCTCGTCGCTCGGGCCGGTCTTCAGCAGTTTGAGCTTGACCTTCTTGTCACCGTCCAGCACGTAGACAAAGGTCCCGTCGGTGCCAAACTGCACGGCAGCCGTCGGCACCAGCGTGACTTTTTTCAGCGTGTCGGCGCGCAGCCGTATATTGACGAACTGATTGGGAAACAGGACCTCGTCGCTGTTATCGAAACGCGCCTTGAACTTCAGTGTGCCGGTGGCCACGTCGATCTGGTTGTCGAGGCTGGCCAGTACGCCGGTGGCCTGCATCTTCGTATCGCCACGGTCCCAGGCTTCGACCGGCAGCTTGTCGCCGGTGCGGTAGCGGGAAATGACTTTCGACAGGTCCTTTTCAGGCAGCGTGAATGCGACGGAAATAGGCTGGGTCTGGGTAATAACCGCCAGTGCCGTGGTGTCATTGGCGGCAACCAGATTACCCACGTCCAGCTGTTTGAGGCCGACACGCCCGGCAATCGGGGCACGGATGCGACTGAAGTCCAGGTTGAGTTTTGCGTCAGCCACGGCAGCCTGATTGGTCTTGATGGTGCCCTTGTATTGGTTGACCAGCGACTCGGCAGTGTCGAGGGTCTGCTTGGCGATGCTGTCCTCGGCAAACAAGCCTCGGTAACGCTGCACGTCGAGCTGAGCGTTCTTGAGCAGCGCCTGGTTGGTGGCCAGCGTACCTTCGGCCTGCTGCAACGCCACTTGATAGCTGCGCGGATCGATTTCAGCCAGCAGATCACCCGCCTTGACCATCTGCCCTTCCTGGAAATAAAGCTTGACCAGCTCCCCCGCCACGCGGCTGCGCACATTGATGGTGTTCATCGCCGTCACGGTGCCAAGTGCCTTGTAGTAGATCGGAAAATCACCTTCGGTAGCCGGGGCCACACGCACCGGGACCGCCACAGCCGATCCGCCGAAGCCGGGCCGTGCCATGCCGCTTGTGGCGGTCTTCTTGTGGCTCTCGGTCCCGTTGCCGGAAGTGGACGCAGGCCAGAACCACCAGCACAAGGCAACAATGACCAACAGGACCAACAAACTGATCAACCAGCGACGGGATTTACGGGAGCCAGACGATTGCATGAATAAATCAACCATTACAGGTGGGGGTTTGTTCAGAAGGCTGAACAATAAGCACAGTTACGTTACAAGCAAAGCGCCTTTACCAAGCGCTTACTTTGGATAAACGTATGAAGCACAAACAAAAAAACGGCCTGAGCGGATTCAGGCCGTCTATAGATTGCGGAACGTTACTTCAGCACGGCCAATGCAGCGTCGTAGTTGGGCTCACTACCGATCTCGGCGACCAGTTCGCTGTGCAGCACCTTGTCGTTCTCGTCCAGAACAACCACGGCGCGCGCAGTCAGACCCGCGAGCGGGCCGTCGGCAACGGCAACACCATAATTGCGGGCAAAATCGGCACTGCGGAACGAGGACAGGTTCTGGACATTCTCCAGGCCTTCGGAGCCGCAGAAACGCGCCTGGGCAAACGGCAGGTCGGCCGAGATGCACAGAACCACGGCGTTGCTCAGGTCATTGGCCTGAGTGTTGAATTTGCGTACCGAAGTGGCACAGGTCGGCGTATCGACGCTCGGGAAGATGTTCAATACCTTGCGCTTACCGGCGAAGGAAGCCAGGGTCTTATCGGCAAGACCTGCGCCCACCAGCGTGAAATCGTGTGCCTTGCTACCGACTTCAGGCAGGTTGCCACTGACCTGAACGGGGCTGCCTTTGAGGGTCACTTGAGCCATGAAACACGTTCCTTTTCAAAATGGATGAAAGAGCCGGAAGTTAAACACGAAAGTGTGCCGCGGCCTATATGGGATAATTCTGAATTTTTTTCAGGAAACCAGTCTGTCCCTGATATCTGTGTGGGCACACAATTCCACCAGCCAATCAACGAATACCCTGACCCGTCGTGACAACTGTCGATGCGGGGGGTAAAGCGCGGTCAGTGGCAGCGGCGGCGGACGATGCAATCGCAATACTTCCACCAGCCCACCGCTGCGCAATTGCGCGGCGACATGGTAGCGCGGCACCTGAATCAGGCCGAAACCGGCTTCGCACGCTGCGACATAACCGTCGGCACTGTTGACAGCGATCGAGCAGGCCGATGCGTGTTCGACGCCCATACCAGCAGCCATGAACTCGAGGCCATAACGCTTGCCGGTGCTGGTCGAAAAATATTCGATTACCTGATGTTGCGCGAGCGCCTGCAGGTCCAGTGGCGTGCCGTGTTGCGCCAGGTACTCGCGACTGGCGCAGGTAATCTGGGTCAGACTGCCCAGCGGCCTGGCAACCAGTGTTTCATCCAGTGCCGCTCCGGCACGCAACACGCAGTCCACGCCTTCGCGGATCAGATCGACCGGCCTGTCACTCATGCCGATCTCCAGGCGGATCTGCGGGTAGCGTCGGCTGAATTCAGGCAGCGCCGGGATGATGATCATGCGCCCCAGACTGACCGGCAGATCGACACGCAACAGCCCCTTGGGCTCGGCCCCCGTCGCAGAGAACGATGCCTCGGCATCGTCCAGATCGGCCAGCAGGCTGACGCAGCGCTGGTAATAGGCCTTGCCGTCCGGGGTGGCACTGACCTGCCGCGTCGTACGCTGCAAAAGCTGTACGCCCAGATGCGCTTCGAGCTGCTTGATCAGAATCGTCACCGAGGCACGCGGCATGTGCAGACTCTCGGCCGCCCTGGCGAAACCGCCCAGTTCGACGATACGGGTGAACACGCGCATGGCGTTGAATCGATCCATGATGGCCGGCAACCTGAAGGTAGGTGACATGTGAGGGAACTTGCAGTTGCAAGAAAGACGCCCGGGAAAGGCCAGACGGCTGGGCGCAGAGCCGTGCTTTTAACGCCACCAACCCTTGCCTAGAAGTCCCTTTTATAGAAAATATCCAGCGAGCTGGCAACACCGCTTGCGGCCTCGAGGTACACGCGCTTGCTGAGCAGATAGCGCAAGGCGATGGTATTGGCCGGTTCAAACACGCCCACGCCATAACGCAGGCTGAGCTTGTCGGTGATCTTGCCGCTGGCAACCACGTTGGTCTTGTCGCCGGTTCCCGAGGTGTCCAGTTCGAAGTCCTTGATCCCCAGATTGTCGGCGAGCTTGCCAGTGGTCGACGAGCTACCTGCCACACCCAATGCCAGCGCAGCCTGAGCGACCATGTTGTTGTCTTCGCCGGAAGTGCTGAGCGGTCTGCCCATGACCAGATAGGAAAGCGCCTGCTCCTGGCTCATCGCAGGTTCGGAGAACACCTCGGTGGTAGGCTGCTCGGCGCTGCCGGTCAGGCGAATACCGGCAATCACGTCGTCGGTCTGCCGAATCGCCTCGATGTCCAGATAAGGCTGGTCGACCGGACCGGCAAACAGTAGACGCGCCTTGCGGATGGTCAGCCGCTGCCCATAGGCGCGATACCGACCATCGTTCAGGTTCAGTTCGCCACGGGTGTCCAGATTGTCGCCAATGTGCACATGCCCGACCAGATTGGCGGTCAGCCCGAAGCCGCTGAAGCTGAGCTTTTCCTGGCCGACGTCCACATCGATATCCATCGCCACCGCGAGCGGCGGAGCGCCTTCCTCGGTCTGCTGTCCGACGATTACCGTGTCACCGGAGAGCTTCACAGTGGAAGGCGGCAACTCGCGTACGGTAATCGCGCCATTGGGCACCAGCACCTTGCCGGAGATGGCCAGTCGCTCGCCCTGCATGGAGATTTTCAGATCAGGCGCCGCCTCTACCGCCGCATAGGGTTCGACAGTGATCGGCAGGCGCGAGCCCTTGAGGCTCACATCGACGTTCAGGCTCTGCCCCCAGGCCACCTGACCGCCTATGCTGCCCTGCCCGGTGCTGCCACTTTTCCAGCCGCCATTGAGCTGTACGCTTGCTCCGGCAATCAACGCCTGGACCTTGAGGTCGTGCAGTTCCATGGGCAGCTCTGCCCCCGCCACCTCACCCCCTTCAAGCGTCACGTTGCCGTTGACCAGCGGCGCCAGCAACGTGCCTGACAACCGGCCATTGCCATTCAGACGCCCATTGAGTTTCTGCACCATTGGCGCGAAAGGACGTGCCACCGAGATATCCAGCCCCGAGAGGTTGAAGTCACCTGCCAGGGTTTTGTCCTTGGCCAGCGGGTCGATCTGCGCGTTGAGCAGCAGCCTTCCCAGCTTGCCGCCATCGAAGTCCAGACGCGTGTCGATGCGTTTGGGCGCCAGCGTGGTGACCAGTTTCAGCGTCTGATAAGGGAAGTCCAGCCACTGATTGTTGTTGCGTACCCGCAGCGTTCCGCCTCCGGCGTCAATCGTGACCTTGCCGCTGGGGCCGGCTGCCGGAATGTCGAGCTGCACGTCTGCATTCAGCGCGCCCTTCCAGGCAAAATCCTTGGGCATCCATTGCGCCAGGCTGTCCAGCGGGAAATTCTTGAGTTGATAACGCAGATGGGGTTCAGGCATCAGCCGCTGATCACCGCCACACAGGCTGGCAGCTCCGGACAACCAACAATGCGCACCGAAGTTGAGCCGGCCATCGGCCAGACGCTCGATCTTCGCTGGCTGCTGCAAACGCCAGTTCTGCCCGCCGCTCTGCACCGTACCGCTGGCCAGTCGGCCTCGCCAATCACCCTTGTCCAGACCACCGTCAAGGCCGATGGCCAGTTTGAGCAGAGGTCCTTGCAGGTCCAGCTTCACCTGCTGGCTCTTGAGCGTGCCCTGACCGTCCACCAGCAAGGTGCCCAACTGGGTATCGCCAGCCTGAATACCGGTGCCTTTCAGGTTGATGACCGCGCGTTGCGCCTGATCCAGTCTGGCGTTGAGCGTGAGGGTTTGCAGACGATTGTCCTGCAAGGCGAGCTGGCTGCCCTGCAAGGCCAGTTGTCCCTGGGGTGCCTGCAGCGTTCCGGCCAGGTCCAGCCGGCCTTTGACCTGCCCCTGCAAACGTGGCCAAAGCTGGGCCAGACGCGGCAGATCCAGGTCCAACTGCCCCTTGAGACGCTCCTGCAGACTACCCATTCCTTGAATACGGTTGTCCCCGAGGCGGATGTTCAGACTGCTGACATTCCATTGCTGATCACGGCCGTCAGCCTTGGCTTGCAGCAGCGCAGGCTGACCACGCAGGCGCCCTTTCAAATCAAGGTCGGCGCTGAGTTCAAGCTGCTCGTTGCGCATCTGACCTTTGCTGCGTAACGGGCCTGCCAGTGTGCCGGGCAGTTCGGCAACCCAGAATGAAGGGTCCAGCGCACTCAGGTCCAGAGCCGTATCCCAGCCGATACCGTCAGCGAACTGCAGGTTCAGGAAACCGCTGGCCTTGCCCTGCCCGGCGACCAGTTCCAGCTGCGGCAGATGAATCTCCTGCAGATTGCCGCTGAACGGGCTGACCAGTGTGAACGCACCGGCAGGCCCCTTGAGGCTGGCGTTGAAATTGCCGAGGTAATTGCCATCGGTATAGGAAATATCGCCCTTGAAGGCATGCAATGCCACCTGAGGCTCTGAAGCCAGTGGATACAGGCGCTGCCAGGGGAAATCCAGCCAGTCGATGCTTGCATCCGCAGAAAAACCGCTCTGCCAGTTCATCTTGCCGTTGATGGCCAGACGCTGCTGATCATCGGCGGCCAGATCGAGTCCGGCGATGGTTGCGCCGTTGGCATCCACGCTTCCTTTCAATGACAACGCAACAGGGCCTTTCTCTGCGGGCAGGCTGGCACTGCCATCTATCAAATAGCCAGAGTCAAGATTGCCCTGGGCCGTCAGCAGCAACTGGTCCAGTTGCAAGGTGTCAGGCAATGCAGCGCTGGGTTTGAAGTGTTCGGCAGTCAGTCTGATGCGTGCCGGAATGTGTTCGGCCAGGGGTTGCAACTCGCCAGTCAGCAATCCCGGCAGATAACCGCTGCTGTCCGCCTTGAGCTGCAGCGTCTTCAGCAGGTCGCCCTGGATGTCCAGAGCCAGCGTCCAGGGCTGGCCATCCTGTGGCGGAAGTTGCAGTTGACCTTGCACGCTGAGTGGCCAGTCGCCCTCGGGTTTCAACAGGCCATTGAGGTCCAGCACCAGCGCATCACGTTGCAGGTGCGCGCTGTCGATCTTCAAGCCTTCGGCGGTCCAGTGCGCTGCCAGCTTGAGATCGCGCAATTGTTCGACGCCATCCAGTTGCAGACCGCCCAGCTGTATATCACCCAGTTGCAGCGCCAGCGGTAACCTGAGCGTCGGTAACTGGATCGGGCCGTCGCTGGCGGGCGTATCGCTCGGCGGGAAATGCATCAGCACCTGCTGCGCATGCAGACGGTCGATGCACAGCGTCATCTTCAACAGGCAGGCCGGCGTCCAGGCAAAATCGACGGATTGAACCTCGACGCGGTCTGCGCCCTGCTGCCACACGAGGCGTTCGGCGCTCCACTGGCCGCCCAGTCGCCCCTGAAAGTTTTCCAGCTGTACACCGGGCACCCGAGCCAAAGCCCACTGGCTGCCCATATGGGTGCCCAGCAGCAGCGCGACACTGATGATCACTAGCAGCAGTAATGCGACGAGTCCCAGCCCGACGACCTTGGCGCCGCGGGTGATATTCACCTTGTTCAAAGCTCCGGCCCCATCGAAAAGTGCAGACGGATTCCGCCGTCATCGTCCAGCGCGTGGGCCAGATCGAGACGCAGCGGGCCTACTGGGGATACCCAGCGCACGCCGAAACCGACTCCGGTTTTCAGGTCTGGCTTGTCCAGGCTGTTGAACGAGTTGCCCTGATCGATGAAGGTCGCCAGGCGCCATTTGTCAGCGATGGAATATTGGTATTCGACGCTACCGGCAAACATGTATCGCCCACCGATGCGGTCGCCGTCGGAATTGGTCGGTGACAACTTCTGATAGTCATAGCCGCGCACGCTCTGATCGCCACCGGCAAAAAAGCGCAGCGAGGGCGGTATCGAGGTGTAACCGTCGGTGAGGTTGCCGCCAAACTGCACGCGACCGAGAAAGCGGTGATTTTGCGCGACGGTCGTCAGCCCTTTGAGCAGCACGTTGGCATGCACCAGATTGGCGTCAGACAACATGCCCTCCTTGGCCACCTGCGTGTCGAACTGCAGTCTGTAACCCTGGTGCGGGTCGATACGGTTGTCACTGCGCAGGTACGAGTAACTGATACCGGGCATCAGCAGCGTGCTGAGGCCGGCGTCATCGCCCAGGCGGTATTCTTCACGCTGCCATTTCAGGGATATGACCCGCTCCCAGCCGCTGGGCAGCTTGCTGTGCCATTCAGGCCCGGCAGTCAGCAATTTGCTGAGGCTGTCGGTTCCGGCGATCTCTTCATACTGATACCCACCGGCGTAGCGCAATTTGTCGGTCAGCGGCGGGTCGAGCGGTACGTCGTACCACAGGCCGATATTCTGCCGTGGCGCGGAAATCTCGGATTCGAAACCATAACTGTGGCCCTGCGGATTGGCCCAATGCCGGGTCCAGTTGGCTTTGCCACGCGGGCCAACGTCAGTCGAATAGCCCAGCCCCAACCCCATGGTGCGAGGCTTGCGGGTTTCGAGCTGAACGGTCACCGGAATAACCTGATTTTCCGCTGCGGTGGGCGCCGCATCGACCCGTACGCCCTCGAAGTAACCGCTGCCCTGCATGGCCTGGGTCAGTTCGGCGATCAGTTGGGAGTCGTAAGGCGTGTTTTCCTTGAACGGCACCATGCGCTTGAGCAGATCGTCATCAAATGGCGCGTCGCCACTGAACATGACCTTGCCGAGCGTGTAGCGCGGCCCGCTTTCATAGACCAGCTCGATATCCGCCACACCGGCCCGCGGGTCGATGGCCAGGCGCTGACGGGTGAAGTGACCGCTGAAAAATCCGTAACGCGAAGCCTGATTCTGGATCAGACGCTTGGCGTCTTCATAATTGCCGTGATTCAACGCCGCGCCGGTTTTCAGCGCGTCGCTGCTCGGCACACGAAAGGCCTTCATTGCTGCCGCCGGGCCTTCGACCCGGATCACCACGTTACGCAGGTGAATGGGTTCGCCCGGCTGGATGTTGATCACCAGGCTCGGTTGATCTCCGTCCTTGATCTCACTATCAATCTGCGCCTGATAATAGCCCAGCGCCTGCGCGGCTTTTTCCGCCTGCTGCTCGGCGCCGAGGCTGAAGTTGCGCAATGCCTGGGCATCACGCTCGCCCAGATCACCGACATACCCTTCGACGTTGGCCTTGAGTTGCGGATTGGCAGGCTTGATCCTGACGTCGAGGCGGGCCTGGGCAAGCGCGGCCGCACTCATGGTCATCAGGAAAACGCTGCTGAATAGTCTGAAAAGCTTCATGGGCGTAGATGCTACCACGATCGACAGGCTGCACTGGAAGCCCACGAATTGCAGGATATTCAGGCCATTACGTCAGGGACCGGCAGTGACACCTGAGGGTTCGGATGAAAAAACACATGCTCGCGGACGGGGCCTACAGCAATTTCACCGATTTCTTCATAGCCCTGCCGCTTATAGAACTCCAGATAACGCGGATTGCCCGTATCTACCACGATGCCCTGGGAGTGTTCATCCACTGCGCACCAGTCGTGCAGCGCCGCCAGCAGTTGCTCGCTCAGGTCCTGACCGAGCTTCTGCCCCTGGAACTCCGGATCAAGGCCGATCAACGGCAGCACATGCACGGTTTCCGACGGCACGCAGGCAAGTACTGCGTTGTAATACGCCAGATAGCGCTGGGTGCAACCCAGGCCGGTGTCCATCACCATGCGCAGACGCCAGGCCCAGCTTTCGGTGACACCCAGACGGCGCTGCGGCGGAGCGATCAGCGCTACGCCGACCAGGCGGTCCTGGAGAAACAGGCCCAGCGCAGGCTGGTTTTGCAAAAAGTGTTGTTTGACCAGTTGGCGGATGGTCGCCAACACGCGTTGCTCATATCCCTCGCGCTCGGCGTTGAACAGATAGGCAAATGTCGGATCGTGCCGGTAGGCCCTGAACAGCAAGGAGCGGGTTTCACGGGAATAACCACTGTCGAGTTGGCGAATTTCACCCGTGATGGCAGCAGGTAGGGACATAAAGGGCCTCGTGTTAACGGAACTGCGTCTGGCGCAGCGGTTTTGGCAAGCAGGCTTTCGAGTGATGGCCATTGATAACAGTTCCAACGAATTATCCAGACACGCCTCGGCCTGCGCTTGCGACGCGGCACTGGTCCTGAAACCACAGGTCGGCTAGCATCGTTGTTTGTTTTTGCTCAGGACCGCTGTTTTATGAAAATCATCTCGTTCAACATCAATGGTCTGCGCGCTCGACCGCATCAGTTGGCGGCGCTGATCGACAAACATCAGCCTGACGTGATCGGTCTTCAGGAAACCAAGGTTTCGGACGAGCAATTTCCCCAGGCGGAAGTCGAAGCGCTGGGCTATCACGTGCACTTCCACGGCCAGAAAGGCCATTACGGTGTCGCTTTGCTGTCTCGTAATGCGCCGCTGGCCCTGCACAAGGGTTTCGAGGGGGACGACGAGGAATCCCAGAAGCGTTTCATCTGGGGTACTTACGCCGACCGCAACGGCCAGCCGGTAACCATCATGAATGGCTACTTTCCACAGGGCGAAAGCCGTGATCACCCAACCAAATTCCCCGCCAAACAGCGCTTTTACGAGAACCTGCAAACGCTGCTCGAGGGCCACTTTCGCAACGATCAGCCGCTGATCGTCATGGGCGATGTGAATATTTCTCCGCAGGACTGCGATATCGGCATCGGCGCCGACAACGCCAAACGCTGGCTGAAAACCGGCAAGTGCAGCTTTCTGCCTGAAGAGCGGGAGTGGATGGAGCGCCTGAAGAACTGGGGCCTGGTGGACAGCTTTCGTCACCTGTACCCGGAGGTCGTCGACCGCTTCAGCTGGTTCGACTATCGTAGCCGTGGCTTTGAAGACGAGCCCAAGCGCGGCCTGCGCATCGATCTGATCATGACCTCTACCGGCTTGCAGCCACGCATCAAGGAAGCCGGTGTGGATTACGACTTGCGCGCCATGGAAAAACCGTCCGACCACGCACCGATCTGGCTTGAACTCAGCTGACTTATCCCCTCCTGTGCCCCTCCCGCGCGATCCCTCCTTAATAAGGCTCGGGTCGCGCTGAAACACGTACAGCCCCTGAAATTGTCATATTCCGGCAATCTCTCTGACTTATTCTCCCGGCACCCTCCCGTGATTCATGGTGACGCCGATGCTGCGCGCTTTGCTTACGGCGCTCATCCTGTCGAGCGCTACCCTGCCCGCTTTCGCGCAAGCCGCACTGCCGTTGCCTGCTGGCGATATACCGGCGTTGCGCATTCAAGGCTCCAACACCATCAACGCCCAACTGGGACCCGCGCTGGTCGAAGGATTGATGCGCCAGCAAGGTCTGCAATCGGTACAGACCCTCCCCGGCAACACCCTCAATGAACAGCGTGTGGTCGGAACCACAGCCGCCGGACAATCGGTCAGTGTCGAAATCGCCGCGCATGGCTCAGGCACCGGTTTTACCGCACTGAAAGCAGGTAACACAGATATCGCAGCCTCTTCTCGACCGATCAAGGATCAGGAGGCCAAAGATCTGGCGAGTCTGGGGGATCTGAAAAGTGCAGCCAGCGAGCAGACCATTGCCATCGACGGCGTTGCAGTGATTCTGCATCCCGGCAATCCGCTGAGACAACTGGATACCCTTCAACTGGCGCGCATTTTCAGTGGCGAAGTCAGAAACTGGAGTGAGGTCGGTGGCAATCCAGGCGCCATCCATCTTTATGTTCGCGATGAAAAGTCCGGCACCTACGAGACGTTCAAGGACCTGGTACTGACCAAATACGGCAAGAGCCTGCTGGGCAGCGCGGCGCGCTTCGAGTCCAGCGAGCAGCTCTCCGACGAAGTCAGCAAGGACATCAATGGTATCGGCTTCATCGGCCTGCCTTCCGTACGCCGCGCCAAGGCGGTGGCCATAGCCGATGGCGATTCCAGGCCCATGCTGCCGACGATCAGCCTGATTGCCACCGAGGACTACCCGTTGTCGCGACGACTGTACTTTTATGTACCCACGTCAACGCCTCAGCGCTGGGCGCAGGCGCTGGTTCGTTTCGCGCAAAGTGCCGAGGGCCAGGCCATCGTCGCGCAAAGCGGTTTTGTCGCGCAGACCGTACAGGTCCTCAAGGTGCAGCCTACCGCGCAGATGCCCGCCGATTACCAGGCGCTGGCACGCAAGGCCGAACGCCTGTCAGTCAATTTCCGCTTTGCTCAGGGCAGCGCGCGCCTGGACAACAAGGCGCAGCAGGACCTCAAGCGGGTTGCGGATTACCTGAAATCCAGCGACAAACTGGACCGGCATGTGACGCTGGTAGGCTTCGGCGACGCCAAGAGCGACCCGGAGCGGGCCGCCCTGCTCTCCAGGCTGCGTGCCATGGCCGTGCGCCGGGAACTGCTGAAAAGAGGCGTAACGTTCCGCGATATCGTTGGTCTGGGTGACGAAATGCCGGTGGCTACCAATGAAATCGACGACGGCCGGATCAAGAACCGTCGGGTTGAAGTCTGGGTGCAGTGATCGACCGCTAGCTAGGACCTGCTGCGCGTTGAGTCTGCCGGCATATATTTGCCCAGTTCATACTTGCCGACGGCAGCGCGATGCACTTCATCCGGGCCGTCAGCCAGACGCAACGTACGCTGCATCGCGTACATGTAGGCCAGCGGGAAATCACTGGAAATCCCGGCGGCGCCGTGCATCTGGATCGCCCGATCAATGACCTTCAGCGCCACGTTGGGCGCGACCACCTTGATCTGCGCGATTTCGCTTCTGGCGACCTTGTTGCCGACGGTATCCATCATGTAGGCCGCTTTCAGGGTCAGCAGGCGTGCCATGTCGATTTCCATGCGCGAGTCGGCGATCAGGTCGATGTTGCCGCCCAGCCTGGCCAACGGCTTGCCGAATGCTACGCGGTCAATGGAACGCCTGCACATCAGCTCCAGCGCCCGCTCCGCCATGCCGATCGAGCGCATGCAGTGGTGAATCCGCCCTGGTCCGAGCCGCCCCTGAGCGATTTCAAACCCACGCCCCTCGCCGAGCAGGACGTTTTCGAACGGAACCCTGACGTTTTCGAACAACACTTCGGCATGGCCATGGGGCGCATCGTCATAACCAAACACCGGCAGTGGCCGCACGATCTTCACGCCGGGCGTATCGACCGGCACCAGAATCATCGAATGCTGCTGATGGCGCGGCCCTTCAGGATTGCTCAGGCCCATGAATATCAGGATTTTGCAGCGCGGGTCGCAGGCACCAGAGGTCCACCACTTGCGACCGTTGATGACCCACTGGTCACCGTCACGCTCAGCGCGCGCGGCCATATTGGTGGCGTCCGATGAGGCCACGTCGGGCTCGGTCATGGCAAAGGCAGAGCGAATCTCACCGCGCAGCAGCGGCTCGAGCCAGCGGGCTTTCTGTTCCTCGCTGGCATAGCGGACCAGTACCTCCATGTTGCCGGTGTCGGGTGCCGAGCAGTTGAAGGGCTCGGGACCGAGCATTGAGCGGCCCATGATTTCCGCCAGCGGCGCATATTCCAGATTGCTCAGGCCGGCGCCCAGTCCGGAGTCGGGCAGGAACAGATTCCACAATCCTTCCGATCTGGCCCGGGCCTTGAGCTCTTCCATGATTGCCGTGGGCTGCCAGCGATCCCCTTCGGCCACTTGCCGCTCGAAAACCGGCTCGGCCGGATAGACGTAGGCATCCATGAACGCCGTGACGCGTTCACGCAGGGCCTGCACCTTCGGGGAATACGCAAAATCCATGGGGTCGCCACCGTGTCGATCAGGTTGTCGAAGTCATGAACACGATGCTAGAGAAACACTGCACATTTATCTAATCTATTCCCAGCGTGTATAAACATTCATAACCGATATATGATCCGTCACCATCGCGGCATTACCACCCCTCTAAACAATCAATCACAATAACGGCACGAGGCGCCCCATCAATGAACCTGAACAAGGTCGATCTCAACCTTTTCATTGTCTTCGACGCCATCTACACCGAAGCCAACCTGACCCGCGCCGGACAGATTGTCGGCATTACCCAGCCTGCAGTCTCCAACGCACTGGCGCGGCTGCGCGAGACCTTCAACGACCCGCTGTTCGTGCGCACGGCACAAGGCATGGTGCCGACACCGATGGCGCAGAACATCATCGGCCCGGTGCGCAACGCCCTTTCGTTGCTCAGGGTATCGGTGCAGGAAAGTCGCATCTTCAACCCGTTGCAGGCCAACAAGAATTACCGCATCAGCATGACCGACCTGACCGAGGCAGTGATCCTGCCAGCGCTGTTCCAGCGACTGCGACGCCTGGCGCCTGCGGTGACCATAGAAAGCTTTCTTTCCAAGCGCCGGGAAACCACCAAGGAACTGGCCGCCGGACGCCTCGACTTCGCTGTGGACGCGCCGCTCAACACTGACCCGCAGGTGCGCCATGTGAAGCTGATGGAGGACCGCTATGTGTGTGGCATGCGCAAGGGGCATCCATTGGCAAACAAGGCCACGCTGACCCTCGACGATTACCTGAGCCAGTCTCATATCCATATCTCCAGCCGCCGCAGCGGGTTGGGCCATGTGGATCTGGCGCTCGGCAAGATGGGCATCCAGCGCAGGATAGCGTTGCGCTCGCAGCACTACATGATGGCAACCCAGGTGCTGCAGCAGACCGACATGGTCATGACTGTGCCCGAGCGCTTCGCCCGACGTAACGACTTGCACTATGTCTACCTGCCAGTCAGCGACGTTCCCTCGGTCGAGACCCACCTGTACTGGCATGAAAGCACCGACCAGGATCCGGCCAATCGCTGGATGCGCGAGCAGATCATCGAACTTTCACAGCGGGTGGTGGCGCAGGAACACAACCTCGAAAAGGTATGAAATATTTAACTTAAGTTATTGATTATAAAAACTTAAATAACATAACTTAATGTCGTTTCTAGGTAGTGGGGTGCGACCGCTCAAGCTCTGGTATCGCCACTGCAGCTTGACGCATACGTAAAGCAGCCCTTAGCTTTGCGGTTGTATACCTCGCCGAGTCATGCCATGAGCAGTCACACCTACAGCATTTCCGAGCTCGCCCGCGAGCTGGACATCACCACCCGCGCCATACGCTTTTACGAAGAGCAAGGCATGCTCAGCCCTGAACGCAAGGGCCTGGAACGTATCTATACGGCCCGTGACAAAGTCACTCTGAAACTGATCCTGCGAGGCAAGCGCATCGGTTTTTCCCTGGCCGAGTGCAAGGAACTGATCTCGTTGTACGACCCTGCCGGTGGCAATCAGAAGCAGTTGCAGACCATGCTGGGCAAGATCGCCGAACGCCGTGATCAGCTGGAGCAGCAGTTGCTGGACATCCAGCAGATGCAACTGGAACTGGACACCGCCGAAGAGCGCTGCCGAGCCGCACTCGATAAAACCGCTGCCGCCCCACTCTGACCCCTTCGCACTGACTACAAAGGCGCCGCCATGTCCCTCCCGCAAAAGGTGAATCTCGTTGAAGTCGGCCCGCGTGACGGTCTGCAGAATGAAGCGCAACCCATCAGTGTCGACGACAAGGTGCGCCTGGTGGATGACCTGACGGCAGCCGGGCTGGGCCATATCGAGGTCGGCAGCTTTGTCTCGGCCAAATGGGTCCCGCAGATGGCGGGCTCGGCTCAGGTGTTCGAGCGGATCCAGCGCCGTGAAGGCGTTATCTATTCGGCTCTGGCGCCGAATCTGCGCGGCTTCGAAGACGCATTGGCTGCCGGGGTCAGAGAAGTCGCGGTGTTCGCGGCGGCGACCGAAGGGTTCTCGCAGCGCAACCTCAACTGCTCGATCAGCGAAAGCCTGGAGCGCTTCGCGCCGGTCATGGAAGCGGCACGGATGCATGGCGTGCGGGTTCGAGGGTATGTGTCGTGCGTATTGGGCTGCCCTTATGAAGGCAGCGTTTCGCCCGAACAGGTCGCGACGGTCGCCAACCAACTGCACGCGATGGGCTGCTATGAAATTTCCCTGGGCGACACCATCGGAACCGGCACGCCGGGCGCCACACGGGCCTTGTTCAACGCCGTGGCTGCGCAGATACCGCGCGGCAAGCTGGCCGGCCACTTCCACGACACCTATGGCCAGGCGCTGGTAAACATCTACGCAAGCCTGGAGGAAGGCATCCAGGTCTTCGACAGCTCAGTGGCTGGCCTCGGCGGCTGCCCCTACGCCAAGGGTGCCAGCGGCAATGTTGCCTCCGAGGACGTGCTGTACATGTTGCAGGGGCTGGGTATCGAAACAGGCGTCGATCTGGACCAGGTCATTGCGGCGGGCCAGCGCATCTGCGACGTACTGCAACGTAGCAATGGCTCCCGCGTGGCCAGAGCCAGACTGTCTGCGTAGCACTGTCACCGGTCGGTAACAGGGTGCGACAACTTGCCACAGAGTGTTACTGTGCCCCGCGTCGAGCAGAGACAAACGGGTAACACGGAAACACTCGGCCGCAGAATCAAACGGTCCGATGCCGGAAAAACAAGGTGATCCCCCGGTATTACAGGGGTTTTGAAAACCTGGCACGGGTCCTGCTATATCCTTTGTACAACAAAAATAAAAACACGCAGCACACCAATAAAAACAACACGTACCGGCTCTGACATAACAAGAACAACACGTACAGAGACGTAGCTAACAGATTTTTTTGGAGTGGATAGCTTTTCTGAACCACTTGCCTCGCAAGTCGTTCGCAGCCAGACAGAGAACAACAAAACTGCCCCGAGGCAGTTGCCGAACTGGTTGGATCACTACGATGAAAGTGTCATCAGCGCTCAAAAAAATACGTTTGCTCTTGATCCCGTCTGCGGATCGCTCAAAAAAGATGTGAAGGGTCAGGTCGCCAAAAACAACAACAGGCCTCCCGAACAACAAAAAAGAGCATAGCAACACACCTTGAAGGGGAGCCCAGGCTCCCCTTCGTGCTTTCCGGCGTTCCGCCCTCTTCTCTCGTGACTGAAAAATACAGCCTGATCACTCCCGGTCCGCTTCGGCATGGGCGTTGACAGCACAATCCTACAGGTTTACGTTAACGTAAAGGTCATAGCTGATAGACACTATAACCGCTTCCAGAAAGACGCGCCGTCCAAGAACAAAGCGCCACTCAAGAACAAAAAAGGAAAGCCCCATGAGTTACCCCAGCCTGAACTTCGCACTTGGCGAAACCATCGACATGCTGCGCGACCAGCTGCAATCCTTCGTCGCCGCAGAGCTTGCCCCGCGCGCCGCGCAGATCGACAAGGACAACCTGTTCCCCGCCGACATGTGGCGCAAGTTCGGTGAAATGGGCGTACTGGGGATCACTGTCAGCGAAGAGTACGGCGGCGCGGGCCTGGGTTATCTGGCGCACGTCGTGGCGATGGAAGAAATCAGCCGTGGCTCGGCATCCGTGGCGCTTTCCTATGGCGCCCATTCCAATCTGTGCGTGAACCAGATCAACCGCAATGGCAGCCCGGCGCAAAAGGCCCGTTACCTGCCCAAGCTGATCAGCGGTGAACACGTTGGCGCGCTGGCCATGAGTGAACCCAATGCAGGCTCGGACGTGGTGTCGATGAAACTGCGCGCCGACAAGCGCGGTGATCGCTATGTGCTCAACGGCAGCAAGACCTGGATCACCAACGGGCCGGATGCCGACACCTATGTGATCTACGCCAAGACCGACCTGGAAAAGGCAGCCCACGGCATCAGTGCGTTTATCGTCGAACGCGACTGGAAAGGCTTCTCGCGGGGCAGCAAGTTCGACAAGCTGGGCATGCGCGGCTCCAACACCTGCGAACTGTTTTTCGATGATGTCGAGGTGCCCGAGGAGAACCTGCTGGGCATGCTGGATGGCGGAGTCAGAGTGCTGATGAGCGGCCTTGATTACGAACGCGTCGTGCTCTCCGGCGGACCGACCGGGATCATGCAGGCGTGCATGGACGTGGTGGTGCCCTACATTCACGACCGCAAACAGTTCGGCCAGAGCATCGGCGAGTTTCAGCTGATACAGGGCAAGGTCGCAGACATGTACACCCAGCTCAATGCCAGCCGGGCCTACCTGTATGCGGTCGCCCAGGCTTGTGACCGCGGCGAGACCACTCGCAAGGACGCTGCGGGGGTAATCCTGTACAGCGCCGAGCGGGCCACGCAGATGGCGCTGGAGGCCATCCAGATTCTCGGCGGCAATGGCTACATCAACGAGTTCCCGGCGGGCCGACTGTTGCGCGACGCCAAACTCTACGAGATCGGCGCAGGCACCAGTGAAATCCGGCGCATGCTCATCGGTCGCGAACTGTTCAACGAAACCCGTTGATCGGGGAGCCACCATGACCATTCTGCAGACCCGAATCAACACCCGCTCGCCTGAATTCACCCTCAATCGCGACGCGCTGCTCAAGCAGGTCGAAGCATTGCGCTCGCTGTTGAGCAACGTCCAGCAAGGTGGCGGCCGCAAAGCCCAGGAGCGCCACACCTCACGCGGCAAGTTGCTGCCGCGCGAGCGTATCAACCGTTTGCTGGACACCGGTTCACCGTTTCTGGAAATCGGCCAACTGGCCGCGCACGAGGTATACGGCGAAGAGGTCCCGGCCGCTGGCGTGATCGCCGGAATCGGCCGGGTCGAGGGCGTCGAATGCATGATCATCGCCAACGACGCCACGGTCAAAGGCGGCTCCTATTACCCGCTGACCGTAAAGAAGCATTTGCGCGCCCAGACCATCGCCCAGCAGAACCGCCTGCCGTGCATCTATCTGGTGGATTCCGGCGGCGCCAACCTGCCGCGTCAGGATGAAGTGTTTCCCGACCGCGAACATTTCGGGCGGATCTTCTTCAACCAGGCGAACATGAGCGCGCAAGGTATCGCCCAGATCGCGGTGGTCATGGGCTCCTGTACCGCAGGTGGCGCGTACGTACCCGCCATGGCCGACGAGGCGATCATGGTCCGCCAGCAGGCCACGATCTTTCTGGCCGGCCCGCCGCTGGTCAAAGCGGCAACCGGCGAAGTGGTCAGCGCCGAAGAACTGGGCGGTGCCGATGTGCACTGCCGCACGTCCGGTGTCGCCGACCACTATGCCGACAACGACGATCACGCGCTCGCACTGGCGCGCCGCAGCATCGCCAATCTGAACTGGCGCAAGCAGGGCCAACTGAACACCGTCGCGCCCATTGCACCGCTGTACCCCGGCGATGACCTGTACGGCATCATCCCCACCGACACGAAACAGCCATTCGATGTAAGGGAAATCATCGCGCGCCTGGTGGATGGCTCGGTGCTCGACGAATTCAAGGCTCTGTTCGGCACCACGCTGGTCTGTGGCTTCGCGCGTCTGCATGGCTACCCGATCGCGATCCTCGCCAACAACGGCATCCTGTTCGCCGAAGCGGCGCAGAAAGGTGCGCATTTCATCGAGCTGGCCTGCCAAAGGGGCATCCCCCTGCTGTTCCTGCAGAACATCACCGGCTTCATGGTCGGCCAGAAGTATGAAGCGGGCGGCATCGCCAAGCATGGTGCCAAGCTGGTGACCGCCGTGGCCTGCGCCAGGGTGCCGAAATTCACGGTGATCATCGGCGGCAGTTTTGGCGCGGGGAATTACGGCATGTGTGGCCGCGCTTACGATCCGCGCTTTCTATGGATGTGGCCCAACGCGCGGATCGGCGTGATGGGCGGCGAACAGGCGGCCGGCGTGCTGGTGCAGGTCAAATGCGAGCAGGCCGAACGGGCCGGTCAGGCGTTCAGCGCCGAACAGCAGACCGAGCTGAAACAGCCGATTCTCGATCAGTACGAGCATCAGGGCCATCCTTACTATTCCAGCGCCCGCCTGTGGGACGACGGAGTCATCGACCCGGCGCAAACCCGCGACATTCTCGCGCTTGCCCTCTCCGCCTCGCTCAACGCGCCCATCGAACCTACCACCTTCGGCCTGTTCCGAATGTGAGCCGGGAAATGACCATGACTTCGACCTCATTCGCAACCATAGAGCTGATCAACGACCCACGTGGCTTTGCCACGCTGTGGCTGAATCGACCGGACAAGAACAACGCCTTCAACGCGCAGATGATCCGCGAGCTGATTATCGCCCTGGACCAGGTACAAGGCGATACCAGCCTGCGTTTTCTGCTGTTGCGTGGCCGTGGCCGGCATTTCAGTGCCGGTGCCGACCTGGCGTGGATGCAGCAGGCAGCAGACCTGGATTACAACACCAATCTGGACGACGCCCGCGAACTGGCGGAACTGATGTACAGCCTCGCCAGGCTGAAAATACCGACGCTCGCCGTCGTCCAGGGCGCAGCTTTCGGCGGTGCGCTGGGCCTGATCAGTTGCTGTGACATGGCCATTGCAGCGGTGGATGCGCAGTTCTGCCTGTCCGAAGTGCGCATCGGCCTGGCGCCGGCCGTTATCAGTCCATTCGTGGTACAGGCCATCGGCGAACGCGCTGCGCGACGTTACACCCTGACGGCCGAGCGCTTCGATGGCCAGCGGGCGCAGCAGATCGGTCTGGTCGCCGAGTGCTACCCGGCTGCAGAACTGCAAGATCGAACGCTGCAATGGGTCGACAACCTGTTGCTCAACAGCCCGCAGGCCATGCGTGTCAGCAAGGAGCTGCTGCGCGAAGTCGGCAGCGGTGTGCTGACCCCCGCGCTGCGTCGCTACTGCGAAAGCGCAATCGCGCGTATCCGCACCAGTGCCGAAGGCCAGGAAGGCCTGCGCGCGTTTTTGCAGAAACGCACACCTGGCTGGCAGCCCGTCAAGGATCAGCCGCCTGGCAATCCCGTTCCAGCAGCCTCGACAGCCCGGCACGAACCTCAGAAGGACTCGCAATCATGAGCATGCCCGAGCTGACCACGCTGTTGATTGCCAACCGCGGCGAGATCGCCTGCCGCATCATGCGCACGGCGAAAAACATGGGCCTTACCACGGTCGCCGTGCACAGCGCCATTGACCGTGACGCACGGCATAGCCGCGAGGCCGACCTCTGCGTGGACCTTGGCGGCAGCAAGGCCGCAAACAGTTATCTGGCGATCGACAGGCTTATCGAAGCCGCCCGGGCGAGTGGCGCGCACGCGATCCATCCCGGCTACGGTTTTCTGTCTGAAAACGCCGATTTTGCGCGTGCCGTCGAAGACGCCGGGCTGATTTTCCTCGGCCCCCCCGCCTCGGCCATCGATGCAATGGGCAGCAAATCCGCCGCCAAGGCCTTGATGGAGCAGGCAGGCGTGCCGTTGGTGCCGGGCTATCACGGTGAAGCACAGGACGTCGAGACGTTCCGCGCCGCTGCCGAGCGTATCGGCTACCCGGTGCTGTTGAAAGCCACCGCTGGCGGCGGCGGCAAAGGCATGAAAGTGGTCGAGCATACGGGCGAACTGGCCGAAGCGCTGGCTTCGGCGCAACGCGAGGCGCTGTCCTCGTTCGGTGACGCGAGGATGCTGGTGGAGAAGTACGTGCTCACCCCGCGCCATGTCGAAATCCAGGTGTTTGCCGACCGGCATGGCCACTGCCTGTACCTCAATGAGCGCGATTGCTCCATTCAGCGCCGACACCAGAAGGTCGTCGAGGAAGCACCGGCGCCCGGCCTGACGGCCTCATTGCGCAAGGCCATGGGCGAAGCCGCGGTGAAAGCCGCACAAGCCATCGGCTACGTCGGTGCGGGTACGGTGGAGTTCCTGCTGGACGCACGCGGCGAGTTTTTCTTCATGGAAATGAATACCCGCCTGCAGGTGGAGCATCCGGTCACCGAGTACATCACGGGTCTGGACCTGGTGGAATGGCAGATCCGTGTCGCCAGAGGCGAATCGCTGCCCATCACCCAGGAGCAGGTGCCCCTGACCGGCCACGCCATCGAGGTCCGTCTGTACGCCGAAGACCCGGTCAACGACTTTCTTCCGGCCACCGGCACGCTGGAGCTCTACAGAGAGCCTGCGCCCGGCCCCGGCAGGCGGGTGGACAGCGGCGTTGCCGAGGGCGACAGCATTTCGCCCTTCTACGACCCGATGCTCGGCAAGCTGATTGCCTGGGGCGAAGACCGCGAGCAAGCCCGCCTGCGCCTGCTGGCCATGCTCGATGAATTTGCAGTGGGCGGAGTCAGGACCAACCTGGCGTTTCTGCGCAGAATCATCGCGCATCCAGCGTTCGCCGCCGCGCAGCTTGATACCGGCTTCATTCCCCGCCATCAGGCGCAACTGCTGCCGCACACCAATGAGCCGGACGAGACATTCTGGCAGGCCGCTGCCGAGGCCTTCAGCCAGAGCGAACCGGCACGCATCGATCAAGCCGATCCGTATTCGCCCTGGGCAGTCAGCAGCGGCTTTCGCGCCGGCCTGCCTGCGCAGACGGATCTGCGACTGAGCTGCAACGGTCTAACCCGCAACACCTGCCTGCGCAACAGCAGCCCCTCGTTATTCACTCTGAGTGGCGAGCATTTGCAGGTCGAGCACAACGGTGTGCGCCAACGACACCTGGCGATACGACGCGGCAATACGCTGTATCTCGAATGGCAAGGCGAGGTGCAAACCGTCACCCGCCTGGACGCCATCGCCCAGGCAGACGTCGGTGAGGGTCAGCATGCAGGCCTGACAGCACCGATGAATGGCAGCATCGTACGGGTATTGGTTGAAGTGGGTCAGGCTGTCGAGCCTGGCGCGCAACTGGTGGTGCTGGAAGCCATGAAGATGGAACACAGCATCCGCGCCGCCAGCGCCGGAGTGATTACCGCGCTCTACTGCCACGAGGGAGAGATGGTCAACGAAGGCGCGGTGCTGGTGGAGCTGGACTGACGCTCGTCAACCGCCACACATGAAAACGCCCTGAACAGTCAGGGCGTTTTCGTGCAGCAACTTTCGTGCAGCAACTTCCTTGCAAAAAAGAGACGCCTAGTAGTAGGCGTTTTCTTTCTGCGTATGGTCGGTAACATCGCGAACGCCCGACAACTCGGGAATACGCTCAAGCAACGTGCGCTCGATACCTTCCTTCAGCGTGACATCGGCCTGGCCACAACCCTGGCAACCACCGCCGAACTGCAGCACGGCGATGTTCTTCGTCTCTTCCTCGACCACATCGATCAGCGTGACCTGACCGCCATGGCTGGCGAGGCCCGGATTGATCTCGGTTTGCAGGTAGTAATTGATGCGCTCGTTGATCGGGCTGTCGGCATTGACCATCGGCACTTTGGCGTTCGGTGCCTTGATAGTCAGCTGGCCGCCCATCCGGTCGGTGGCGTAGTCGACCACTGCATCATCGAGAAAGGCCTCGCTGAAGCCGTCGATCCAGGCCGTAAAGCTCTTCAGGCCGATGGCCTTGTCTTCCGGTTTTTCTTCACCCGGCTTGCAGTAGGCAATGCAGGTTTCGGCGTACTGAGTGCCGGGCTGGGTGATAAATACGCGGATGCCAATGCCCGGGGTATTCTGCTTTTCCAGCAGATCGGCCAGATAATCGTGGGCGGCATCGGTAATAGTGATAGCGGTCATGAAAATTCCTCGCAGACGTGCGTGCAGTTTACGCCAATCGGCCGCTTCACACAAAGTCCCAGTATTTTTGTCAGGTTAATGCCTGCGCCTGACTGACCGCCCTGCGCGCATCCAGCCAGGCTTTCATCCGGCGGTACAGGCCTTTCTCGATCCACTCATAACTGACCCACGCACCGATGGCGATGATCGGCACGCAGAAGGCGAAGACCACATAGGGATTGAGGCCAAAGCGCTGCGCCATCAGCAAGCCGCCGTACAGCACCAGAACGTGCAGCAGGTACACCGAATACGAGCAGTCACCCAGCACCTTTAGCAAGCGATTGCCCTGAAAATATGGTTCCAGCGAAATGCACGACAGCACGATCAAGGCACTCGGCAGACCCCAGTTGAGCAGGCGCTGCTCGTTGCTCAGGTTATTGATCGCATACAGCCCGACCGCTATGCCTGCCAGCGGCAGCCATAGCGCCTGTTTGATCCAGCCCCGGCGATAGAGAATGCCGATACCGATACCCAACAGGAATTCGTAAATGATGTCGTTGCCATAGAAGCGGCTGATCAGCCCGGCGCGGGCCAGAACCTCACTGACCGCAAACAGCGCTGCGGCAATGATCAACGGCCGGTGGCGCTGTTGAAAGAGGAATACCATCGAAAACAGCAGGTAGAAGAACATCTCATAGTTCAGCGTCCAGCCAACGTTGAGTGTCGGGTAGAGACCATAGCCCCCGGGATTCTCGGAAGGAATGAACACCAGTGACAAGAGGAAATTCTGCCAGCCGATCACCTGGTGCGGGAGCATCGGTGCTGCAATCAGCAGCAGCAACCCCATGGCGGCGGTGTATAGCCAATAGGCCGGAACGATGCGAATCAGGCGATGCAGAATGAAACGCCGTGCTGGCATGTCACTGTTCTGCGTGGATAAAAAGATAACCAGGCCGCTGATGACGAAGAAGATATCGACGCCGACCGCGCCCTTTGACACAAAGAACTGCCCCACCGGACCGCTGGCCTTGAAATCGAAAAAAATCTGCATGAAGTGATGACACACCACGACCCACGCTGCGAACGCCCGTAGGGCCTGAACTGAAATCAACATCACAAAAAACCTCAACTACCTGACTTTCAATCATGGACCGTTGGATAGACCGGTCTATGACGCGCACCATTTCGGACCACCTTTTTGAAAAAAAGATCGCGCGAGATACATTTCGTTCAGGAAGCAAAGATGGCCGCAGGCCATGTTGCACAAGGGCCTGCGACGTGAAGCCCCCGTTTTTCAGAGGTTTTCGTAGCGATTCATGTCCAGCACACCCGCTTCGGGTGGTTAAGTTTCCTGAACGTAGCGACTCCCAATGTGCCGAAGGCTCGGTAGTACAACGCTACAAAGGCACCCTCGCCTCCAACATGAATGATTTTCATGCAAAAGGCGCAACAACACTAAAACCGTTCCGGTTTGCTATCATCCCGTTCTTTAAAGAATCGACCTTTTCAAGGTAGCCCCCATGTCTGACCGCAGCGCCCGCCATCAAGCTTTTCTCACTGCTCTGAAACAGAGGATCCTGATCCTCGATGGCGGCATGGGCACCATGATCCAGAGCTACAGGCTCGAAGAACAGGATTACCGCGGCAAGCGTTTTGCCGACTGGCCCAGCGATGTCAAAGGCAACAATGACCTGTTGATCCTGACCCGCCCTGATGTGATCGGCGCTATTGAGAAGGCTTATCTGGATGCTGGCGCCGACATCCTCGAAACCAACACATTCAACGCCACCCAGGTGTCCCAGGCCGACTACGGCATGGAATCGATCGTTTACGAGCTGAACGTCGAAGGCGCGCGCCTGGCGCGCAAGGTCGCAGACGCCAAGACACTGGAAACCCCGGACAGGCCGCGCTTCGTGGCCGGTGTGCTGGGCCCCACCAGTCGCACCTGCTCGCTGTCGCCGGACGTCAATAACCCCGGCTATCGCAATGTGACCTTTGACGAACTGGTCGAGAACTACACCGAAGCGACCAAGGGGCTGATCGAAGGCGGCGCCGACCTGATCCTCATCGAGACCATTTTCGACACGCTCAACGCCAAGGCGGCGATCTTTGCCGTACAGGGTGTATTCGAAGAAGTCGGCTTTGAGCTGCCGATCATGATTTCCGGGACCATCACCGACGCATCCGGGCGCACCCTGTCCGGCCAGACCACCGAAGCGTTCTGGAACTCGATCAGCCATGCAAAACCTATCTCGGTCGGCCTGAACTGCGCACTGGGCGCCAGCGAACTGCGTCCTTACCTGCAAGAGCTGGCCAATAAAGCCAACACCCATGTCTCCGCGCACCCCAACGCCGGCTTGCCGAATGCATTTGGCGAATACGACGAACTGCCGAGCCAGACGGCGAAGATCATCGAAGAATTCGCCCAGAGCGGCTTCCTGAACATCGTCGGCGGCTGCTGCGGTACGACACCGGCGCACATCAAGGCGATCGCCGAGGCGGTTTCGGGTTACGCGCCGCGGGAAATTCCGGACATCCCCAAGGCCTGCCGCCTGTCGGGCCTCGAACCGTTCACCATCGATCGCCAGTCGCTGTTCGTCAACGTCGGCGAGCGTACCAATATCACTGGCTCCGCCCGCTTCGCCCGCCTGATCCGTGAAGACAATTACACCGAAGCCCTCGAAGTCGCCCTGCAGCAGGTCGAAGCCGGCGCTCAGGTGATCGATATCAACATGGACGAAGGCATGCTCGACTCGAAGAAGGCCATGGTGACCTTCCTCAACCTGATCGCAGGCGAGCCGGACATCTCCCGCGTACCGATCATGATCGACTCCTCGAAATGGGAAGTGATCGAGGCCGGCCTCAAGTGCATCCAGGGCAAGGGCATCGTCAACTCCATCAGCATGAAGGAAGGCGTCGAGCAGTTCATTCATCACGCCCGCCTGTGCAAGCGCTATGGCGCGGCGGTGGTGGTCATGGCCTTCGATGAACAGGGTCAGGCCGACACCGAAGCGCGCAAAAAGGAAATCTGCAAGCGCTCCTACGACATTCTGGTCGACGAAGTGGGCTTCCCGCCGGAAGACATCATCTTCGACCCGAACATCTTCGCCATCGCCACCGGTATCGAAGAACACAACAACTATGCCGTGGACTTCATCAACGCCTGCGCCTACATCCGCGACGAGCTGCCGTATGCGCTGACCTCGGGTGGCGTGTCCAACGTATCTTTCTCGTTCCGCGGCAACAACCCGGTACGCGAGGCGATCCACTCGGTGTTCCTGCTGCATGCGATCCGTAATGGCCTGAGCATGGGCATCGTCAACGCCGGGCAGCTGGAAATCTACGACCAGATCCCCGCCGAACTGCGCGACTGTGTCGAAGACGTGGTGCTCAACCGCAACCCCGAAGGCACCGATGCACTGCTGGCGATTGCCGACAAGTTCAAGGGGGATGGCAGCGTCAAGGAAGCCGAAACCGAAGAATGGCGCAGCTGGCCGGTCAATCAGCGTCTGGAGCACGCGCTGGTCAAGGGTATTACCACCCATATCGTGCAGGACACCGAAGAGTCGCGCGTGGGGTTCGCGCGGCCTATCGAAGTGATCGAAGGCCCGCTGATGGCGGGCATGAACGTGGTCGGCGACCTGTTTGGTGCAGGCAAGATGTTCCTGCCCCAGGTGGTCAAGTCCGCGCGCGTGATGAAACAGGCCGTGGCGCACCTGATTCCGTTCATCGAGCTGGAAAAGGGCGACAAGCCCGAAGCCAAGGGCAAGATCCTGATGGCGACGGTCAAGGGCGACGTGCATGACATCGGCAAGAACATCGTCGGCGTGGTACTGGGCTGTAACGGCTACGACATCGTCGATCTGGGCGTAATGGTGCCTGCCGAGAAAATCCTGCAAGTGGCCCGCGACGAGAAATGCGACATCATCGGCCTCTCCGGCCTGATCACGCCGTCACTGGACGAAATGGTGCATGTTGCCCGGGAAATGCAGCGCCAGGACTTCCACCTGCCGCTGATGATCGGCGGCGCGACCACCTCCAAGGCGCACACGGCGGTGAAGATCGAACCCAAATACAGCAATGATGCCGTGATCTACGTCACCGATGCTTCCCGAGCAGTCGGCGTCGCGACCCAGTTACTGTCGAAAGAGCTGAAGCCGGCCTTCATTGAAAAGACCCGCCTGGAATATGTCGAAGTACGCGAACGCACCTCGGCACGCAGCGCGCGTACCGAGCGCCTGAGTTACGGCGCTGCAGTGGCTAAAAAGCCGCAGTTCGACTGGGAAAACTACACCCCGGCCCAACCGACGTTCACCGGCACCCGGGTCCTGCAGGATATCGACCTGAACGTGCTGGCCGAGTACATCGACTGGACGCCGTTCTTCATTTCCTGGGACCTGGCTGGCAAGTACCCGCGCATCCTCACCGACGAAGTGGTCGGTGAAGCGGCCACCGCACTGTACGCCGACGCCACGCAGATGCTGCGCAAGCTGATCGACGAGAAGCTGATCAGCGCCCGCGCGGTCTTCGGCTTCTGGCCAGCCAATCAGGTCAATGACGACGATCTGGAAGTCTATGACGATGACGGCAGGCCGTTGGCGAAGCTGCATCACCTGCGCCAGCAGACCATCAAGCCCGACGGCAAGCCGAACTTCTCGCTGGCCGACTTCGTTGCACCAAAGGACAGTGGCCTGACCGACTACATCGGCGGGTTCATCACCACAGCCGGCATCGGCGCCGAGGAAGTCGCCAAGGCTTATCAGGACAAAGGCGACGACTACAACTCGATCATGGTCAAGGCGCTTGCCGACCGTCTCGCCGAAGCCTGCGCCGAATGGCTGCACCAGCAGGTGCGCAAGGAATACTGGGGTTATGCGCAGGACGAAGCGCTGGACAACGAAGCGCTGATCAAGGAGCAATACATGGGCATCCGCCCGGCGCCGGGCTACCCGGCGTGCCCCGATCACACGGAAAAAGGCACCCTGTTCGCCCTGCTCGATCCGCTGCCGGAAGGCAGCGCCGAACACACGGCAGGCAAGAGCGGCGTGTTCCTGACCGAGCACTACGCGATGTTCCCGGCTGCAGCGGTCAGCGGCTGGTATTTTGCCCATCCCCAGGCGCAGTACTTCGCCGTGGGCAAGATCGACAAGGATCAGGTCGAAAGCTACACCGCTCGCAAGGGTCAGGACCTGAGCGTCACCGAACGCTGGCTGGCACCGAACCTGGGCTACGACGAGTAACGCCTGACCGGTCATCTGCCGCCTGAGTGATCAGGCGGCAACATGCCTTTCAGCGAAAATGGCGACGCATCGCCAGAAGCCTCCACATTGAATGCCTGGATATCGAACCGGTAACGTTCTTTGCTGGCTGCATCCAGAAAACGTTGCGCATCCTGCGGCTCGACGACGTGAACCACATCGATGATGCGTGCGCCGATCTGTTGCCGGGCCTGGCGTTGGGCCGTGTCATAGCGGTGCAAGAGAATGATCGCCCATCCGCCCAGGGTGAAATGCCCTGACGCCACCACGCTCAGACTGCCATTGAGCTGAGCCTGCAGTGAAAGTGACGTGCCGTTGATGGCGCTGAACAACACGTCCTGCCCCGGCTTGCCGCCCTGCTCACGCAATGCCTCCATTGCACCAAACGCCATCTGCTCGTTGGCAGCCCACACCAGGCGTGTCTGCGGGTAGCGCTTGAACAGCACGCGAGCCTGCTCGAGCACGCGATCGCGTCGCCAGCCACCCAGCGCAATCTGCCGTAGATGCACCTCTGGATGCTCCGACAGGGCACGCAACATGCCTTTTTCACGCAGCAGGGAAACCGGCGTGGTGTTGGTCCCGGAAAACGCCAGCATGTCGATGACCTGACCATCCGCGCCAGGCGCCGCGAGACTGATAAGCCGTTTTGCCGTCAGATAACCGCCCTCCTCATCGTTACCCACCAGGCTGCCGATGAAGTCCGGATAACGCGATGGCAGGTCACCGAGAATCCGAATCTGGTCCGCGTTCAGCGTACTGTTGACGGCAAACAGCTTTACCCCACTGCCCACGGACATACGCAGCACTTCAGGGGCGATATTCAGCTCGTTGGAGAACAACAGGTAATCCGGGCGCTCGTCCCCTTGCAGCGTCGCTCGCGCCAGATCGAGCAACCTGCGAGTGTCGCGCTCGGTATAGAGTATTTTCAGCGACATGCCGGTGGTGTCGGCAGCCGTCTGCATGACCCGGGAGTAACTCAGCCAATAACCGTCTGATTCTGCGCCGGGGCTCAGAAATACCACCGAGGCAGCCTGTGTCGCCCCGACCCACAGACAACTGCACAGTACCAGCCAGCCAGCATATAACGCCTTCATATCAACGAACCTTGAAGAAGCAGGGATTTATCGCCAAAAGCGAGTTATCGGCTGCGGCAGCAAGGTTCTGCAGACTTTCGGCAGATTCTTTATCAGCCGGTCACTGGCTGCTGGCCCAGAACATCGCGGCGCCTACTGCCAGAATGACAATGAATAAAATGGCCCAGGTATCGACGGATCTGCCCGGCTTGGTTACTTTCGGGTGCTTGCTCATCGCATCGCCTCTTGTCGGTCTTGTGGGTGATTGCACATGAATGGGAGTATCCCGACACCTGTTCAGCATCGGTCAATATGCAGTTAAGTCGAGTCTTGCCCACACGGCAAGCAGGGATATGAACAGTGGTCTTTTTGCTTATCGCTTTTAGTGATTTGCATATATATAAACATCACTTTTATCGATAACTGCAAACTGCTATCGTCGCCTTCGCTCCCCGGGGAGTGCGCGGCCGTGCGCGCAGAATTGACCAGATGAAGCAGGAAACATCGAGCAGCGGGCTTTTTTCAGACTGACGCCACTGCCCTGCTTCATGACGAAGCCTGAGAACAGGACCTATATGTACGTATACGACGATTACGATCAGAAGATCATCGAGGACCGCGTCAAGCAGTTCCGGGATCAGACCCGACGCTACCTGGCCGGGGAACTGAGCGAAGAAGAGTTTCGACCGTTGCGCCTGCAAAACGGTCTTTATGTTCAGCGCTTCGCGCCAATGTTGCGCGTCGCCGTGCCCTACGGTCAGCTGACCTCGCGCCAGGCGCGCATGATGGCGAAAATTGCGCGCGACTACGATAAAGGCTACGCGCACATCAGCACCCGCCAGAACGTACAGTTCAACTGGCCTGCGCTTGAAGATGTCCCTGATATTCTCGCTGAACTGGCAACCGTGCAGATGCACGCTATCCAGACCAGCGGCAACTGCCTGCGCAACGTCACCACCGACCAGTTTGCCGGTGTGGCGGCGGACGAACTGGTAGACCCGCGCCCATGGTGCGAGATCGTCCGTCAATGGACCACGTTCCACCCTGAATTCGCTTACCTGCCGCGCAAGTTCAAGATCGCGATCAATGGCTCGACCAGTGACCGCGCAGCCATCGAAGTGCATGACATCGGTCTCGAGCCATTGCGCAACGAAGCCGGCGAGCTGGGCTTCCGCGTTCTGGTCGGTGGCGGTCTTGGCCGTACACCGGTCGTCGGTGCCTTCATCAACGAGTTTCTGCCGTGGCAGGACCTGCTGAGCTACCTCGACGCCATCCTGCGGGTCTACAACCGCTATGGCCGTCGCGACAACAAGTACAAGGCGCGCATCAAGATTCTGGTCAAGGCGCTGACCCCTGAAGTGTTTGCCGCCAAGGTCGAGGCTGAAATGGCTCACCTGCGTGGCGGTCAGACCACCCTGACCGAAGCCGAAGTGCAGCGCGTGTCCCGGCACTTCGTCGACCCGCAATACAAGGCGCTCAGCGATCAGCACGCCGAACTGGCAGCGCTGGATGCTCAACACCCCGGCTTCGCTCGCTGGCGTCAACGCAATGTGCTGGCGCACAAGAAGCCTGGCTACATTGCCGTGACCCTGTCGCTCAAGCCAACCGGCGTCGCTCCTGGCGATGTGACCGACAAGCAACTGGACGCCATCGCCGACCTGGCCGATCGCTACAGCTTCGGTCAACTGCGCACCTCCCACGAGCAGAACATCATCCTTGCCGATGTCGAGCAGAGAGAGCTGTTCACCCTGTGGAACGAGCTGCGCGACAATGGTTTCGCCACGCCGAACATCGGCCTTCTGACCGACATCATCTGCTGCCCGGGCGGTGACTTCTGCTCGCTGGCCAATGCCAAGTCGATCCCGATCGCCGAATCCATTCAGCGTCGTTTCGACGATCTGGACTACCTGTTCGATATCGGCGAGCTGGACCTTAATATCTCCGGCTGCATGAATGCCTGCGGCCACCACCATGTCGGCCATATCGGCGTGCTGGGCGTGGACAAGAAAGGTGAGGAGTTCTATCAGGTCTCGCTCGGCGGCAGCGCCAGCCGTGATGCGAGCCTGGGCAAGATTCTCGGCCCCTCCTTTGCCCAGGAGGCGATGCCGGACGTGATCGAGAAGCTGATCGACGTCTACGTTGAAAAACGTACCGAAGACGAGCGCTTCATCGACACCTACCAACGTATTGGCATTGACCCTTTCAAGGAGCGCGTCTATGCAGCGAATCATTAAGAACAACGAAGTCATCGATGAAACCTGGCATCTGCTGCCCAAGGACACGACCTTTGACAGCCTGTCGAACTGCGACGACCTGATCGTGCCGCTGGCGCTGTGGCGCGAACACGCGCACGCGCTGAAGGCACGCGATGGCGGTCTGGGTGTGTGGCTGGACAGCGATGAGGAAGCCGAGGAAATCGGCGAGGATGTCCACCAGTTTCAGGTCATCGCTCTGAATTTTCCGGCCTTCACTGATGGCCGAAGCTTCTCGAATGCGCGCCTGTTGCGTGATCGTTATGGCTACAAGGGTGAATTGCGTGCCATCGGCGACGTGTTGCGCGATCAGTTGTTCTACATGCACCGTTGTGGCTTCGACGCATTTGCGGTGCGTGCCGACAAGGATCCGTACGAGGCACTGGAAGGTCTGAAGGACTTCTCGGTCACCTACCAGGCCGCGACCGACGAGCCGCTGCCGCTGTTCCGACGCCGCTGATTCAGGCGTCCCGGGATTTGGCTAAAGGCACGGCTCGGGAACTGATGACTATCGTTCCCATGCTCCGCGCGGGAATGCAGTTCGTGACGCTCTGCGTCACGCGGCGGTTCCGTAACACTCAGCTGACTTGGGGTTCGACTCAAGTCAGCTTTTCACCTACACCTACTACCAGAACCGCTGCTGGGTCAAACGTCCCCACCACTTGGTGGCCAGTTGATCTGCTGAGGTGGCAGCCGCCATGCCCATGCGCTCTTGCAGGCTTTTGCGCTGCACGTAGTGCAGGTGGAACACGTCTGCATTCCTGGCCCGCTCGGCCAGGTACTCGTCACTGGTCTTGAGTTCATCGACCAGCAGCTTGTCGACCGCCGCCATGCCCAGCCATACCTCGCCCGTCGCCACTTCGTCGATGGACAATTGCGGGCGGTAGCTGGCAACGAAGTTTTTGAACAGGTCGTGGGTGATGTCCAGGTCCTGCTGAAATTTCTCGCGGCCCTTTTCGGTGTTTTCGCCAAACACGGTCAGGGTGCGCTTGTATTCACCTGCGGTCAGCACTTCGAAATCGATGTCGTGCTTTTTCAACAGGCGATTGACGTTGGGCAGCTGTGCCACCACGCCAATGGACCCGAGGATGGCGAACGGTGCGCTGATGATCTTGTTGCCGATGCACGCCATCATGTAACCACCACTGGCAGCGACCTTGTCGATGCACACGGTCAGCGGGATGCCCGCCTGACGAATACGCGCCAGTTGCGAAGACGCCAGGCCGTAGCTGTGAACCATGCCGCCGCCGCTTTCCAGACGCAGCACCACTTCATCCTTGTCGGTGGCCAGGGTCAGCAGCGCGGTGATTTCATGGCGCATGCTTTCAGTGGCCGAGGCCTTGATGTCCCCGTCGAAATCCAGCACGTAGACACGAGCCTTGGGCTCGGCGTGCTTTTTCTCTTTCTTCAGTGCCTTGCCCTGCTCTTTGCGCAGCGTCTTGAGGTGCTCCTTGTCGAGCAATGACTGCTCAAGCCGTTCGCGCAGGCCCTTATAGAAATCATTGAGCCGGGTGACCTGCAATTGTCCGGACGACTTGCGACGGCCCTTGCCACGCATGGACGCAATGGCAACCAGTACCACAACGATGGCGATCACCAGCGTCACGGTCTTGGCCAGAAAACTTGCGTAATCGACAACGAAATCCACGAATATCCCTCATGAGTGTCAGGCCCTTACCAATCAAGGGCTGTGCTGAATGCAGCATACCGACGCCCTTTGCCGCGCACCAGTCAATGACCCGTTACAAACCATTAAAACGATGATTTCAAACGAGCGTATGTTTTTTCATTGACAGTCCCCCGGCATCCCTCATAACCTCGGTGCACCTTCGGCGTACCGAGAAGAAACGGACGTGGGCAGCATCTACCTGATACGACATGGCCAGGCCTCATTTGGTGCCGAAAATTACGACGTGCTGTCGCCCGTGGGGATTCGTCAGTCTCAAGTGCTGGGTGCCCACCTTGCCGAGCAGGGGCTGAGCTTTGATCGCTGCGTGTCCGGTGAGCTCATGCGCCAGAAAGACACCGCCCGGCATGTACTGGGTCAGTACAGCGAAGCAGGCCTCGATACGCCTGAGGTGCAACTGGACAGCGCTTTCGATGAATTCGATGCCGAAGGCGTGATCAGGGCATTGATACCGGCCATGCTCGAAGACGAACCGCAAGCGCTGGATATACTGCGCGATGCAGCGGCAAATCCTGCAGGGTTCCAGCGCCTGTTCAACCTGATTACCGGGCGCTGGCTGAGCGGCAACCACGATACGCCGGGGCTGCAAAGCTGGCAGGCGTTCGTGGCGCGCGTCGAGGCAGGCCTGAAGCGGATTCTCCAGGCTGCCGGCCCGCATGAGCGGATCGCGGTATTCACCTCCGGCGGCACCATTACCGCGCTGCTGCATCTTATTACCGGAATGCCTGCATCAAAGGCACTGGAGCTTCACTGGCACATCGTCAATACGTCGTTGCACCAGCTTAAATTCAAAGGCACCGACGTGACCCTGGCTTCCTTCAACGGTTACACACATTTGCAACTGCTGAAGGCGCCGGAGCTCATCACCTATCGTTGAGCCCGGCCAATCGCGTCCTGTCGGACGCTGGCACTTACTCTAAAAGGATCACCACATGACCTCAGTAGCAGACGCCGTACAGACCATGAAAAACAAGTTCAACCCAGCTGCTGCTGCCGGTCTGGACCTGGTCTTCGGCTTCAACATCACCGACGAAGACAAGCACTACGCACTGATCGTCAAGGACAGCACCTGCGAACTGCAGGAAGGCGAAAACCCGGACGCCAACGTGACGCTGGTCATGGACAGCCAGACCCTCAAGGGTATCGTCAGCGGCGAGACCGATGGCATGCAGGCGTTCATGGGTGGCAAGCTGCGTGCCGAAGGCGACATGATGCTGGCCATGAAGCTCAGCGAACTGTTCCCGGTATAAACCTGCCGCACACGGCAGACTGCACTACCTGAAAACCGAAGCCCTGCCGGCTTCGGTTTTTTTATGCGCACCTTTGTATAAAAAAGCGATCAGAGCCACTGATTGCCCGGCAACACGCTAGCCTATAAAGCGGTCATGCGCTTGATCGCGGATTGGACGATCATTAGATTAGTCAAT
Source organism: Pseudomonas sp. MEJ108 (assembly GCF_030208985.1). Taxonomy (NCBI): domain Bacteria; kingdom Pseudomonadati; phylum Pseudomonadota; class Gammaproteobacteria; order Pseudomonadales; family Pseudomonadaceae; genus Pseudomonas; species Pseudomonas sp. MEJ108. Next base: position 233,440 of record NZ_JARVSW010000004.1, read on the forward strand.
AGTTTGCGCTGACCATAATAAGCAAAAGGGATACGTATGGCACTGACTGACCAGTCCACCGAGATTCGCAGCGGCGAAGAACTGGACGCCTCCCTGATCGACGCGTACCTGAAGGCGCACGTGCCGGAGCTTCACGGCACGCCGACGATCAGTCAGTTTCCGGGCGGCGCATCGAACCTGACCTACCTGCTTCAGTACCCTGAGCGGGAACTGGTACTGCGTCGTCCCCCCTTCGGACACAAGGCGCGTTCGGCCCATGACATGGGCCGCGAGTACCGCATTCTCAATCAGCTCAAGGAAGCCTTTCCCTACTGCCCGGAGGCTTATCTGCACTGCACGGACGAGTCACTGATCGGCTCGGAGTTCTACGTGATGCAGCGCGTCAAGGGGATCATTCTGCGCTCTGACCTGCCGCCGGAACTGGCGCTGGATGCAACACAGACCGAACAGCTGTGCAAAAACTTCATCGACAAAATGGTAGACCTGCATCGTGTCGATTATCAGGCCTGTGGTCTGGGTGACCTCGGCAAGCCGCAGGGCTACGTACAGCGGCAGATTTCCGGTTGGTCCGAGCGCTACGAGAAAGCGCTGACCCCGGACGCTCCGGCGTGGGAGCAGGTCAAGCGCTGGCTGGCAGACAAAATGCCTGCCGACTCGCCGACCTCGAGCATCGTGCATAACGACTACCGTTTCGACAATGTGATCCTCGACCCGGCCAACCCGATGCACATCATCGGCGTACTGGACTGGGAGTTGACCACGCTCGGCGATCCGCTCATGGACCTGGGCAACACCCTCGCCTACTGGATACAGGCCGACGATCCAGCCACGGTGCAACTGATGCGCCGCCAGCCAAGCAATGCGCCGGGAATGCTGACCCGCCAGGCTTTTGTCGACTATTACGCCGAGCGCGCAGGCGTGCGCATAGACAATTTCGATTTCTACTACACCTATGGCCTGTTCCGTCTGGCCGGTATCGTGCAACAGATCTACTACCGGTTTTTTCACGGCCAGACCCAGGACAAACGCTTTGCCCAATTCATTCACATGAACAGGCTGCTGGAGCAGATGAGCCTGCGCGTGATCGAAAAAACCAGCCTCTGACCGCCAGCGGCAAGACAAGGAAATGATATGTCCAGAACCCAGCTATTCGACCTTGATGGCAAGGTTGCATTCGTTTCAGGTGCCAGCCGAGGCATCGGTGAAGCCATTGCTCGGCTGCTGGCCCAGCAAGGCGCGCACGTTATCGTCTCGAGTCGCCGGCTCGAGGGTTGCCAGGCAGTGGCGGACGCCATCGTCAGCGAGGGTGGCAAGGCAACAGCCATTGCCTGCCACATCGGTGAGCTGGAACAGATAAACAGTGCATTCGCGCAGATTCGCCAACAGTTCGGGCGCCTGGATGTCCTGGTCAACAACGCCGCCACCAACCCGCAGTTCTGCAACGTGCTGGACACCGATCCCGGCGCCTTCCAGAAGACAGTCGACGTCAACATTCGCGGCTACTTTTTCATGTCCGTGGAAGCCGGCAAGCTGATGCGCGAAAGCGGTAGCGGCAGCATCATCAACGTGGCGTCCATCAACGCGGTATCGCCGGGTGCCTATCAAGGCGTCTATTCGATGACCAAGGCAGCCGTGGTCAACATGACCAAGGTGTTTGCCAAGGAGTGCGCTGAATTCGGTATTCGCTGCAACGCCCTGCTTCCCGGCTTGACTGACACCAGGTTCGCATCCGCATTGGTCAAGAACGACGCAATCCTCAATGTGGCGCTGTCCCAGATCCCGCTGAAACGCGTGGCCGCTCCCAGCGAGATGGCCGGCGCGGTGCTTTACCTGGCCAGTGAAGCCTCCAGCTATACCACCGGTGTGGCGCTGAACGTCGACGGGGGCTTTTTATCCTGAAGAGCCGCCGGACTGGCAAAAAGTAAGTGAATTAATTTTCCATTATTAAAATATATGGAATATATTTTCCGCATAACAACAATCCTGTCTGGAGAATGTCATGCGCGAATCACTTTCCACATCGCCTGCGCAACTGGGTATCGGACTGATCGGCACCGGCTTCATGGGCCGTGCCCATGCGTTGGCGTTCGGCAACGCCAACGCTGCGCTTGATCTGCCCGCACGCATCCAGCTCTGCGCGCTGGCGGACGCCGACAGTGCACGCGCCGAGCAATGCGCAAGCGCCTGGGGGTTCGACCGCAGCCACGCTGACTGGCAGCAATTGATCGATGATCCGCACGTACAGATCGTGGCGATTACCACCCCCAATCACCTGCACTTCCCCATGGCCATGGCTGCCATCGCCGCAGGCAAGGCGGTGTATTGCGAAAAACCGCTGGCCGTGAATCTCGCCGAGGCCGATGAAATGCGCCGCAGCGCCAAGGCTGCGGGTGTCGTTACCCAGGTGGGCTACAACTACCAGCACAACCCGATGATCGGACTCGCCAGGGAAATGATCGAAGCCGGCGAACTGGGCGAAATCGTCAGCTTTCAGGGCGAGTTCAGCGAGGATTTCATGGGCGATCCGGCGTCACCCTGGTCGTGGCGCTGTGAAGCGGCGCATGCCGGCGGTGCACTGGCCGATCTGGGCAGCCACTTGCTGGCGATGGCTCGTCATTTGCTGGGCGACATCGAAGCAGTCTGCGCCGATGCCAGCACCGTACACCGTGAACGCCCGGCGAGCATCGGCAGCCAGCAACTGCGCGCCATTGCGGTGGACGACCAGACCCACGCGCTGCTGCGCTTTGCCAACGGTGCGCGCGGAACCTTCAGCAGCAGCTGGCTCAAACACGGCTATAAAAACCACCTGAGTTTCGAGATCAGCGGCACCAAAGGCACGTTGGCGTTCGATCAGGAGCGGCTCAACGAGCTGCGCCTCTACCGCACAGGCGCAGCCGGACGCGATGGTTTTCAGCGACTGCTGGCCGGCCCCGCACAACCGGGTTACGCCGCATTCTGCCCGGCTCCCGGCCACCAGCTGGGCTACAACGAGCTCAAGGCGCTCGAAGTACAAGCGCTCATCCAGGCCGTCTGTGGTCAGCGCAGCCGTGGCCCGGACTTCGAGGAAGCGTGGCAAATCGAACGCCTGGCGACGGCCATTCGCGTGGCCGCAGCCGAGCAGCGCTGGGTCGCGCTCACCGACATCTGACTTCCTGCAAACGTTGTACAAAGGGTAGAATGCGCCACGTTCGGGCAGTCATTCTGCCCCTTTGCCGCCCTCGCCATAAGCCCTCTGCCACCATGCCCTTTGAACTCAGCGTCGACCTGACCACCCTCGCCATTCTTGCCGTGGTTGCCTTCATAGCGGGATTCATAGACGCCATCGCCGGCGGCGGCGGACTGCTGACCACTCCTGCGCTGATGACCGCCGGCCTGCCGCCGCATCTGGTGCTGGGCACCAACAAGCTCAGTTCGACCTTTGGTTCAGCGACGGCCAGTTTCACGTTCTACCGTCGCAAGCTGTTTGATCCACGCCAATGGCTGCATGCAGTGGTCGGCACCGCCGTCGGCGCTGCACTGGGTGCGGTGATCGCCCATTACCTGCCAGCCGAGTGGCTGAACCAGATGTTGCCGGTGATTGTGTTCGGTTGCGGGCTGTACTTGTTGTTTGGCGGCACGCCCAAGGCGCCCTTGGACAGCAACGCGCCGATCAGGAAGAAATGGCAGTTGCCACAGGGGCTGGGCCTAGGCTTCTACGACGGTGTTGCCGGTCCGGGCACCGGTGCCTTCTGGACCGTCAGCACCCTGCTGCTCTATCCAGTAGACCTGGTCAAGGCCAGCGGCGTCGCACGCAGCATGAACTTCGTCAGCAATGCCGTGGCATTGTCGGTGTTCATCTTCTCGGGCCAGGTGGATTACATCATCGGCCTGAGCATGGGCCTTGCGGTAATGCTCGGTGCCTACTTCGGTGCAGGCACCGCGATCAAGGGCGGAGCCAAATTCATCCGCCCGGTGTTCATCACTGTGGTGCTGGGCCTGACCGTACGCCTAGCCTGGCAGCACTGGTTCGGGGGCGCCTGACCGCTCGGCCAGATACGCCTCGATAAGGTAACGGGCAATCGACCGATTGGCCGGTAACGGCGGCAGGTCATCGACATGAAACCAGCGTGCGTCTTCGATTTCTTCTGCCTGGGGCACGATTTCGCCGCTTTCGTATTCGGCATGAAACCCGAGCATCATCGAGTGCGGGAACGGCCAGCACTGGCTGCCCCGGTACTTGAGGTTCTTGATGCGCACCTGCACCTCTTCCATCACCTCGCGGTGTACGCAGTCTTCAGCAGACTCACCCGGCTCCACGAACCCGGCCAGTGCGCTGTACATGCCGGTGACAAACCGCGGTGAGCGGGCCAGCAGGATTTCATCGCCGCGGGTAACCAGCACAATCATGCTCGGCGAAATACGCGGGTACAGCCGCAGGTTGTCATGTTCGCAGAACATCGCCCGCTCTCCGCGAATCTGCACCGTCGCACGACCGCAGGCACCGCAGAAACGGTGTTCCCTGGCCCATGTGCTGACCTGCGCGGCGTAGCCGAGCATCTGGAAGACAGCGAAATCGCCTTCCAGCATGAACTGACGCAAGCCTTGCCAGGCGCAGCCCTCAACGGCAACCGAGCGCTCAAGCACCAGCAAGTAGACAGGCTCACCCTCGAAATAACCGATGCCGTGCTCGCTCTGCACCGGCAGGTCCTGCCCGGCTAACCAGCCCCTGGGGAACATCACCCCATTGGCGTCCAGCAAAAAACCCTGATCCCCCTGAACCACAGCCAAACCGCCAGGGGCCTCGACATCCAGAACTGCAGTTGTCCAACGCTCCGGGCGCGACATTAGAAACTCCTTCGCTCAAACTCGAGCCTTGTCATGTATCAATTATCAAAGACTGGCTTGTGCTTGCTCATCTGCGCAGCCATCGCCAGCTTCAGGTCAGGTGATTGCAGCATGGCTGCGTTCCAGATGGCAACGTGTTCGAGACCGTCTGCCACTCTGTGATCACGCATGTAGCTGATCATTTGCTTGGTGCCTTCGATGGCGATGGGCGATTTTCCGGCTATTTCCCGAGCCACCGCCAGGACACCCTGCAACAGACCGTCCGCGTCATCGAAGGTGCGATTGACCAGCCCGATGCGTTGCGCCTCTTCAGCGCCGACGGTACGCCCGGTGTAGGCCAGTTCGCGCAACACACCATCACCGATGATCCTTGGCAGCCGTTGCAGCGTGCCGACATCAGCGGCCATGCCCATGTCGATCTCGCGAATGGCGAACTGCGCGTCGGCGGCCGCGTAACGCATGTCACACGCAGAAATCAGGTCGATGGCACCGCCCAGGCAATAGCCGTGAATGGCAGCGAGAACCGGTTTCCGGCAATTGTCCACGGCAGTGAACGAAGCCTGCATGTCACGGATCTTGCGCCGCAACAGGCGGGCATTACGCCCGGCATCCTTGCCCATCTGGCTGGCGACCGAGGCCAGCAGCGCCAGATCGATGCCTGACGAAAAATGCTTGCCTGCCCCGCTGAGAATCACGACGCGCACCTCGTCGGTACGCTCTATCCAGTCGAAAATGGCGATTATCTCCGTCCAGAACGACTCGTTCATTGCGTTGAGTTTTTCGGGCCGGTTGATTTGTACGTGAGCAATGCTGTCGGCCAGATCGACCCGGAAACTTTGATAATCGGTCACGACGTGATCCTCAGGCAGGTTGGGTGTTCAGGCGCAGGACTATAACAACTGCAACAGGCACACCGGAACCGGACTGAAGTGACATTTGCCGGACGCGAAAATCACCCGCCCGGCTATATTCGATATCGCTGTCCCCCTCAAATAGGGGGAACGGTCGCATCAGGCGAAGGTCCAGTAATCAGTAGCAACAAAACCTGTACGGTTATCAGAGGGCGATACTTGAATACGTCAAAAGCGGCAACCGGCATTGAGGGCCTGGACGACATCCTTGCAGGGGGTCTTTCACGCAGTCATGTGTTTCTTCTCGAGGGAGAACCCGGAACCGGCAAGACAACCGTGGCCCTGCAATTTCTGCAGGCCGGAGCGGCAGCGGGCGAAATATCCCTTTACATCACCCTGTCCGAGACTGAAAGCGAGTTGCGCTCGGGTGCCGCCTCGCACGGCTGGGAACTCGACGAACATATCAATATCTTCGAACTGACGCCGCCCGAAAGCCTGCTCGATGCCGATCATCACCAGAGTCTGCTCTACTCCTCGGACCTGGAGCTGGGTGAGGCGACGCGGCAGATATTCGAGGTGGTCGAGCGCGTCAAACCCACTCGCGTGGTGATCGACAGCCTCTCGGAAATCCGTCTTCTGGCGCAGAGTTCGCTGCGTTACAGACGGCAGATCCTGGCTATCAAGCATTATTTCACCCGCTACAACGCGACGGTGCTGCTGCTTGATGACCTGACCACCGAGGCGCTGGACAAGACTGTGCACAGTGTCGCCCACGGCGTTATTCGCCTTGAGGCACTGACACCTACTTACGGTGCCGAGCGCAGGCGCCTGAAAATCGTCAAGTATCGTGGCCAGAAGTATCGCGGCGGTTTTCACGACTTCACCATTGCCGAGAACGGTATTCACGTCTTTCCACGCCTGGTGGCGGCGGAACACCGCTCCAACTACTCGCGCTCCCAATTGAGCAGCGGCATCCCGGAATTGGACAATCTGCTGGGCGGCGGCATCGAAGGCGGCTCCAGCACCTTGATTCTCGGCCCGGCCGGGACCGGGAAATCGCTCATCTCGCTGGTTTTCGCCGTGCAGGCGGTCGCACGCGGCGAGCGTGTTGGCCTGTTCATATTCGATGAGGAAATGGGCCTGCTGTTTGAGCGCATGCTCAAACTGGGGATCGACCTGCGTGCGCTGCAGGAAACCGGCAATCTGGTGATCGAACAGATCGACGCCGCAGAGTTGTCCCCTGGTGAATTTGCACACCGCGTAAGACGCGCGGTGGATAAAAAGCAGATAAAGACCGTTGTCATCGACAGCATCAACGGCTATCAGGCTGCGATGCCGGAAGAAAGCGCGCTGGTTCTGCACATGCACGAGCTGCTGCTCTACCTCAACCGCCAGGGCGCCTCGACCTTCATGACCGTTGCGCAGCACGGACTGGTGGGCGATATGCGCTCGCCGGTGGACATTACCTACCTTGCCGACAGCGTGATTCTGTTGCGCTACTTCGAAGCATTGGGCCAGGTACGCCGAGCGATATCGATCATCAAGAAGCGTACCGGTACTCACGAGTCCACTATCCGCGAGTACCGCATCAGTTCCAACGGATTGAAAATCGGCGAACCATTGCAGGCCTTTCAGGGCGTACTGCGCGGTGTGCCGTCGTACATGGGCGACAAGAAACCGCTGCTTGAGGATGACGACCTTTGAGTACTCCAGGCCTGTCGTCAGAGCGCGCGATCATTCTCGCCCCACGCGGGCGGGACAGTCAGATCGCTCTGCGCATTCTCGACGAAGCGGGTTACCCGGCAACGGTAGCCCGTGATGTGTCCGAGCTGGTCAGAGAGTTGGGTATGGGGGCCGGCCTGGCGATCATCGCTGACGAGGCACTGCGCAACGCAGATATGACCCCGTTGCTCGAACTCCTCGGTCGCCAGCCGCCCTGGTCGGACTTGCCTATCGTCTTGCTGACCCATCACGGCGGACCGGATCACACCCCGCCTGCGCGCACGGGCAGCCTGCTGGGTAACGTGACCTTTCTCGAACGCCCTTTCCATCCGGTGACGCTGGTCAGCCTGGTGATGACGGCAGTGCGCGGTCGAAGACGTCAGTATGAAGCCCGGGCACGCATGGAGGACCTGCACGAAAGCGAAGGCCGCCTGCAGAATGCACTGATGGCCGGCAGGCTGGGCTCATGGGTACTGGAGGCGGAAGACCTCAAGCTGACCTGCTCGAACATCACCAAAAGTCACTACGGCCGCGACGAGCAGAACACGCTCGACTACGACGACTGGCTGGCCGCCGTTTATTTCGAAGACCAGCCCAGAATGCAATCGGCGTTGCAGCGCAGCCTGGACACCGGTGTCGACCTGATCATCGAGTACCGTAATGTCTGGCCGGACGGTTCGCTCAACTGGGTGGATGTACGCGCCCGCGCCACTCGCAGCAAGAACGGCATGGTCGGCTCACTGGCGGGCGTGACGTCTGACATCACCGAGCGCAAGCAGGCCGAGTCGCAATTGCGTCGTCTCAACGAAACACTTGAGCAACAGGTTGAAGAGCGAACCTCGCAGCTGCGTCACAAAGAGGAGATTCTCCGCCAGTCACAGAAAATGGAAGCGGTCGGCCAGTTGACCGGCGGGATTGCCCATGACTTCAACAACATGCTGACCGGGATCATCGGCAGTCTGGAATTGATAAGGCGGCGGCTGGCACGTGGGCGCACTGAGGACCTGAACAGCCTTATTGACCTGGGTGTGACGTCGGCAAACCGCGCTGCCGCCCTGACCCATCGCCTGCTGGCCTTCTCACGGCGTCAGTCGCTGGACTCCAAGCCGGTCGAGATGAATCATCTGGTCAATGCCATGGACGAACTGCTGCAGCGCAGCGTCAACGAGAGCATTCACCTGCAGTTGCGTCTGGCACACGATCTTTGGACCGCAGAAGCCGACCCCAACCAACTGGAGAGTGCCCTGCTCAACCTGGTGCTCAACGCCCGCGACGCCATGCCTGACGGTGGTACGCTGGTGGTCGAGACCTTCAATCAGCAACTGGACAGATCCTTCACCAATGCCCATGAGAACCTGTTGCCGGGTGACTATGTCGTACTGAGCGTCAGCGACAATGGCTGTGGCATGCCTGAAACTGTCATCAGCCGCGCTTTCGACCCCTTCTTCACCACCAAACCCATCGGCCAGGGCACGGGCCTGGGTCTTTCGATGATTTACGGCTTCAGCAAACAATCACATGGCCACGTCCTGATCAAGAGCGAGGTCGGCGTCGGCACTACCGTACAACTGTTTCTGCCGCGCTTTAGCGGGCTGGCGAACGAAACCGAGCAAAGCTTCCAGAGCAACGCGGTTTATGCCGAGAATGGCGAGACGGTGTTGATCGTCGAAGACGACCCCGCCGTGCGGGCACTGGTCAGTGAAGTGCTCGGCGAGCTGGGCTACACGTTTATCGAGGCTGGCGAAGCGACGGACGCCGTGCCGATCCTGGAATCCGGACGGCGCATCGATCTATTGATCAGCGATGTAGGCCTGCCAGGCATGAACGGCAGGCAGCTGGCGGAAATCGCCAGGCAACTGCGACCGGAACTCAAGGTGCTGTTCATCACCGGTTATGCAGAACATGCGGCGGTGCGCGGAGGTTTTCTGGACACAGGGATGCAATTGATCACCAAACCCTTTGCGTTCGATCACCTGACTTCAAAAGTACGGGAAATGATTGAAGCCTGAGCAATGCTCAGGCTTCAGGTAGCGCAGACTTGTCCGGTTGCCCGCTCATTCGCCATCAAGCCAGCAGCTTCTGAATCTGGGTATGCAAGGTGTCCATGGTGAAGGGTTTGGCAAGAATGGGCGCCTTCAGCGCAATCGGGCTGCCCGAGTCGAGTATCTCCGCCGGGTAACCGCTGATGAAAATCACCTTCAACTCAGGCCGCAGCATGATCGCAGGCTCGGCAATCTGGACGCCCGAAACGCCGCCCGGCAGCCGATAATCGGTAATCATCAGGTCGAGATGGGGTTTGGTCGCCAGAATCTCGAAAGCCTGCTCGCCGTTCTGGGCTTTCAGGACACGATAACCCTCATTCGACAGATAATCGGCCAGAAGCATCAGGATCAGGGGCTCGTCTTCGACGATTAGTACGACGTTTTCTGCATCAGCGCTCATTGAACTGCCTTTGATCTTATAAATAGCTGCCATTACGACCACGGCACGCATGGGAGGTTGCGCCAACCTGTGATTAAACTTTATTGCCGGTGGCGGCGACCTTACAGAGGCAGGCAGATACGAAACACAGAACCCTTGCCCTCTTCACTTTCCACCTCGATGCGACCGCCGTGCGCCATGACGATCTGATCGGAAATGAACAACCCAAGACCCAACCCGGCAACAGCGTGATTGCTCGACACCCGCTCGAACTGCTGAAAGATGCGCTTCTGGTTTTCGGCCGTAATGCCAATACCTTGATCCCTGACTTCGATGAAAGCCTCGCTGTCCTTGCTGTACACATGCACTTCAATCGGCTTTCGCGCACCGTAGCGCAGCGCGTTGGTCAGCAGGTTGGCAACCACCTGCTCGATACGGAATTCGTCCCAGACACCGATCACCGGCTGTTCGGCGAACCGGGTGATGGTGGAATTGGCGGCGGCGATCTGCGCGGCAAAGCTCTCCAGCAGTTGCGTGACCAGTTCGCTCAGGTCGAACGGGCTCGGTCTGATCGACAGCTTGCCAGTACGGATCCTTGATACGTCGAGCATGTCTTCGATCAGGCGGATGAGGCTCTGAATCTGTCGCTCGTCGCGATCGACCATCGCGCGCAGCTTCTCCATGGTAAACGCCGCCGCGTTGTCCTTGGCCAGGTGCAGCTTGCGCAGCTGGGTTTCCAGAATCAGGCCGTTGAGCGGCGTGCGCACCTCGTGGGACACGATGGACATGAAGTCGTCCCGCATGCGAATCGCGTGTTCCAGCTCGCCCTGGGTCGACTGCAGACGCTTGAGCAGGGCTTCCTGCTCCTGACGACTGCGCTCAAGCTCCTCGACCTGTATTTTCATGGCCTTGCGCTGTCGGTAAAGATCGACGAACACGTTGACCTTGCTCTTCACCGCGTGAATATCCAGCGGCTTGTGCAGAAAATCCACGGCACCGCTTTCATAGCCCTTGAAGGCGTAATTCAGCTCGCGGCCGGCAGCACTGACGAAGACGATTGGAATGCTTTTGGTCTTTTCCGTGCTGCGCATCAGCTCGGCCAGTTCGAAGCCGTTCATTCCGGGCATCTGAACGTCGAGGATGGCCATGGCGAATTCGTGCTGCAGCAACAGTGACAGCGCTTCGTCCGCAGACAGCGCCTTGTAGACGATTCGATCACCGCGCTTGATCAGCGCTTCGAGCGCCAGCAGGTTTTCCGGCAAATCGTCAACGATGAGCAGTTTTGCCTGAATTTCACTTAACATGCGCTTCGTTCCAGCTCGACCAGCAAGCGGCCAATATCGTTCAGGGAAAGGAGGTAATCGGGCGAGTGCAGCGCCAGGCCAGCTTCAGGCATGGTAGAAGCCTGGGCCTGCGCGGGGTCCTGAATCACCGTGAAACCACCATACTTCTTGATCTGCAGCAACCCGTTCGCGCCGTCATTGTTGGCGCCGGTCAACAGCACGCCAGCCAGTCTCGGCCCATAGGCATCAGCGGCCGAACCGAACAGAATGTCGATACTGGGCCTCGAATAAAACACCCTGTCCTCCTGACTCAATGACAGGGAAAAGTCAGACTCCACCGAAACATGATAGCCCGCTGGCGCAACGTACAAAGTGCCGGGCACGATGCCCTCCTTGTCGTCGGCTTCCTTGACCGGAATCGCCAGCCGGTTCTGAAACACATTGGCCAACTGGCTGAGCCGGTCATCAGGCAAATGCAGGACCATCAGGATTGGTAACGTAAACCCCTTGCGCAGGCCGCTGAATATTTTCAGCAGCGCCTCCACGCCGCCCGCCGAGGCGCCGACGACAATGGCATCGACCACGGGCAACGGGTGGCTGAGCGTGTCATCGCCAAACGTGATTTTCATAATTTCCGGTAAATCCGCTCGGGCTTCACCAGCGCCTCGAAGGCGCCACCGTAGGCGGAGAAATCCAGGGTTTCCTTGCTGCCCAACGCCAGAAAGCCACGATGGCACAACGAATCATGAAACAGCCCGAACGCTCGATCCTGAAGCTTTTTGTTGAAATAAATCAGTACGTTACGACAAGAAATAAATTGCGTTTCGGAGAATACACTATCTGTGGCCAGACTGTGATCGGCAAACGTGACGTTCTCGCACAGCGTCTTGTCGAAGATCGCATAGTCATAGGCAGACGTGTAGTACTCGGCAAAATCGCGCTGCCCTCCCGCCTTTCGATAGTTCTCGGCATAGGCCCGCACGTTGTCCATGGAGAAGATGCCCTGCTTGGCCTTTTCCAGCGAGCTGGGGTTGATATCGGTCGCATAGATGATGGTCCGCTCCAACAGCCCCTCCTCGCGCAACAGAATAGCCGTGGAATAGACCTCCTCGCCCGTGCTGCAACCGGCAATCCACACCTTGAGTGATGGGTAGGTGCGCAGTACCGGCACGACCTCGTTGCGGATTGCCAGAAAATGCGACGGGTCACGGAACATCTCACTGACCGGAATCGTGAGAATCTGCAGCAGTTGCATGAATGCTGCAGGATCGTGGAGCACACGTTCCTGCAGGGCGGAGATGGTCGCACAATCGAACTGACGCAGCGCATGGATCACGCGACGCTTGACCGAAGCGCCGGAGTAATCACGAAAGTCGTAGCTGTATTGAAGGTAAATCGCCTCGATCAGCAGGCGCAGCTCGATATCCATGCTTCGATCACGGTGCATGGTGCGGTCCGGGCTTGTCATCGCAGACGCCTCTACATTGAGCCCTCATTCAGATACGCTCCATCTTCGGCAGCCAGACGCGAATCAGCGAAAACAGACGGTCCAGATCAATGGGCTTGGCCAGGTAATCGTTGGAACCCGCTTGCAGGCAGCGTTCCTGATCATCTTTCATGGCCTTGGCCGTGACGGCGATGATCGGCAGTTTGCGCCAGCGCGGATCCTTGCGAATCTCGATGGTCGCTTCATAGCCGTCCATCTCAGGCATCATCACATCCATCAGGACCAGATCGATGTCTTCTACCTCGTTAAGCCTGGCAATCGCCTCCAGACCATTGCGGGCGATTTCCACCACCGCGCCTTTATGTTCCAGAGCGCTGGTCAGCGCGAAGATATTGCGCACATCGTCGTCGACCACGAGGATCTTGCGCGCCTCGAAGACCTTGTCACGGCTACGCGCGGTCTTGAGCATCTTTTGTCGCTCGTTGGACAGTTGCGATTCGACCTTGTGCAGAAACAGCGTCACCTCATCGAGCAGCCTTTCCGGCGAGCGCGCGCCCTTGATGATGATCGAACGCGAATACTTCATCAGCTCGGCTTCTTCATCGCGGGTCATGTTGCGGCCGGTATAGACGATGACCGGCGGGAAGGCGCAGATGTCTTCCATCGACATGCGCTTGAGCAACTCATTGCCGAGCATGTCCGGCAGCTTCAGGTCGATGATCATGCAGTCATAGACATGATCGCGCAGCAGGTCCAGCGCCTCCTGGGCGAAGCCTACCGCCGTGATTTCAATATCATCGTCACCGATCAGGCGCGCGATGCTGTCACGCTGTAGCGCGTCGTCCTCGACCAGCAGGATACGCTTGACCTTCTGCGTCAGCTTGGCCTCCAGCTTGGCGAACACGTCCTTGAGCTCTTCGCGTGTGGTCGGCTTGACCGCGTAGCCAATGGCGCCCATGTGCAATGCGGCTTCCTGACGATCTTCGACCGAGATCACGTGCACGGGAATGTGCCGGGTGGGCGCCAGCTCCTTGAGACGTTGCAGCACGGTCAGGCCCGAATGGTCCGGCAGGCGCATGTCCAGCAGGATCGCATCCGGCGTATAACGGGATGCCAGATTGAAGCCATCGTCGGCAGCATGCGCCACCAGACAGTCGTAACCCAGCTCATGGGCCAGGTCGTAGAGAATCTGGGCGAATCGCACTTCATCTTCGATCACCAGGATGCAGCGCCGCTGGAAAGGTGCCTTGTCACGGTCGTCGTCAAATACCGGCACCGGCGTATCCATCGGCACGGGTGCCGGAACGGGCTGCGCAATGACCGGAAGCACAGGGGCATACGGCTGTAGCGCAGCAGGCGCTGACACGATCGGCAGATCGCTGCCCGGCTCGCGATCGTCTTGCTCGACGTAATGCTCCGGCAGCACCAGGCTGAAAATACTGCCCTGCCCCGGTGCGCTGGTGACACTGATCGATCCGCCCAGTAATGCCGCCAGATCTCGTGAAATCGACAGCCCCAAGCCGGTACCGCCATAACGTCGGTTGGTGGTGCCGTCTGCCTGACGGAACGCTTCGAAAATACCCTGCTGATGCTCCTCGGCGATGCCGATGCCCGAGTCACGCACAATGAACGCGATACCGGCGCCTGGCTGGCGCGAGACGACCATGCTGACCGAGCCGGCCTCGGTGAACTTGATCGCGTTGGACAGCAGGTTCTTGAGGATCTGCTCAAGGCGCTGGCGATCCGTGAACAGCATGGTGGGCGCACCGGCCTGGATGTCGACGGTAAACGCCAGTTTCTTCTCGGCGGCGAGCGGCTGGAAGAGTGTCCGCAGACCTTCAACCAGACGGGACACGCTGCTGTTTTCCGGACGCATTTCCAGCTTGCCGGCTTCGACCTTGGAAATATCCAGAATGTCGTTGATCAGATTCAGCAGGTCATTACCTGCCGAATAGATCGACTCGGCAAACTTGACCTGTTCGGCGGTGAGGTTTTCGCCCGGGTTCTCGGCCAGCAGCTTGGCGAGGATCAGCGAGCTGTTGAGCGGCGTGCGCAACTCGTGGGACATATTGGCGAGGAACTCGGACTTGTACTTGCTGGCACGCTGCAGCTCGTCCGCCCGCGCCTGCAACTCGGCCTGGGCGATATTCAGTTCTTCGTTGTTGCGATCCAGCGCATCGCGCTGCTCGGCCAGCGCTTGACTCTGGTCGGCCAACTGCTCGTTGGTCTGCTCAAGTTCGGCCTGCTGGGTCTCCAGATGAGCCTGGGATTCCTTGAGGATGCGCGACTGCTCCTCCAGCTCTTCGTTGGCGGTGCGCAGTTCTTCCTGCTGCACCTGCAGCTCTTCGTTGAGCTGCTGGGTCTCGGCCAGCACCTCCTGCAGACGCTGGCGATAACGGGCGGCTTCGATGGACGTGCCGACGTTGTCCGCCACCAGCTCAAGGAACTCGATGTCCCGCTCGGTCAGGGCGCGCAGAAAACCCAGTTCGATCACGCCGTTGACCTGATCGTCATTGCTGGTTGGCACCACCACCACGCTGCGCGGCGAGCCCTCGCCCAGGCCGGACGCAACCTTGAAGTAATTATCCGGCAGTTCATCCAGGGTAATGATGCGGTCCTGCTGGGCGGCCTGCCCGACAATGCCTTCATCACTGTGAATGGTCTGATCCTGCTGCTCCTGTTCACGGGAGAAGCCATACGAGGCAGCCCGCGTGAGGCCGCCGTGGTCCTGGCGAATGTAGACCGCCGCCACCGATGCACCCAGGTATTGGGTCAGAAACTGGAGGATATTGCGGCCCAGCATGTTCAGCGTCAGTTGCCCCAGGACCTGCTCGGCCAGCTCGCTCTGACCATTGCGCAGCCAGGCTACCTTCTGCAGGCGCTCGGTATTGACTTCCTGAAGCCTGAGGTTTTCGCTGTAGGTATTCGACAGCGACAGCAGATCCCTGCGACCGATATAGGCCAGAATTGCGCTGACGACCACCACGAATATCAGATAAAGGGTTACGGAAAGGATGGTACTGCGCGTGACTTCCGCATTGCGGGTCAGACGAAGTTGCTGCTCCATTTCCACCGCCTGATCATATTCAGTACGGATCTGATCGGTGATTCGCTTGCCACGTCCGGCCAGTACCGGCGTCTGATAATCGCCGTTGGTGCGCCGCAACGTAATCATCTCCTGGGCGAACGCATTCCACTCCTGCTGCAGTGTGGACAGACGTCTGAACCGATCCAGTTGCGTGGGGTTGTCGTCTACCAGTTTCTCCAGCCCCTGCAGCTCGGCGAGCAGCAGCGGCTTGGCGACCTCGTAGGGGTCGAGAAAATGCTGATCCCCCGTCAACAGAAAACCGCGCATGCCGGTTTCCATGTCTATCGACAGTTTCATTGAGCGGTTGGTGTTGTTGATCACCCGGTCAGTGTGCTCGACCCACTGTATTGCAGTGAGCAGATAACTGATCAGCAGAATGAAGAAAACTGCGCTCAGTACACCGACACCCAGTGGCAAGCCAACGTTACGTCCCAGCAATTTTCGAAAGCGTTGTTCATCGACAACAGACGTCCGATTCATGAAATATCCCTGACCAATGGATCAAAACCGTAGAGTTTGCCGTAAACCTACAGAAAACACTCTTATTTCTGACATAGAGGATTGAAATTTCACACATAAATGGGCGATAAGCTCACGCCGGTATTCATTAATGACGCCAACCCGTGAGTCGCCCTCGCGATTTACAGTATTTGTGCCTCGATTGAACTTCCACACGGTTTTTATTTACTGATACAGGGACTGTATCGACAGCGGACAGGCCCTCGCTCGGTTACCCTGAGTCGACGGGAAAGGATGCGCGAAACTCCACACCGTCTGCGCTATCACCATTATTCAGGTTTAAGGAGTCAACCATGCCCGACACAGCCCGCACCATTCTCGTGGTCGAAGACGACGCCATTGTGCGCATGCTGATTGTCGACGTGCTCGAAGAGCTGGAATACAAGGTACTGGAAGCCGAGGACGCTACGTCGGCACTCACCTTTGTTGCAGACGATTCCAATCACATCGACCTGTTGATGACTGACCAGGGGCTGCCTGACATGAAAGGCACTGCACTGGCCAAAAAGGTCATCGAACTTCGCCCGCAATTGCCGGTGCTGTTCGCCAGCGGTTACTCGGAAAATATCGACGTGCCGCCAGGCATGCACTCGATCGGCAAGCCGTTCTCCATCGACCAGTTGCGTGACAAGGTAAAAAGCATTCTTGGAAACAGCCTTGACTGACATCGACGCTGCCTTCAACCGCACTGAAAAGCCTGTCAGCACCCGCTTATTGATCATTGGCTACGTATGGCCTGAGCCGCGATCTTCGGCCGCCAGCGGGCATATGATGCAACTGATTCGATGCTTTCTGGAGCAGGGCTGGCAGATCACCTTCGCCAGCCCTGCCACCGAGGGCGAGCATCGCGCCGATCTGCTCAGTCTGGGCATCAATGAAGTGCACATCACGCTCAACGACAGCAGTTTTGATGTATTTGTCAGCCAATTGCAGCCTGATGTGGTGCTCTTCGATCAGTTCATGATCGAGGAGCAGTTCGGCTGGCGGGTCGAGCAGCAGTGTCCTGACGCACTGCGGATGCTGGAGACGTCGGATTTCCAGAGCCTGCGCCACGCACGCCATCAGTTGCTGAAGGACTCGCTGAACAGCGATTGTGCCGAGGCCGGGCCGGGCAGCGCCGACGTTTCAGCGCCGCAGCTTTTCCGGCAGATCGCATCCAGTGATCTGGCGCAGCGCGAAATTGCTTCGTTGTATCGCTGCGACCTCAACCTGATGACGTCGGATGTCGAAATCGCGCTGTTGAGCGGCCCTTTCGGCCTGCCCGCGGCGCTGCTGCACTGGTGCCCATTGATGATCGACGGTATTCCCGACAGCTTCCGGCCTTTTGCACAGCGTGCGCACTTCCTCAGCATCGGCAACTTCCGCCATGCGCCCAACTGGGATGCCGTGCTGTGGATGAAAACCGTTATCTGGCCGCTGATTCGCCAGCAACTGCCCGAAGCCCAGCTACACATTTATGGCGCCTATACGCCACCCAAGGCCTCGGCGCTGCACAATGCCGCTCAGGGCTTTCATGTGAAGCACTGGGCCGAGGATGCGCTGGAGGTCATGTCCAACGCGCGGGTGTGCCTCGCGCCATTGCGCTTCGGGGCCGGCATCAAGGGCAAGCTGATGGACGCGATGCTCTGCGGAACGCCGTCAGTCACGACGCCGGTGGGTGCGGAAGCCATGAGCGGCGGGCTGCCGTGGCCCGGCATCATTGCCGATAACCCTGCGGAAATCGCTGGCGCTGCGGTCAGGCTGTATCAGGACCAGAACCTCTGGCTTGAAGCGCAACAAGCGGGTCAGGCGTTGCTGCAGGCACGCTTCCAGCATCGGCAGCACTGTGCGAGCCTGATCGAGCGCATCGAGACCCTTCGCAACGGACTGACGGAGCATCGACTGGCGAACTTCACCGGCGCCATGCTGCGGCACCATCACCACAAGAGCACCAAATACATGGCGCAGTGGATCGAAGCGAAGAATCGCAACAAGGATGAAAAACCGGCTTAGGCCGGTTTGCGCAGCAAATAGGTATCCATGATCCACCCCTTGCGCTCGCGTGCCTCACTGCGCAGGCGCTTGATCTGCTCGCAGACATCATCCAGCCGTCCGGCCACCAGTATCTCGTCCGGCGTGCCCAGGTACGCGCCCCAATAGATGTCCAGCCCCTGCCCCGTATAACGCTCGAATGTGCAGTGCGCGTCAAGCATCACCACGACGTTGCCGGGGTGCTGCAGCGGAGCTGTCGCCATGCGTCGGCCGGTGGTGACAAGAATCGACTCGCCAATGCGATTGAGCGGGATGCGGTGCCGCGCGACCAGACTCTGGACGCTGGTGATACCGGGTATCACCTGATACTCGAAAGCCTCATTACCCCGCACCAGAACCTGGTCAAGGATGCGCATCGTACTGTCGTAGAGCGACGGGTCGCCCCAGACCAGAAACGCGCCGACCTGATCCACGTCAAGTTCATCGGTCAACAGCCGCTCGAACAGTACCGCGCGCTGTTCGTGCCACCCCTCGATGCCGCGCTCGTAGGCCTGCGGATCATCTTCACGTCGAGGGTCCTGGACTTGCACCAGACGGTAGCGTTGATGAGTGATATAGCGCTGACAGAGCTCTTTGCGCAGCCTCAGCAACTGATCGTCGACGTAGCCCTTGTCGAGGATGAAGATCACCTCTGCAAGGTTCAGGGCCGCAACGGCCTGCAGGGTGATCTGTTCGGGATCCCCGGCCCCCATGCCGATCAGCAGGATCTGTTTCATCGGTCAACGCTTCCTCTGTGCAGAGGCCTGATCGTAGGCGATTTTTGCCAATGACCGGGCATTGAACTGAAAAATCAGGCACATTACTCTTTTGGCAACAGATGAACATGACATCGCCAATGAATAAAACAACAAGAATCGCCGACCCTTCCTACGAACTGATGGACGACCACAACGGTCTGTCGATCATCTACCGCGAGCATGGTTTCCCCTGCCCGCTGGTGCGCTGGCACTTCCACAAGGAATATGAACTGCACCTGATCGTCGCCAGCTCCGGCAAGGTGTTTGTCGGCGACTACATCGGCAATTTCAATCCTGCCAGCCTGTTTCTCACCGGCCCCAACCTGCCGCATAACTGGATCAGCCAGATCGACGACGGTGAAGTGGTGCCCAAGCGCGACATGCTGGTCAACTTTACCGATGAGCTGCTGGAAAGCGGCAACCAGGTGTTTGCCGAGCTCAAGACCCTGACGCCGTTATTGGAGCGCGCCCGCTACGGCATCGAATTTCGCTGCAAACGCACGATTCGTCAGGCCATGAAGCAGATGCAGAAAATCGCCGACTCGCGAGGTATTACTCGCCTGGGCCATTTCTTCATCCTGCTCGAACTGCTCGCCGCCAGCGACGACTATCAGTTGCTGTCAGGCACGGCGGTGGCCCACACGGCGGACGAGCACAGCGTGGATCGCACCAACCGGGCGGTGGATTATATTTTCGCCCACTACGGCCGCGAGCTGCCGCTGGAGGAAGTCGCCGAGTATCTGGGCATGAAACCGACCTATTTTTCCCGGGTGTTCAAACAGGCTACCGGGCGCTGCTTCGTGGAGTTCGTCAACCGGCTGCGTATCAGCAAATCCTGCGAACTGCTCGCCGACGGCGACAAACCGGTCACCGATGTGTGCTTCGAGTCCGGATTCAACAATATTTCCAACTTCAATCGGCGTTTTCAGCAACTCAAGGGCATGACTCCGTCGCACTACCGCCGACTCGCCGTTCAGCGTCTGACCGAACAAAACCTGTACTGATTCGCCCCGCCCTCGCCCTCATCGTCTACGCTGGAGTTGCGCCGAAGCCGCCCCATGGGCGATTCGGCGCTGTTGCCTTTTCCCACCCGAGTGCAAAAAAGTATCAGTCAGAGTGCGGCGCAGGATTTGTCTTTCAGACCGAACGCCGGTGTAATCAATGCACATCTTCCTCACCTCCGGAAGAGAAAAAAACAATAACCATCCTTCTGCAGTCCTTTGGGCGTGGAAGAGGAGTGATCAATGAAGAACTCAGCAAAACTTCTGCTCGCCAGTTCCGTCCTCAGCACCTGTTTCGTGTTCAGTGGCAGTGCCACCGCGGGGACCGTGACCATCGCCACGGTCAACAACAGCGACATGATTCGCATGCAACGCCTCTCCAAGACCTTCGAAGAAAAGCACCCCGATATCAAGCTCAATTGGGTCGTGCTGGAAGAGAACGTCCTGCGTCAACGCCTGACCACCGACATCGCCACCAAGGGCGGCCAGTTCGACGTGCTGACCATCGGCATGTACGAAGCCTCACTCTGGGGTCAGAAAGGCTGGCTGCAGGAAATGAAAGACCTGCCTGACAGCTACGATCTGAAGGATGTGTTCACATCAGTACGCGACGGCCTGTCGGTGGACGACAAACTGTTTGCCCTGCCGTTCTATGCTGAAGCCTCGATCACCTACTACCGCACCGACCTGTTCAAGGCCGCAGGCCTGACCATGCCCGAGCGCCCTACCTGGACCCAGATCGCCGGGTTCGCCGAGAAACTGACCGACAAGTCCAAGGAACAGTACGGCCTGTGTCTGCGCGGCAAGGCTGGCTGGGGCGAGAACATGGCGCTGATCACCACGCTGGCCAACGCCTATGGCGGACGCTGGTTCGATGAGCAGTGGACGCCACAGTTCGATCAGCCAGAATGGAAGGATGCGCTGAACTTCTACGTCAATACCATGAAGAAATTTGGCCCGCCGGGTGCCTCAAGTAACGGTTTCAACGAGAACCTTGCGCTGTTCAACAGCGGCAAATGCGCCATCTGGGTGGATGCCAGCGTGGCCGGTTCGTTCGTGACCGACAAGAAGCAGAGCAAAGTGGCTGACAGCGTCGGCTTCACCTACGCCCCGCACGAAGTGACCGACAAGGGCTCGTCGTGGCTGTACTCGTGGTCGCTGGCGATCCCGACCAGCGCCAAGAACACCAAGGACGCTGCCGAGTTCACCCAGTGGGCCACGTCGAAAGAGTACGCCAAACTGGTTGCCGATACCGACGGCGTGTCCAACGTACCGCCGGGCACCCGCGCCTCGACCTACACCGACGAATACAAAAAGGCAGCACCGTTTGCCAACATCACGCTTGAGTCGTTGAAGAAGGCCGATCCCAAGTCGCCAACCCTCAAACCCGTGCCTTACGTCGGCATTCAACTGGTGACCATTCCCGAGTTCCAGGCCATCGGCACCAGCGTCGGTCAGCAGTTCTCTGCAGCACTCATAGGTCAGTCCACTGTGGATCAGGCCTTGCAGAATGCGCAAACCGCTACCGCGCGCGACATGAAACGAGCGGGTTACCCGAAAAAGTAACCGTCACGCATCAGGGCGAAAGCCAATGCTTTCGCCCTGCCGCTCAACTGCGCAACAACTCTGGTGCAATCCGGTTCGGAGCTCCCCATGAATACCTCAGCCTCCCCTGAACGCACGGACCTGTCCGGCGAACAGCAACCGCTCAAAAGCCGTCGATTCAAGCCGGGCTGGTTTCTGGTCAGTCCTTCCGTGGCGCTTCTGCTGGTGTGGATGATCGTGCCGCTGGGCATGACCATTTACTTCTCGCTGATCCGCTACAACCTGCTCTCCCCCGGCGAAAACGAATTCGTTGGCCTGGAGAACTTCCAGTATTTCGTGACCGACAGCGGCTTCTTGCCGGGTGCCGGCAATACATTACTGCTGGTCGGCAGTGTGCTGGCGATCAGTGTGATCCTCGGCGTGCTGATTTCGGCACTGCTGGAAGCCAGTGAGTTTTTCGGTCGCGGCATCGTCCGTGTGCTGTTGATCTCGCCGTTCTTCATCATGCCCACGGTCAGCGCGCTGATCTGGAAAAACCTGATCTTTCATCCGGTGTCCGGCGTACTCGCAGCGGTGTGGAAGTTCTTCGGCGCCGAACCGATTGACTGGTTCGCCCATTACCCGATGCTGTCGATCATCATCATTGTGTCCTGGCAATGGCTGCCGTTCGCCATTCTGATCCTGATGACCGCCATGCAGTCACTGGATCAGGAGCAGAAAGAAGCAGCGCGGCTGGACGGCGCAGGTCCGCTGGCGATTTTCTGGCACCTGACCCTGCCGCACCTGGCGCGTCCGATTGCCGTGGTGGTGATGATCGAAACGATCTTCCTGCTTTCGGTATTCGCTGAAATCTTCACCACGACCAACGGCGGGCCGGGCTTTGCCTCGACCAACCTGGCTTACCTGATCTATATCCAGGCGCTGCTGCAGTTCGACGTCGGCATGGCCTCGGCGGGCGGGCTGATTGCCGTGGTCATAGCCAACATCGCGGCGATCATCCTGATCCGGATGATCGGCAAAAACCTCACCGACAAGTCATGAGGACCTTGCCATGATGACCCTCAAACAATCACGCCGTCTGCAAAGCCTGCTGCTCGGGGCCCTGTCCTGGATCATCGCTGCGCTGGTGTTCTTTCCGATCTTCTGGATGGTCCTGACCAGCTTCAAGACCGAGATCGATGCGTTCGCGACACCGCCACAGCTGTTCTTCACGCCGACGCTGGAAAACTACCTGCATATTCAGGAGCGCAGCGATTACTTCCATTTTGCCTGGAACTCGGTGCTGATTTCCTTCAGCGCCACGGTGCTGGCCATGCTGATCGCGATTCCTGCGGCGTATTCCATGGCGTTTTTCGAGACCAAGCGCACCAAGAGCACACTGCTGTGGATGCTCTCGACCAAGATGCTGCCGCCGGTGGGCGTGCTGATGCCGATCTATCTGCTGGCCAAGACCTTTGGCCTGCTCGATTCGCGGCTGGCGCTGATCATCATCTATACGCTGATCAACCTGCCGATCGTGGTCTGGATGATTTACACCTACTTCAAGGATATCCCCGGCGAGATCCTCGAGGCCTCACGGCTGGACGGGGCCAGCACCCGTCAGGAGATCTTTCGCGTGCTGATGCCGATCTGCAAGGGCGGCCTGGCTTCCACCGCGTTGCTGTCGCTGATCCTGTGCTGGAACGAAGCATTCTGGTCGCTGAACCTCACCTCGTCCGCCGCAGCGCCGTTGACTGCCTTGATCGCTTCCTACTCCAGCCCTGAAGGGTTGTTCTGGGCCAAGCTGTCAGCGGTCTCGACCCTGGCCTGTGCACCCATTCTGATTTTCGGCTGGATCAGTCAGAAACAACTGGTTCGCGGCCTGTCGTTCGGCGCTGTCAAATAGCCCGGCCCAAAGAACAAGAAGGAGTCCAACATGGCTAACCTGAGCATCCGCAATCTGCAAAAAGGCTTTGACGGTCACCAGATCATCAAGGGTATCGACCTGGAGGTGAAAGACCGCGAGTTCGTGGTCTTCGTCGGGCCTTCGGGCTGCGGCAAATCCACCCTGCTGCGGCTGATCGCCGGGCTTGAAGAAGTGACGTCGGGAACCATCGAGCTCGATGGCCGGGACATCACTCAGGTCACGCCGGCCAAGCGCGACTTGGCCATGGTGTTCCAGACCTATGCGCTGTATCCGCACATGACCGTCGGCAAGAACCTGTCGTTCGCGCTGGACCTGGCGGGCGGTGACAAGGCCGAGATCAAGAAGAAGGTCGATGAAGCCGCACGTATTCTGGAGCTCGGACCGCTGCTGGAGCGCAAGCCCAAACAACTGTCCGGCGGGCAACGCCAGCGTGTCGCGATTGGCCGGGCCATCGTGCGCAACCCGAAGATTTTCCTGTTCGACGAACCGCTGTCCAACCTCGACGCCGCGCTGCGCGTGCAGACCCGCCTGGAATTGTCGCGCCTGCACAAGGAGTTGCAGGCCACAATGATCTACGTGACGCATGATCAGGTAGAAGCCATGACGTTGGCCGACAAGGTCGTCGTCCTCAATGGCGGCAAGGTCGAGCAGGTCGGCTCGCCGCTTGAGCTGTACCACCACCCGGCCAACCTGTTCGTTGCCGGCTTTCTCGGCACGCCGAAAATGGGCTTCCTCAAGGGCACGATCAGCCGGGTGGGCAGCGCCAGCTGCGAAGTCGAGCTGGATGCCGGAACGCGCATCAGCCTGCCGGTCAATGGCGCAGGACAGAGCGTCGGCGCTGCGGTAACGCTGGGCATCCGCCCGGAACACCTGAACCTTGCCCAGAGCGATGATTGCCAGTTGCAGGTGGTTGCCGACGTCAGCGAACGTCTTGGCAGTGACACCTACTGTCACGTGCGTACCCGCTCGGGCGAAGCGCTGACCATGCGTATTCGTGGCGATCTGGCCAGCCAGTATGGCGAGACGCTGAACCTGCATCTCGACAGTGCCCAATGCCACCTGTTCGACGCTCAAGGTCTGGTGATTGCCAAAGCCTTGCAGACTGCCGCAGCCTGAGTCCCGGAGAGCCCGTCATGAAACTGAACAAAAACAATCTGTCCCGATTGGGCGCCGACATTGCCGTGCCCGCCTACACCGTCGAGAGCACTCGCCAGGGCATTGCCCACATCGGCGTCGGGGGCTTCCACCGGGCGCATCAGGCGTTTTATACCGATGCGCTGATGAACAGCGGCGAAGGCTTTGAATGGAGCATCTGCGGCGTGGGCCTGCGTCCTGAAGACAAGGTCGTGCGCGATGCACTGGCGCAACAGGACTACCTGTACACGCTCTATGAACTGGGTGACACACCCGACACCAAAACCCGCATTATCGCCTCGATCAGCGGCATGCTGCTGGCCGACGACAGCCCGCAGGCGCTGATCGACAAACTGGCCAGCCCGGACATCCGCATCGTCTCGCTGACCATCACCGAAGGCGGTTACTGCATCGACGACAGCAACGGGCAGTTCATGGCCCATCTGCCGCAGATTCAACACGACCTGGCAAACCCGGATCAGCCAACGACGGTCTTCGGCTTCCTCTGCGCCGCACTGGCCCGCCGCCGGGCGCAAGGTACGCCAGCCTTCACCCTGATGTCCTGCGATAACCTGCCACACAACGGCGCGGTCACTCGCAAGGCATTGCTGGCATTTGCCACGTTGCGCGATGCCGATCTGCACGACTGGATCAAGGAAAACGTCAGTTTTCCCAACGCGATGGTCGACCGTATTACACCGATGACCAGCGCAGCCCACCGGCTGCAACTGGCAGACGAGAAGCACATCGACGATGCCTGGCCAGTGGTCTGCGAACCGTTCGTGCAGTGGGTGCTGGAAGACAAGTTCGTCAATGGTCGCCCGGCGTGGGAAAAAGTCGGCGTGCAGTTCACCGATGACGTGACGCCCTATGAAGAGATGAAGATCAAACTGCTTAACGGCAGTCATCTGGCATTGACCTACCTGGGCTTCCTGAAAGGTTATCGTTTTGTCCACGAAACCATGAATGACCCGCTGTTCGTGAGCTATATCCGCACTTATATGGACCTGGACGTGACCCCGCAACTGGCGTCGGTGCCAGGTATCGATCTGGAAGGTTACAAGGACACCTTGATCGAGCGCTTTTCCAACCAGGCGATTGCCGACCAGCTGGAACGGGTCTGCTCGGACGGATCGTCGAAATTTCCCAAGTTCACCATTCCGACGATCAATCGTCTGATCGTCGATCAGGGCAATCTCGAACGCGCTTCGCTGGTCGTCGCTGCATGGGCGCTGTATCTGAAGGGGGTCGACGAAAACGGCACGACCTACACCATTCCTGACCCGCGTGCCGGGTTCTATCAGGCGCTGGTGGCTGATGACACGCTTATTACTCAGCGCTTGTTGGCAGTGGAAGAAATCTTTGGCTCGGCCATTCCGAAATCCGCAGCATTTGTGGCGGCCTTCGAGCAGAACCTCAATGATCTCCGCACACTGGGTGTGAGTGGCACACTGGAAAAACTTTTGGCCGCCAAGGCCTGAGGGAATTCCCATGTTTCTTGGAATCGATTGCGGGACCCAGGGCACCAAGGTGCTGGTGCTCGATACCGAAAGCGGCACCGTGCTGGGCGAAGGCTCGGCGCCGCACAGCCTGATCAGCGACCATAACGGACGCCGTGAACAGGACGTGCAGCAATGGCTGGACGCGCTGCAACAGGCGACCCGCGAGGCACTGGCAGCGTCGGGCGTTTCCGGTCAGCAGATTCAGGGCATCGGGGTCTCAGGCCAGCAACATGGCCTGGTGCTGCTCGATGCTCAAGGCCAGGTACTGCGCCCGGCCAAACTGTGGTGCGATACCGAGTCGGCACCGGAAAACCAGCGCCTGCTGGACTTTCTGGGCGGCGCGCAGGGTTCGCTGCAACGCCTTGGCCTGGTCATTGCCCCAGGCTATACCGTGTCGAAACTGTTGTGGACCAAGGAGCAATACCCGGATCTGTTCGAGCGGATCGACAAGGTGCTGCTGCCCCACGACTACCTCAACTATTGGCTGACCGGCCGCTGCTGCACCGAGTTTGGCGACGCATCGGGCACCGGTTACTTCAACTTGCGCACTCGCGAGTGGGACCTGCCGTTGCTCGCGCACATCGACCCGAGCGGTCGCCTGGGCAAGGCACTTCCACAGCTGTTGCACGCCCATGAACCGGTGGGCGCACTGCGTGCTGAGGTCGCCCGGCTGCTGGGCCTGAATCCTGACGCGCTGGTCTCCAGTGGCGGCGGCGACAACATGATGGGCGCGATCGGCACAGGCAATATCCAGCCGGGGCTGATCACCATGAGCCTGGGCTCTTCGGGCACCGTGTATGCCTACGCCGATGAGGCGCAGGTCAGTGAGCATGAGTCGGTCGCGACGTTCTGCTCATCCTCAGGCGGCTGGTTGCCGCTGATCTGCACGATGAACCTGACCAACGCAACGACTGCCATTCGCGAGTTGTTCGCCCTCGACATCGCCGGTTTCAACCAGGTGGTCGCCCAGGCGCCGATCGGTGCCGAAGGCGTACTGATGCTGCCCTTTCTGAACGGCGAACGCGTGCCCGCCCTGCCCGACGCTACCGGCAGCATCGTCGGGCTGGACAGCACCAATCTGACTCAGGCCAACCTGTCCCGTGCGGTGGTCGAAGGCACTACCTTCGGCCTTCGCTACGGACTCGACCTGTTGCGCGACAGCGGTATCAAAAGCGAAAAGATCCGTCTGATCGGCGGTGGCTCCAAAAGTGCCGTGTGGCGGCAGATCGTGGCCGACATCATGAACACTCCGGTGATCTGCACCGACCACTCGGAAGCCGCCGCGCTGGGCGCCGCCATTCAAGCGGCCTGGTGCTGGTCGCGCGCCAACGGCAAAGCTCAGGACCTGCAGCAACTGTGTGAACGCTGCGTGAGTCTCGATCAGAGCAGTGAGACGCATCCTGTGGTGCATAATGTGGCCGCCTACCAGCAGGTCTATCAGGGTTATCAGGCGCAATTGCGCAAGGTTTGAAGCGTTTTTTCATGGAGCACTTATGTTTCTGGTTTGTGGCGAAGCACTGTTCGATATTTTTACCCGCGCGGATGACAGCGGTTCCCTGAACAGATTGGGGTTCGATGCGATAGCCGGCGGCTCTCCGTTCAACGTTGCCATCGGCCTGCGCCGTCTGGGTGTAGAAGCGAGCTTCCTTGCCGGGCTGTCCACCGATTACCTGGGCCGCCGTCTGCGCGCCGTGCTGGAAAAGGAAACGGTCAATACCGATCACCTGATCGACTTCGACGCGCCCACCACACTGGCCATGGTCGCCGTGGGCAGCGATGGATCGCCAACTTACAGCTTTCGAGGCGAAGGCTGCGCAGACCGTCAGTTGCGCCTGGAACACCTGCCGGAACTCGACGGGCAGGTACGCGGCATTCACGTCGGCTCGTTTTCCCTGGTGGTGCAGCCGATCGCCGACACGCTGCTGGCGCTGGTCGCCCGTGAAAGCAGCACACGGCTGATCTCGCTGGACCCCAACGTGCGCCTCAACCCGGCACCGGACATTCAGCGCTGGCGCAGCCAGGTCGCAGCGTTCGCCGAGCATGCGCACCTGATCAAGGTCAGCGACGAAGACCTGCACCTGCTGTACCCGGACAGCGATCCACAAAAGATCGCCGAAGGCTGGCTCGGCAAGCGTACGCAACTGGTCATCGTTACCCGCGGCACGCAAGGCGCCAGCGTCTTCACCCGCCAGCACGGCACCTGGTCGGCGCCGGCAAAAACAGTGGTGACCGCCGATACCGTCGGGGCCGGGGATACGTTTCAGGCGGCGCTGCTGACCTTCCTCAGCGAACGCCAACTGGACACGCCAGAGGGCCTGGCAACACTGTCACGGGAATTGCTGGATGAGATGCTGAGTTTCGCCGTCGGCGCGGCCGCGCTGACCTGCACGAAGGTCGGGCCGGATTTGCCGTACAGGCATCAATTGGGGTGACAGGGCTGAAATCCAATGAATATCGTGCCAATGCAGAGCATCGGCACGACGGTCATCATGGTCTGAGCGGCTTTTTTCGAGCCATCAAGCCACCATACCGGCCTTGATCCCTCTGATGCGGGTGTTGATGTCATCCGCAACATCGTTCTGCTTGTCCTTGAGCGCGTCCTGAACCTTCTGGTCAATCGCCAGCTGGTCCTGTGGCGCCATGGCGTCATAGTCTTTCTGGGTGATGCCCGTCAGCTTTTCGCGCACTTTCTCTTCGGCTGTCTGCTTCAGAGAGTCCATGAATTTCTGTTGTACCGAATCCGTCGATGCCGTGTCAGTGGTGCTGGTGGTGCCAGCCACTGAACCGATGACACCGTTGTCACGGTCAGCCGTCTTTTCCGACAGTGACGTATCACCGGCGGACTTCAGGTTGATCATCATCCGTGCAAAGGATTCGTTGTAACCGCTGTTGTCCTGCTTGCTGTCTTGCGATGTTGAATTGCTGACCGGCGTGGTAACCGGTGCCGAACCTGATGTCAGGCCAGCGGCAGCGACCGAGCTGAAGGCGTCCTGGGACACCTCATCCACGGTCTTGCGCCCGACAACAGCCCGGGAAACAAGCTGCTCAAGCGCACTCGTGCCAATAATCATCTCTCACCTCCTGATGAACCTGTTGCCCAGGTTTACCAGCAAGTCCAGTGCCAACTTCCGCATAAAGTCATAATCCGTTGATTTTTAAAGCTTAACTAAAAATCAGGTCTATCGAGCGCGTCAAAGAACGGATACAACCTGCCGTCTGCGGCAAGCACTGGCCGAGCGTCAGCCTGCTGCAAGACCGGTGTTGATATCCAACAGCTCAATCGGCAGCGGCTCGGAGAAGTAGTAGCCCTGCGCCTGCGTGGCGCCGATCTCGCGCAGCAACTCAAGCGTTTCTCGATCCTCGACCCCTTCGGCAACCACGGTCAGATCGAGGGATTCGGCCATGCGCACAATGGCACGCACAATGGCGCGGCTGCGCACACTGGAGGTCAAGCCAAAGATAAACGACTTGTCGATTTTCAAACCGCTGAAATGGTACTGGTGCACGTAGCTGAGCGAAGAGAAGCCCGCGCCGAAATCGTCGAGCATGACCGACATGCCGTGCTCGGCCAGGAGCTTCATCGACAGACGTGCCTGCTCGGGATCGGCCACCAGTGCGCCTTCGGTGAGTTCCAGACACAGACGTTCAGGCGCAACATTCTGCTCGGCAAGCAGTGCCAGTACTTCTGCGGCGAACGCCGGACGGGTGATGCTGTAGCTCGAACAGTTCACGTGCACGGGCGGCCAATGACTGTTCTCGGGTTGCGCCAGAATGGAAACCACACGCCTGAGCATGTACAGGTCCAGACGGCCAATCAGGCGCAGCCCCTCGAGCGCAGGCAGAAAGCTCTCTGGCCCGACGATGCGTCCATCCGGCATGCACCAGCGGATCAACGCCTCGAACGCCAGCAACTTTCCGCTATTGACGCAGATCACCGGCTGAAAATAGGGAATCAACTGATCCGTACGTTTCAGCGCCGTGCGCAACGCACCCTCCTGCTCGACCTGATCCGACACCTCGCGGCGCAACGCCTGATTGAACACCGCGAAGCTGTCCCGCCCACCGTTCTTGACCCGGTACATGGCGGTATCGGCATCGCGCAGCAGGTCAGCCGGCTCCTGATGGAAGCGGCTGTCAGCCCCCACCACACCAATACTGCAGGAAGAGAAAACGGTGTGATCATCGATCACGAACGGCTGCTCGAATGCGGTCAGTATTCGCTGAGCGATCTCCGTGCCGGTCTGCAACGGCGTGTCGATGCTCAACACGGCGAACTCGTCACCGCCCAGCCGCGCCAGCAGGTCCCTTTCGCGCATGCAACTGCGCAGGCGTTCGGCGGCCTGCACCAGAAGGATGTCGCCACAGTGATGACCAAGGCTGTCATTGATCATCTTGAAGCGATCCAGATCGATGAACATGACAATCACTTGCTGGCCGTTGCGGCAGAAGTCCTGCCAGGCCTGCCTCAGGCGATGTTGCAAATGGCTGCGATTGGGCAGCCCGGTCAGTGAGTCATGGGAGTTTTCGTGCTGCAGCCTGGCGTTGGCCCGGTCCAGCTCACGGGTCCTGTCTCGAACCCTGGCTTCAAGCAGAACATTGGCGGTATGGATCGCTTCTGCCGCGCTGCGCCGGGACAGTGCCGTATCGATGTGGCGAGAAACGAAGGTCAGCAGCTCCTGATCGCGCAAGGTATAGCTCACATCCTTGGAATAACTCTGCACCACCAGCACGCCGCGAACCTGCCCGCCGTCGAACAGCGGAATGCCCAGCCATGAAGAGCAACGACCGGATTGTCGCTGTACCTCGATCTCGCCAAGGCCTTCCAGCCTGCGAGCTTCCTCGTAATCGATCAGGCACGGTCGCCGCTGGCCTATCACATATTCGGTAAACCCCCGCTGCCCGCGTCGTGAGCGCGGCGGCGCGGGCTTGAACTCGTCAATGTAGTACGGAAAGGTCACTTCGCCCGTCGCACTGTCGTAAAGCGCGATGTAGAAATTGAGCGCCACCAGCAGCTCGCCGACGATCATGTGCAGGCTGCGGAAAAGCTCGTTCATGTCACCGGGCTGACTGGAAAGCTCGGCAATCTGGAACAGGGCATTCTGCAGATGCTCGGCGCGCTCACGATCCCTGACTTCCTGACGCAACGCGTCGTTGGCTGCAGAAAGCTGCTGCGTGCGCAGGGCCACTACCTGCTCGAGGTCCGTCCGATGTAGCTGGCGGTCCAGTGCCATGGCCACATGGCGCGACACCACGGCGAACAACGCACGATCCTGGGCACTGTAGACACGAGACACGTCATAAACCTGCATCGCGACCATGCCAAAGACGTCGTCCGATGCATTTTTCAAAGGCGCGCCCATCCAGAACTCAGGTAGACGTCCAACGCAGTAAAACCGGTTTTCGGCTTTGGCCTGTTCGATGCAGGCGGCATCGAGAAACAACGGCTGCCCGCTGCTCAAGACATACCCGGTGAGCGACATCCGGTCAGCGTCAATAAATTCGAACGTCTCATGTGCCATCGCTTCGTCATCGAAGCGGTCAATGTAATAAGGGTAGGTGATCTTGCCGCTTTGCCGGTCATACAGCGCAACGTAGAAGTTCTCGGCATCGATCAGGGTCCCGAGTTGCTCATGAATGCCTTGCAGAAAAGCGCCGCGGTCCAGCGTAGTACTGGCCAGCAAGCTGATTTCGTACAGAACGCGCTGGGTGTTCTGCGCGCGGATCAACGCCGCGGTCTGCAACAGCGAGCCCAGCCTGACAGCCAGATCCAACAGCAAGGGGTGGTCTTTTTCAGCCATCGGAGCCAACACCCAACCCAGCACGCCCTCGCCCTGCCCCGCGACCCGGCAATGCAGCTGCAACTGAGTGCAATACGCCTCGAAATCTTCAGCAGCGATATGTGTCGGCCAGACAACGCTTTCGTCGCCCTGCCCGAGCAGGCATTTCAGTTCACCAGCGGCGTATGCAGCCCAGGCAATGGCTCCTGTCTGCTGCCTTGCGGCGCTGATCAGTGCTTCGATGGAGGCGTGACAGGAGAATCGGTCGCGGGTGGCTGGCAACGCGCTGCCGGGAGCAATTGAGGTGCAAGCTACGCTTGGGCAAAGGCCCGTGGCCAGAAGTGAGACTGTCATGGAAGCATCCAGATGCATGAGCCGACGGCGGTCATCCTTAAAACCATGACCAAAGATTACAAGCGTGACAGGGCATTGTTGCAAAGTTCATACCTTTTTGGCAGATCCTTCAGCTTCCCGATCAAGCCTGTGTGATGCGGGGCACTACCTGGCTGCCCCATGGGTCAGATTCAGGTGCATTGCCAGACAGCAAGGTCAATGAGCGAGGCTCGGCTATGCTGTCGTACGGCGTTACACTTATCCCCATTGAACAGGTGACAGTAATGGTCAAGACATACAGCTACGCAGCGCAATCGGCTCAGGACACACTCAAGCCCCATCAATTCGAACGTCGCTCGCCCGGCGCTGACGATGTTCAGATCGACATCCTTTACTGCGGCGTGTGCCACTCCGATCTGCATACTGCGCGCAATGAGTGGCACAACACACTCTATCCTTCTGTTCCGGGTCACGAAATCGTCGGCCGGGTCACGGCGGTAGGCTCCGACGTCAAGCAATTCAAGGTCGGCGACCTGGCTGGCGTCGGTTGCATGGTCGACAGTTGCCAGCAATGTGCATCGTGCGCCGAGGGCGACGAGCAATACTGCGAGAGCGGCTTCACCGGCACCTACAATGGACCGGTATTTGGCGGCGAGAACACATTCGGCGGCTACTCCGACAAGATCGTGGTCAAGGAAAAGTTCGTCTTGCGCATCTCACATGATGCCAACCTGCCCGCCGTCGCGCCGCTGTTGTGCGCAGGTATCACCACCTATTCCCCCTTGCGCCACTGGAAGGTCGGCCCCGGCAAGAAAGTCGGCATTGTCGGGCTTGGCGGCCTCGGCCACATGGGCGTCAAGATCGCCCACGCCATGGGCGCCCATGTGGTGCTGTTCACGACCTCCCCCGACAAGCGCGAAGATGGCTTGCGTCTGGGCGCCGACGAAGTGGTCGTATCCAGGGACGCGGGACAGATGGCCGCGCAGGCCAACAGCCTGGACTTTATCCTCAACACGGTCGCAGCGCCGCATGACCTGGACGCCTTCCTGTCTCTTCTCAAGCGCGACGGCACCATGACACTGGTTGGCGCGCCGGCAGAGCCGCATCCGTCACCCGCAGTGTTCAACCTGATCTTCAAGCGTCGCAGCCTGGCCGGCTCGTTGATCGGAGGCATTCAGGAAACCCAGGAAATGCTGGACTTCTGCGCCGAGCACGGCATCGTTTCCGACATTGAAGTGATCGCCATGCAGGACATCAACGAGGCTTACGAGCGGATGCTCAAGGGCGACGTCAAGTATCGCTTCGTCATCGACATGGACAGCCTCAAGCAGGAAGCGGCTGCCGACTCGAACGCTGCCTGATGCGCACCTGGCAGCCATGGACGGCTGCGCTTTGACATGCCGTACGTCGCCCCCGGTGAACCGATCGCCATCAATCGCCCACTGATGTCCATACTCTGGTTGCAGGACTCTGATTGCAGGCATCGGTAACCCGCCTGCTGCGCGACCCGCTCTGGCCGTCGCCCTTTACGGCCTGAGCGGCCCGCCCTCCAGAATGAACTATTTATTACATTTTGGTGACTACTACTGACTGTCTTTGAGTCTCAAGTTCACGCACTTCTTGCAGATACTCATGCCAACGGACGTTCAACAGGTGAATGGATTATGAAACAACGAGCGACAGTCATCTGCAAACGTGACGGCCAGGTCCTCTACGTGCGCAAACCGAAATCCCGCTGGGCGTTGCCCGGCGGCAAGATAGAAGCGGGTGAAACGCCCTTCCAGGCCGCAGTGCGTGAACTGTGCGAAGAAACCGGGCTTGCCGACCTTGATCTTCTGTACCTCGATGTGTACGAGAAGGATCAGGTGGCCCATTACGTTTTCACCGCCCAAGTCCCAGCCTCCAGCGAGCCATCGCCGCAGAACGAAATCGCCGCCTGCAAATGGCTTGCGCCGCAGAAACTTGGTGACCTGAAAGCCAGCAGTGCGACCAAGACCATCGTCAAGTCATATGCCAACGAGTCCGAAGATGTCGCCGGTTCCCGGAGCCACG
The DNA here is from genome assembly GCF_030208985.1 of Pseudomonas sp. MEJ108. Classification (NCBI taxonomy): domain Bacteria; kingdom Pseudomonadati; phylum Pseudomonadota; class Gammaproteobacteria; order Pseudomonadales; family Pseudomonadaceae; genus Pseudomonas; species Pseudomonas sp. MEJ108. The sequence continues at coordinate 267,613 of NZ_JARVSW010000004.1, forward strand.
TCACAGGGTAATCGGGACAATAAGGTTGAACGGTATGGCCTGATTCTGTTCTGAGACAGCAGACGGTTCATTACTTTCTTCCCCGTCTCAGGAGACCCCTATGACTCAGACCGCCCTGGTTGTTGGCGCAAGTGGCATTGTCGGCAGCGCAATCACGCAGTTGTTACTGGAAAACGATTGGCAGGTTGCCGCCCTCTCCCGTAGCCCGTCAGCGCGGCCCGGTGTAATCCCGGTAGCTGCAGACCTGCAGGACCCGGATTCCGTGCGTGCGGCTCTGGCTGATGTGAAGCCCACCCACGTTTTCATCACCACATGGTCGCGTCAGGCCACTGAAGCAGAAAACATCCGCGTCAATGCTGCGATGGTGCGCAACGTGCTGGACGCTGTGCGGCCCGCTGGCAGTGTCAAGCATGTTGCGCTGGTGACCGGCCTCAAGCATTACCTCGGCCCGTTCGAAGCATATGGCAAAGGCACCCTGCCGCAAACGCCGTTCAGGGAATCGCAGGCGCGCCTGGATATCGAGAACTTCTACTACGCCCAGGAAGACGAAGTCTTCGCTGCCGCCGAAAAGGATGGCTTTACCTGGAGCGTCCATCGCCCGCACACCGTGACCGGTGTCGCCGTCGGCAACGCAATGAACATGGCGACGACCCTGGCCGTTTACGCCTCGATCTGTAAAGCCACCGGCCGGCCTTTCGTGTTCCCGGGTTCACGCGTGCAGTGGGACAGCCTGACCGACATGACCGATGCGCGTCAGCTGGCCCGCCAGCAACTGTGGGCTGCGACCACACCTGCAGCGGCCAATCAGGCGTTCAACATCACCAACGGCGATGTGTTCCGCTGGAGCTGGATGTGGGGACAGATCGCCGAATACTTCGGCTTGCAACCAGCCGATTTCCCGAGCGAGCCTGCCCCGCTGGAAACGCAGATGGCCAACGATCAAGCAATCTGGGATGACATTGTCCGCGAGCATCAGCTCAAGGAAAGTGACATCAACCGCCTGATTTCGCCATGGCACAGCGATGCCGACCTTGGCCGCCCGATCGAGGTGGTCACCGACATGTCGAAAAGCCGCAAACTGGGCTTCACGGCATTTCAGGCCAGTGACGACGCGTTCTTCGACGTGTTTGAAAAGCTGCGCCGTGACCGCCTGATTCCCTGAGGCAACTTGCCCTCTCGTGCCAATGCTCGCGTTGGCACGAGAGCTGGCACTGGCTACAGCTAAGGCAAGCACAACAAAAAAGGGTCAACCTCTCGGCTGACCCTTTTTTTACCGCCCAGCAGAGCGGATTTTGTTTGGTAGGCGCGATTGGACTCGAACCAACGACCCCCACCATGTCAAGGTGGTGCTCTAACCAACTGAGCTACGTGCCTGCTGTGGGTCGGCATTCTACGGATATTCGATTGCCTGTCAAACGCTTTTTTGCAGTAACTCGCTGAATACGTGAAATTTTTAAGGCTCCTGCCAGTGATCACGCAACATCAGAAATTCCGCCCGTCCATCCAGAGCACTGATCGAACAGCCTTCGTGGGTTCACGCACCTTTCGAAACCTCACCTGGCACATTTACCAGTATCACTCATCATCCGGCTGCAATAGCCTTGCTAGCGTCATAGGCGTCGAATTATGCGTTACTCAGGAGAAAAATCATGGACGAAGAAGTGTCTGCACTGGTGGCTGATAACAGCTCAGGCTCGGTTCAGAGCAACAGTGAAAGCAAATCAGCCTCCGCAGACGGGGCTGTTATCACGAATCGCTATGCGAGGGTAGGAAGTGACGGGATCGTCATTATCATTCAAAACATCCCGGGCCCACCCCCGACGCCTGACTGGAAACTGTGCAAGGCCGATACAAAAGAGGGCTCAAAGTACTGACACATGAGCATTGTCGATGACAGAATCCAATCTACTGCCTGCTGAAATCCAGACAGAGCGCCTGTTGATTCGCGTTGCAAAGCCAGGTGACGGCATCGTATTCAATCAGGCCGTTGCCGAATCAGCCGAGCATTTGCAGAAATGGTTAGCCTGGGCAACGCCGACTCCTGGTATCGATCAGTCCGAACTGATCTGCCGCCATGCCTACGCCCGGTTCCTCCTGAATGAGGATCTCAGGGCTCTTCTCTTTCTGAAAAACAACGGCGCATTAGTAGGAAGCAGCGGCTTGCATAATGCCAACTGGCAGTTGCGAAGCTTTGAAGTAGGCTATTGGGGCAGAACTCAATACCTTGGCGCCGGCCTGATAAGTGAGGGCGTTGCAGCATTGGTCAGCTATGCGCTGGACAACTTGATGGCTAATCGCGTGTTTCTGACAATGGATGAAAGAAACCTGGCGAGCCAGAGACTCGCCGAGCGGGTCGGATTTGAGTACGAAGGCACGCTTAGACATGATCGTATGAGTATTCAGGGAGGATTGCGCAACACGCGCGTCTACTCGATCATTGGCAACTGACAGCACAAAAAAAAAGGGCCAACCTTTCGGCTGACCCTTTTCTTACCGCCCAGCAGAGCGGATTTTATGTGGTAGGCGCGATTGGACTCGAACCAACGACCCCCACCATGTCAAGGTGGTGCCTTTCAGAGCGCAGATCAAGCGATATCCCGCTCCCATACTCGTTCGCTCAAGCATGTTCCAATGCTGCAGGGAAATGCTGACTTATTCAAAAAGTCCGTTATTACCCTTTTATAAATCAAATCATCCAGGGGCTTGCCAGGGTGAAAAATGGAATAAATCAGCAGCTCCTTAATGACAGTTTTACTTTTCATGCTTCGCCGCTCATATTAAGTACGCAACCCGCCTATACCCAGGAACTTCTCTGCCATTTACAGGTTCGACAGCGCGACCGTTGCGGCGACTACTTTCACTTTGCCTCACACGTCAACTATCAGACCTGACAGTGGCTGAAGATATCAACTGCAGCTACAGTTGGCTTTCACCTACATCGAAACAACCAGACGTGAGGATTATTCCATGAGCAATTTATCGAGCTATTTTTATGCTACTTTAGATCTTTGTGATGATTCAGCTTATGAAACAAAATACACACCCTTGGATTTTTCTTATGTCTATTTGAAATCGACGGGCGAAGGTGTCGGAAATGGTACGGGCAATGTCTACGCTGAAGAGTTCGTGGCTGAGACACAGGGATGGCTATGCGCCAACTCAGCTGCAAAAACACCAGTCACTTTTCAGTTTTTGTATTACGCTGACAAAAAGCATTATGAAATAACGCCCACAACCGGAACGTTTAAACCTGGTTATTACTTGGCCAATACAAAAAACATGGTAGGGGAAGATGGTGGCTCCGTGGGCGCATACAGAGCGGGAAGTACGGATACCGACAGAATCCAACATTTAATTTTGCCCGGTGCCGACCCTTCAACGAACATCGAGCCAGTCAACATTATTAATGGTACCGAAATCGAAATCGCCTGGAGCACCAAGTATGGAGTTCGCTATTGGCACGCAAAGACAAAAACTCAGTTGGTCAACAGTAATGAGTGGTGGTGCTATATTGGCGTTTCAAAAAGCATCCGTAGTCGGATTCGAATAAATCTCAAAGATAAGGCTAACTAGACTAGTGCAAGGAAGTTGTGAAGAGAGCATTAATTCATGATACCCCCTTCAAAGACTAACAAAAAGGGCAATTCTTTCGGATTACCCTTTTTACCGCCCTGCAGAGCGGATTTTGTCTGGTAGGCGCGATTGGACTCGAACCCACGCTCCCCCCTTGCGCACTCGACTTTGCGCTTGAAGATCTTACCAAACCCTACCTAGCAACTTTACTAGTATCACCCATCGCCAGGCAGTTCTAACCTGAATGACGTACAAACACCTCGAACGTCCAACGCAGACATTTATGTTCGAGCCCCTTATACTCATAAAACCATTCAGGCAAACCAGATGATAATTCACATAGAGCTATTACTAGGCGACAAATTTGACCTAGACGTAGAAAGCAGCGACTTGATCAGTGATGTTAAAGCCAAGATACACGAAAAGATAAAGGACAAGACGAGCAATTCTATACCAAGACAACGGCTTATATTTGCAGGTAAGGGACTGGAAGAAGATAAACGCTCGCTGGCATATTACAGTATTAAGGAAGATAGTACGCTGACCCTGGTCTTGAAACCCTTAGATGGCCCTATAAGCCCATGATTTAAGCCTTTAGAAGCCCATGTGCCTCAGCTCCTGAAAAATCAGACCTGCAAAAGACACTGAAACGAAAAGGGCCAGCCTCTCGGCTGACCCTTTTGATACCGCCCAGCAGAGCGGATTTTGTCTGGTAGGCGCGATTGGACTCGAACCAACGACCCCCACCATGTCAAGGTGGTGCTCTAACCAACTGAGCTACGTGCCTGCTGTGGGTCGGCATTCTACGGATATGCGAATACCTGTCAATCTGTTTTTTTGCTAACCCTATGAAATACAGCGTTTTTTGCCAATCAACAGGCAACGGCTCTTTTTGCCTGCTGCTGGCAGAGCTTTTACATCTCGGGTACGATTGCCGCCATCGTCAAGAATATTAAACGGAGTCTCAGGATGGCAAACACGCCCTACCCGCAGTCCTATTACGCGGCTTCAGCCAATGCTGCCCCGGAACGTCCCGTGCTGCAGGGCGAAGTCGAAACTGACGTGTGTGTCATCGGAGCCGGTTACACAGGCTTGTCCAGCGCTCTGTTTCTGCTGGAAAACGGATTTCGGGTCACTATGCTGGAAGCGGCGAAGGTCGGGTTTGGCGCATCGGGGCGTAATGGCGGGCAGATCGTCAACAGCTACAGCCGCGACATCGATGTCATCGAGCGAACCGTGGGGCCACGCCAGGCGCAATTGCTCGGGCAGATGGCCTTCGAAGGCGCATCGATCATTCGGGATCGGGTTTCCCGTTACGGCATTCAGTGCGACCTGAAAGATGGTGGTGTATTCGCAGCGCTGACCAGCAAGCAACTGGCGCATCTCGAGGCCCAGCAGCGGCTCTGGGAGCGCTATGGGCATACCGGACTCGAGTTGATGGACAAGCGCCGGATCAATGAAGTTGTGGCCTGTGATCAGTACATCGGCGGGTTGCTGGACATGACCGGTGGGCATATTCATCCACTCAACCTGGCGCTGGGTGAAGCCGCCGCTGTCGAGACGCTGGGTGGCACCATCTACGAGCAATCAGCGGCCATTCGTATCGAGCGCGGGGCAAACCCTGTGGTGCATACGGCACAAGGCAGGGTCCGGGCCAAGTTCATTATCGTGGCCGGCAATGCCTACCTGGGCAATCTGGTCCCGGAGCTGGCGGCCAAGTCGATGCCGTGCGGCACTCAGGTGATCACCACCGAGCCGTTGAGCGATGAACTGGCCAAGACACTCCTGCCGCAGGACTACTGCGTCGAGGACTGTAATTATCTGCTCGATTACTACCGTCTCAGCGCCGACAAACGCCTGATATTCGGTGGCGGCGTGGTGTATGGCGCACGAGATCCGGCCAACATCGAAGCCATTATTCGCCCGAAGATGCTCAAGGCATTCCCACAACTCAAGGACGTGAAGATCGACTACGCGTGGACCGGCAATTTCCTGCTGACCCTGTCTCGCCTGCCGCAGGTTGGCAGGCTGGGCGACAACATCTATTACTCGCAGGGTTGCAGCGGGCATGGCGTGACGTACACGCACCTGGCCGGCAAAGTGCTGGCCGAAGCCCTGCGCGGGCAGGCCGAACGCTTCGATGCATTCGCCGACCTGCCTCATTACCCGTTCCCCGGCGGGCAGATGCTACGCACCCCGCTGACTGCGCTGGGCGCGTGGTATTACAGCCTGCGTGACCGACTCGGTTTCTAAGCTCGCTGAACGTAAAACGGCACCTTCTCGGTGCCGTTTTTGTTCCTGCCGCGTTGAGTTCATTTAACGCCGCGTGCCAGCGTTCTTTTCGCCTCGCCCGCCGCTTGGTCCTGTCCTGATGTCGATAATGCTTCGGCCGCCTGCAACCAGCGCTGCGCATCGACGTTGGCTGGCAACTGCCGGGGCGACTGGATCAGCACCGCCCAACTGCCCGCGTCTTTCCAGGCCGACGCAAAGCTGCTGAAACTCATTGAATAGCGACGGTCCATGCCTGCGTTGAGCAGCACGGTCTCCTTGATGCGGTTGTAACCGATCAGCACCGCATAACGTGGCCCTTTCCACAGTACAGAGCCCTGGGCAAAACGCAGCATCACCGGATAGCCCGCCGAGACCTGAGTCAGCAGGTCCTGCAACTGGCCATCAAGCGGGTACACCATGAAACCGTATTCACGCGCGACCTTCTGCATGTTCTGCTCGAGCCGGTCCTCGGCACCCGGCAATTGCAGCGGCTTGTCGAGCAAACCAGGCGTCGTCTGCACCTGCTGGTTGGCCAGCATGCTTGCCAGCACCATCGGCCCGCTTTGATAGGCATTACCCCGGAAGAACGGCACCGAAGTTAGCTCGACCCGGTCAGGAAGGCGCTTCATCTCCGGCGTAACCATCGATGAACAACCGGCAAGGCCAATCAGCATGGCCCCAATCAGCCATGAACGCAGTGCACCGGAAGTACCGGTAAAGAAAGAAACCGACAGCATGTCCACTCACTTCAACTGTTGTCGGGCAACCCGCGACCCGACCTGAGCACCGATGATAGAGCCGACCGGGTTCCGGGGATAGCCACGCGTGGCACCTCGGCCAACAGAGTGGCGAAAATAATTCATAGCCCGATGCCACTGGTCAATTAACCGAAACATGCCCCGTACTAGACTGTCAATTATCAAGACCGCAACAAAAAGCAGGAATGTGGAGGCACTTATGAGCCTGGAATTGACAATAGTGATGCTGATCGCTTCGTGGCTTGCCGTCGCCAGCGCGATGCTGTGGGGGGTGATGCGTATATCCCGTCGCCATCATCAGCCGCGCAGCGTCGAGCCGCGTGCGGTACAACCGGCTGTACTTGCAAAACACATCAAGGCCCCCGCTGTCGCCGCAAACTGATTTACAGAGTATGAGCAGCGCTTAGCTGATCTGCCCTCCTCAGCGTATTTGCCCGCACCTTGAATGCAAAAGGTCGACCCTGTTGCCAGGGCCGACCTTTTTTACCGCTTCGCCAGTTATCAGTGTGTGGACTCCTGGGTACCGGCTTTCTTGCGTCTTGCCCTGCGTACCAGCATGTTCAAGGCTTCAACGGCTGCCGAGAAGGCCATCGCCGCGTAGATGTAACCCTTGGGCACATGGGCGCCGAAACCTTCGGCGATCAGTGTCATACCGATCATGATCAGGAAGCCCAGCGCCAGCATGACCACCGTCGGGTTGTCGTTGATGAATTTCGCCAGCGGGTTGGCTGCAACAAGCATCACCACGACAGCAGAGATGACCGCGATGACCATGATCGGCAGGTGTTCGGTCATGCCCACGGCAGTGATGATACTGTCGATGGAGAACACCAGGTCCAGCATCAGGATCTGTACGATCGCCGCGCTCATGCTCAACATCACCACCGAACCCAGGGCTTTCTCTTCCTCGGTCTTGACGTCCATGCTGTGGTGAATTTCCGTTGTTGCCTTCCACACCAGGAACAGACCACCGGCAATCAGGATCATGTCCTTCCATGAGAACGCCTGGCCGAATACCTCGAAAACCGGTTCTGTCAGCTGCACGATGTACGCAACGGTACTGAGCAGACCCAGGCGCATCACCAGCGCCATGCCGATACCCAGCTTGCGAGCCTTCTCGCGCTGATGTTCAGGCAGCTTGTTGGTGAGAATCGAGATGAAAATCAGGTTATCGATGCCCAGTACGACTTCCATCACCACCAGTGTCGCCAGCGCGATCCAGGCTGCCGGACTTGTCGCGAGTTCCAATAGGTATTCCATAGATCACTGCCCTGCCTGCGCCAATAGTTATAAGTCAGATTTCTTTATCAGACGTGTTTTCGGTTTCAGCCGAGTTTGGTGGTGATTCCTGCAACGAAAGTTCCTGCCTGGCGTCGTCCAATGCCTGGGTCGCAGCTTTATGGGTGTCATCGACCACCTGTTTTGCACTGTCAGCTGCGGCGTTCACCACATGCTTGGTGGAAGACTCTAGCTGATCGCACCCTGCCACTACCAGCAGCGAACCGCTCAGTAATACAGCGTAAAGGGCTTTGTTCATGGGCTCCTCGGTTGTGAAGCCGGGCGGCATGTTCAGCCCGGCGTTGGAGCGGATTCTAGACATCTTGAAACATAAGGAAAATTCGATTTTATAAGTCGTATACTTCGGTTTTACCGAATCGGCTGAAATTATGCTCAATTACCGCCAACTCCACTACTTCTGGGTCGTGGCCAAGACCGGCAGCATCGTGCGCGCCTGCGAACAGCTGAATCTGACCGCGCAGACTGTCAGCGGGCAGATCAGCCTGCTCGAGGCGTCGCTTGGGGTCGATCTGTTCCAGCGCGTCGGTCGGCAGCTGGAAATGACCGAAGCAGGCCGCCTCGCCCTGCCCTATGCCGAACAGATGTTTCAGTTGGGCAATGACCTGGAAAACCTGTTGCGCTCACAGCCGGATGAACAGCAATTGCTGTTGCGCATTGGGGTGGCCGACGTCGTGCCCAAGTCCATTGTCTACCGCCTGATTGCCCCGACCATGACGCTGGATGAGTCCATTCGCATCACCTGTCGCGAGGACAAGCTGGAACGACTGCTGGCAGACCTGGCCATCCAGCGTCTGGACCTGGTGATTTCCGACAGCCCCATGCCGCCGCACCTGGACATCAAGGGCTACAGCCAGAAGCTGGGAGAATGCGGGGTCAGTTTTTTCGCCACGCGTGAAATGGCGGAGCGTATCGGGACAAATTTTCCGCAGTGCATGCATGGAGCACCGCTGCTGATTCCGGGTCAGGAGACCGTGGTTCGAGGCAGACTGATGCGCTGGTTTGCCGAACAGGGCATTCAGCCACGCATCATCGGCGAATTCGATGACAGCGCACTGATGAAGGCGTTTGGCAAATCCGGCAGCGGCGTGTTCGTGGCGCCCAGCGTGATCGCCGACGAAGTGCAGAACCAGTATGGCGTACAAGTGATTGGCCATACTGATGCGGTGACCGAATCGTTCTACGCCATCACCGTGGAGCGCAAGGTCAAGCACCCCGGCGTCGTCGCCATTGCCGAAAGTGCTCGGAATCAGCTGTTTACCGATGCTGGCTAAGCCGGGAGCGGACCCGGATCACGCTTGATCAACAGCAGCGCCAGCACAATCGCCAGCACGATGATGCCCGCAGCGGCAAAACCGACGTGGCCCAGCCCCAGGTGATCAATGACCCTGCCGCCGATCACCGCGCCGATGCCAATGCCGAGGTTGGCACCAGCGATGTTCAGTGACGCCGCGAACGCAGGCGCTTGCGGCGCGGCCTTGATCAACCGTACATGGCTGACCAGGAACAGGGCCGCCTGAGTAATGCCCCAAACGGCCAGCGCGAGTGGCAAGGCCACCACCGAATGGATGCTCGGCACCACCGCGACCATGCCGATGACCATGAATGCGCAGAACACCAGGCTGGCAATCAACGGATGGCGGTCGACCATGCGCCCGCCCAGCGAGTTGCCCAGCAAGCCGACAGCGCCAAAGCCCATCAGGCACCAGCCCACCAGAGCGCCGTCGAAACCGGCAAGACGCTCGAGCATGTCCGCCAGATAGGTATAGGCCGTGAACATGCCGCTGAACACCAGCACCGAGAGCAGCACGTGCCCCTGCATCATCCGGCTGCGCAAGATGCCGAACTGCTTAAGGATCGATACCGGGTTCTGCCTGGCAGCCGTCTTCGGCAGATAGACCGTCAGCAACAGTGCCTTGGCGAACGCCAGAGCGGCCAGAACCAGAAAGGCCGTGCGCCAGCCGAAGGCATCGGAGATCAGGGTGCCGATGGGAATGCCGAATACCGTGGCGCAAACGATGCCGAAACCGATCCTGGCAATTGCCCGGCCTGCGAACTGCGGACCGACAATGTCCACGGCGGTCTCGCTGGCCAGCGCCCAGAACACCGGTAACCCCAACGCAGGAATCAGCCGGGCGATCCCCATCACGGCGATATTGGGCGCCAGCGCCGCCAGGACATTTGCAAAGCCGAACAGCACCAGGATGCTGACAAACAGGCGCTTGCGCTCGAAGCGCGAAAAATAGGCGGTCAGAAAAGGACCAAAGGCGGCGACGGTAAACGCAAACAGCGTCACCAGCAGACCTGCCTGGGAGACCGTGACATTCAGGTCGCGGGCAACCGCTGGCAAAAGACCGACGATGACGAATTCTGTGGTCAGCACGGTAAACCCGGCGGCTGACAGCAGAAGGATGGGCAACAACATGAATACTCCAGAACAACAACAGAGCCCGCTGCAACAGCGCGGCCTGCGGGAGGCGGATTAAAGTAGCTTGAAGATGACTGTCACGCCAATGCTTCGCACTGGCATGCATTTTGTGAAGCAGTGTCTGCGACGCCTTTGCGCTTGATACCGCGCAAGACTGCAGATGTGTGACGCGCAGCGTCACCCAATGCATGCCAACGCGGAGCATTGGCACGATAGTCAGTTGGCTTTGTGTATAACGCCGGGGGCCGAGACCATCAACCAGGTCTCAGCCCCGCACTGTTTAGAACTTGCCCATGAAATCGCGCTTGCCGATTTCAACGCCGTTATGGCGCAGCAGATCGTAGGCAGTCGTGACGTGAAAGAAGAACTGCGGCAAGGCGTAACTGAGCAGATAGGCCTGACCGTTCAGGCGTTTTTCCTTTTCAGTGCCGGGGCGCAGGACGATTTCGATGCCTTCCTTGCCGTCGACCTGATCAGGAGTGATGCTGCCGATGAACGCGAGTGTCCTGGCAAGCAGTGCCTGCAACTCGGCAAAGGTGGTTTCGGTGTCATCGTACTGCGGGATCTCGACGCCTGCCAGGCGCGCCGACGCACCCTTGGCAAAATCGACGGCGATCTGCACCTGACGGGTAAACGGCAGCATGTCCGGGAACAGACGCGCCTGCAGCAGGGCTGGTGGCTGGATTTTCTTCTCGGTCGCGTAAGCTTCGGCTTTGGTCAGAACGTCGCTCAGCGCGTTGAGCATTTGCTGAAAGACAGGAATGGAAGCGGCGTACAGGGAAATAGACATGACATATCCTGATTGAGAAAGGCGCAATTATAGACCCACACGACGCCAAACGCCGTGACACTTTTCAGCGCCCCTGCAGATCCGTGCAGCAGACGCTGGCAATAATGTCCGCCACGCCCTACGCTGATCCACCGCCATCACTCAGGGAAGCGTCATGTCCATCGAATCGTCCTCCACCGAATCCTCCCCGAATACCGAGGCGTTACAACTCAACGGCACTGAAGTGCGCATTCTGGGCTGCCTGATCGAAAAACAGGCGACCAACCCGGAAACCTACCCGCTGACCCTCAATGCACTGGTGACGGCCTGCAACCAGAAGACCAGTCGTGACCCGGTCATGAACCTCACCCAGGGTCAAGTCGGCCAGAGCCTGCGTGCCCTGGAAGGCCGCGGTCTGACGCGGCTGGTCATGGGCAGTCGCGCCGATCGCTGGGAGCACAGGGTCGACAAGGGGCTGGAGCTGGTCCCGGCGCAGGTGATACTCACTGGCCTGTTGCTGCTGCGCGGGCCGCAGACCGTCAACGAGCTGCTGACCCGCAGTAACCGCATGCACGATTTCGAGGACAGCGAGCAGGTCGTCCACCAGCTGGAACGCCTGATCGCCAGAGGCCTGGCGATGCTCGTGCCGCGCCAGTCGGGCCAGCGCGAAGACCGTTACATGCATCTGCTCGGTGACCCGGAATCGCTGCAGGAACTGCTTGCCGCTCGCCAACAGGCACCGGAGCGACATTCGGCAAGCCCGGCGGCCAACTCGCGTATCGATGAGCTGGAGGCACGGGTCGCGGCCCTTGAAGAACGCCTGGCCAGACTGGAGCACGCCGAGGCGTAACGCGCCCTGCCCGACCCGACGGCTAGCCGGCTCTGGCGAAGGCTGCAGCCTGCTGATACTGCTCGTCGGTCGGGCGCACGCCGGTATAGAGCACAAACTGCTCCAGTGCCTGGATCGCCGCCACTTCATCACCACTCACCACACGCTTGCCCAAGCGACGTGCAGCCTGGATCAGCGGCGTGTCGGCGGGGGTAGCCACCACATCGAAAACCGTTTCAGCAGCGTCGATGGCTTGCAGGTCAAACGACAGTTCGTCAGCTTGCGCGCCCTGCATGCCTAACGGAGTGACGTTGACCAGCAAGGGGAGGCGCGCACTACCCAGCTCCGCTTGCCAGCGAAAGCCGCACGCCTCTGCAAGACGCCGGCCGGCCTGCTCGTTGCGGGCCACGATCAGACCCTCGGTGAAACCGGCATCGCGCAGCGCGAACGCAACCGCCTTGGCCATCCCCCCGCTTCCACGCAGGGCAAACGCGCTGCGCGGCACCGCATGGCTCTCCATCAGTTGAGCGACGGCGATGTAATCGGTGTTGAACGCCTTCAGATGCCCGTCGGTGTTGACGATGGTATTGATCGACTGGATAGCGGCAGCCGAGGCGTCCAGTTCGTCGACCAGTTCGATGCAGGCCTCCTTGAAGGGCATCGAAACTGCGCTGCCACGAATCCCCAGCGCGCGTATGCCGGCCACGGCGGCGGCAAGGTCATTGGGGGCGAAGGTCTTGTAATAGAAGTTCAAGCCTAACTGCTGGTAAAGATGATTATGGAAACGCACACCAAAGTTGCCGGGACGGGCGGCCATGGACATGCACAATAATGTCTCCCTGTTAGCAGTGACGGACATCGGGTGTTTCCTCCAGACGGTAATGGCTTGAATCTTCGATAGAAGCGTATGCTACGCACCAGTGAGCGCGAGGACATACGCGGCACACCTTACATAAAATTTACTCAGCACTTTCGCAGATTCTTACAATTTCGGTGTCATAGTGTTATCCCGTGGCAGTGCTTGAGAGTGATGCAGGCGCGCGACAACGGGTTGAGAGCGAGGAACAGTCATGATTCGTCAAATCCCCAAGATCGCCTTGTTTGTAGGTGCCCTGGCCCTTGCTGGCCAGGCGAATGCTGACCGTGGCTGGGGTGGCCCTGCCGTGGTAGGTGCTATCGTTGGCGCTGCCGTTGTCGGGGCGGCGGTATCTTCAGGTCGCGACAGAACGGTGTACGTCGAGCGCGAGCCGGTTTATGTGCAGCAGCGGCCGGTCTACTACGCGCCGCCACCGGTCTATTACCAGCCGGCCCCGGTCTATCAGGTCGTCGAGCGCTATCCTCCGCCCCCACCGCCTGGCTACTATCACCATTATTATGGGCCACCACCAGGCCCCGGCTATTACTACGGCCCGCCACGCGGCCGCTGGTAACAGAACAAAAAACCCGCCTTTTCAGGCGGGTTTTTCATTGGTGTGCTCACACTATCGGCTGCCAATGCAATGCGCCCAACCCTCGTTGTTATCAATGACCACTATTGAGAGCGTCGATTTCTGACTTGCCCGCTCGCCCTCTACAGTAGCGCCATGGATTGAGGAGGCACGTATGACCAAGGTACACATCATGTCCGTCGTCGGTAGCGCAGTTCCAGCCCCGCTCAGAGAGCGCGGCCTGTTGGCCTGCTGGTACCTGATTCAGGATGGCGAACCCGTCAGCGGCCCGTTTGCGTCATTGCCTGTTGCAGAGGCCCTGTCGCGGCAAATGCAGTGCCAGCCCCTCAACAGCTGACTTCTTCTGCAAACCTCGTGCGTTGCTCCGCACATCCCTTGCCCGCCTCTTTGAAGGCGGGCTTTTTTTGCCACGGAAAAAGCCGGTAACGAGGCTCAGCCGCGCTCGGCCATGGCCGCGTTGACCTGACAGCGATGGGCCAGTTTCTGCAGGCGTTTTTCCAGCGCCATGAACACCACGCGATCGGTACGGCCACTGTCGAGTTCATCGATCAGGTCATTGGCGACCTGACGCAATTCGTAAGCCAGCACCACGCGGTCATCATTCAGGTCATGTTTATGCGACTCGAACAGGCGATGCAGGTAATCCTGCAAAGTGTATTTCAGGCTATGCCGGTCACTTGCGCGCAGATGGGTCAGGTTGAGGCTGATACGGCCCTGCAGTTCGCTCAGCTCGCCGCACAGGTACTGCATGCGCCGCGCGTAGCCCACTTCCCGGTCACGTAGCTGCTTGTGCGCCAGTTCCGCTTCCTGCTTGCGCTGGATGCCCGGTACTGCGACGGCGGCCATCAGCCCGACAATCAGACCGATCGCCTGCATCCAGCCCGCCCAGTCACTTGGACGTGAGGTAAAGCCGACCCCCAGCAGCAGAATGACAATCAATGACGCGATGATCACCAGAACTGCGTAATCCTTGCTGACAAACCCCTTGAGCATTGCATGACTCCTGAATCGGTGACCTGAATGGCATGGAATGCTAATCGGTGCGGGCCTTGCGCACCACGAATATTCAATTGAGAGGCGGTTTTTGGCAGGTTGCAGAGCAGAAAGCGACTTAACGGCAACTTAATGAACGACCGATTGCGTCATTTATTGCGCAAACGCCCACCCCAGCCCATCGACATACGGCAAAGTCTGCTCATAAAATGCAGCGTTTTGACGCGATCCCTTCCATTTACCACCTTTTATCGAGTGAGCCTTGCTCTTGAAAATCCGTCTGTCTCTTTTGGGCCTATTATTTGTACTTACCGGCCCCATGCTTTCTACCCCTACGCTGGCAAACGAACCTGCCGTCCTGAGCCGTGATCCTTCCAACCTGCACCTTGCCTCGGGCAGCGCAATGGTCATCGACCTGCAGACCGACAAGGTGCTGTATTCCAGCAACCCGGATGTGATCGTGCCGATTGCCTCGGTCACCAAGCTGATGACCGCGATGGTCGTGCTGGATGCCAAGCAGCCGATGGACGAAGTCATTCCGGTGAACATTTCCCAGACACCGGAAATGAAAGGCGTTTTCTCACGGGTCAAACTCGGCAGTGAAATGAACCGCCGGGACATGTTGCTGATCACCCTGATGTCCTCGGAAAACCGCGCGGCGGCCAGCCTGGCGCACAGCTATCCGGGCGGCTATCCGGCGTTCATTCTGGCGATGAACGCCAAGGCCAGGGCGCTGGGCATGAAACACACGGCCTACGTCGAACCCACCGGCCTGTCGGTGTACAACGTGTCGACCGCACGCGACCTCACCAAGCTGGTGATGGCAGCACGCAAATACCCGCTGCTCAGTGAGCTGAGCACCACCGAGCAGAAGACCGTGACGTTCCGCAAACCGACCTACACCCTCGGTTTCAGCAACACTGATCATCTGGTGCGCAAGGACAACTGGGACATCAAGCTGACCAAGACCGGCTTTACCAATCAGGCCGGTCACTGCCTGGTGCTGCTGACCAGCATGGCCAACCGCCCGGTTTCAGTGGTGATTCTCGATGCGTTCGGCAAGTACACGCACTTCGCCGACGCCAGCCGCATACGCAAATGGATGGAAACCGGCCAGAGCGGCCCGGCCCCCGAAGTGGCCCTGCAGTACAAGAAGGAAAAGAATCTGGTCATGAGACAGACCGGTATTCAAGCCAGAGACTGAGTCACACAGGCAACGAAAAACGGTCGCGATGCTTGCACATCGCGACCGTTTTTATTTACCCGAACAACGCTCAGTTGTATTGAGTGACCAGCTTGGTATTCAGGTAAGCCTCAATGGCTTCGGTGCCACCTTCGGAACCGTAACCGGAATCCTTGATCCCGCCAAACGGCACTTCCGGCAAGCCGATGCCCTGATGGTTGATCGACAACATGCCCGCTTCGATATAGGTGCTCAGCGCCTGGGCAGTCTTCATCGACGTGGTGAAGGCATAGGATGCCAGCCCGAACGGCACGCGGTTGGACTCGGCGATCGCCTCCTCTAGTATGTCGAACGGCACCAGCAGCGCGACCGGGCCGAAAGGCTCCTCATTCATGATGCGCATGTGCGGCTTGAGGCCACTCAACACCGTCGGCTCGAAGAAATAGCCCGGTCCTTCGCCAGCCTTGCCACCCGCAGACAGCGTCGCCCCACCACTCACCGCGTCATCGATCAGATCGACCAGCGCAGGAATACGTCGATCATTGGCCACCGGGCCCATGGTAGTGCCCGCCTCCAGACCGTTGCCAACCTTGATTTCACGGGTCAGCCCGACGAATTTCTCGGTGAACGCATCCAGCACCTTGCGCTGCACCAGAATTCGCGTCGGCGATACACAGACCTGCCCGGCGTTACGGAACTTGGCGGTGGCCAGCACGCGAGCGGCGAGATCGATATCCGCATCATCGAACACCAACGCCGGTGCATGGCCGCCCAGCTCCATGGTCGCCCGTTTCATGTGCTTGCCAGCCAATGCGGCCAGCTGCTTGCCGACCGGCGTGGAGCCGGTGAACGTGACCTTGCGAATGACCGGATGCGGGATCAGGTAACCGGAGATTTCTGCAGGGTCCCCGTACACCAGCCCGATAACGCCCGCTGGAACGCCCGCATCGGCGAATGCGCGGATCAGCTCGGCAGGCGACGCCGGCGTCTCTTCCGGAGCCTTGACGATGATCGAGCAGCCTGCAGCCAGCGCCGAGGACAACTTGCGCACCACCTGGTTGATCGGGAAATTCCACGGCGTGAACGCAGCAACCGGACCGACCGGTTCCTTGATGACCTTCTGCTCGATGGACACGTTACGCGATGGCACGAGACGGCCATAACTGCGACGCCCCTCTTCGGCCAGCCAGTCGATGATGTCCGCCGCCGACAAGGTTTCCATGCGCGCTTCGGCCAGAGGCTTGCCCTGCTCCTGCGTCATGATTCGGGCAATGCTGTCCGCACGCTCGCGAACCAGGTTTGCAGCCTTTTGCATGATTTTGTAACGGTCGTAGGCCGACGTATTACGCCAGGTGGCAAAGCCCCGCTCGGCGGCCGCCAGTGCTTCGTCAAGATCGGCGATGCCGGCGTGCGCAACGCTGCCCAGCGACTGGCCGGTAGCAGGATCTATGACCGGGATGGACCGGCCATCGCGGCTCGCGCGCCATTGGCCATCGATATAAAGCTGTACGTCTGGATACATGAAAAATCTCCATAGGGAGGCGATGGAATTGCCAAAGGTCAGACCTGCCGATCAGCGGCAGCCATCGACAAAGGTAGCCTGATATTACGCTCGATTCCCGTGGCCACATATTTCTTGCGCAGGACCCTGAGCCCCCTCTGCATGCGGCCATCGGGGGTGATGATAGTCGAGGGATTAATGATTGTATCCGCGCACCGAACCCTGCCCGGCAAAAAGAGTACCTGGTTACCGGGCCATCTCTGGCGAGCAGTACTACCTCAACAAGGCGTCGTAATCTTCTACCGACAATGCACGCGGTAACGTTCAAACACGTAGCGCTACCGCGCATAAGCCTCTTGACCATTGAGTCTAATGGTCTAGACCAAGTGATAGATCTGGGCACGGACCCTGCATTGAAGCTCGTGTAGATTTTTCAGTTTTCGAACATGTTCAACGTTTCTCGCCAAGGGTAGCCTGTACGCATACGTTACACTGTTATCCGCAGCGGGGCCCCGTAGTTATCACTGAGTCGTAGTCGGGGCGTTACACACGTGTATCGTTACCGTATGAGTTCTTTAACGTTATACGCTTTTTTAAAGCGATAGCTTGCATTTAAACGGTCACAGCCTTCCTAGCCTGATATTAATTATTGATTATTTTTCCTAGTCTTCTACGCTTAAAGAGTCTCCAAAGAAGCTCCCTACCTGCGAAGACTTACAAACCAGCTGATCCGAGTCGCCCATGCGTCAGTTCGCTCATCCGACCTTGACTGCGCCAGTACCCGAAGACGTAAACAGCGGATAGGTATGGGCGCGACAAGTTGGCCGGAGTATCCGTGCTCCCCAAACCCGTGGGTGGTTGCCGTGGCGTAAGTCACAATAAACGTCATTCATTTTTGATGGGCACAACTTTATATTGACGTAAAATTTCAACAGTTCTCAGACACTGATAGAACATTAAAGACGACAGGCTCAATGAGAAACACAGGCTCAAAGAGCACAACAGACATGAGGCATGTCAGGCAAGCACATTCATCAGAACGGATACTTTAACTTTCTTCAGGAGTTGTCATGATGGACGAGAAAGCTGTGAAACCGAGAAAGAGCAGAAATATTTTAATTACCGGTGGCTCTAGCGGCATTGGAGCTGCGGCAGTACGTACGTTCGCCAGCAGGGGCGATCAAGTATGGTTTACTTATCATCGCGGCAAGAAGCGCGCGCATGAACTTATTAACGCTCTTCGTCGAAATGCCCTTATCCCCCCCCAACGCCTTACCGTTTGATCAAAGTAGTTGGGACAGCCTTCAACAGCTCATTGGCGCGCTCCCCGCTGAAATCGACATTCTGGTCAACAACGCTGCACTAGGCACTAAAACTGTCGAACTTGCCGGACTAGAAGAGCGGCATCTACAGGACGAGTTATTCACGCAAGTAAACTGCCTGGGGCCGCTCTGGCTAACCAAACAGCTTCTTCCTGGCATGTTGAAACGTGGCTACGGGAAAATACTCATGCTCTCAAGCGTAGATGGTGGAATAGCAGCCTTTCCGGGGTTCAGGGACACCGATGGCATGACCAAGGCCGCGATTGCATTCCTGACGAGACAATGGGCGGCGGAACTTATTCATGATCCAGTAGAGATATTTTGCGTGTGTCCTGGGGCCGTGGATACGCCTATGTTCCGTCAAAGCACGTTGGATCCCTTATCGCCTGCCTCGGCTGATGAACTCATTGCTCGTCTCCCGAAGGGACGACTCATCCGTCCGGACGAGATTTCCGAGATCCTGTGGTGGCTAACTACGGAGGCAGCTATTGCCCTGCATGGAGCCGTTATTGACGCTTCCATGGGGCTCGGCGTGCATCCGGGATGCATTACGATGCAAAACCCGCGTGCGATCTTGAAAGAGGACATCACATGATGCACAAAGACGAATGCCACGGTTGGCACGCGGGTGAGCTCACTGGCGCTGTACAGGCAGTGGCCAACGTGCTGGACGCCTATGTACAGGACTCGCAGAAAGGCAAGGTACCGGTATTAAAACAAACTCCCCCAGAGCGCCTGATCAACGATTTGGGAATGCGTAATTGCATTAAATCGGGCGGAATGACGGACGACACCCTTGCCGCCTTTGTTAAGGAATATCTGGCCCAAGGAACGCGGCTCCACCATCCCGGCTATATGGCTCACCAATGTGCGGTTCCCGATATCGGTTCGGCCATTGCCGATCTCGTGCACGGCGTAAGCAACAACGCCATGTCCTTATTCGAGATGGGCGCCGCCGGAGTAGCTGCAGAACTGGTGGTCACTGAATGGATGCTCGGAAAAGTGGGTTGGCGCCCCGACGAGTCTGGCGCGACTCTTGTTCATGGCGGTTCGCTGGCTAACCTCACCGCGCTTCTCGTTGCCCGCCATCATGTATTTCCCGAAGCGTGGCAGCTCGGGACTCCACAAAATGCGGTCATCCTTGCACCAGAAAACGCCCATGTCTCCGTGGCACGAGCGGCCGCCATCCTTGGCCTTGGAAGTCGTGCTGTATGCGCGCTGCCCTGTGATCGCTTCGGACGCATTATAGGTGCGCAGGTTAGTGAAAGCATCAGAGCCCATCAACGTGCGGGACGTACGGTGATGGCAGTTGTCGCCAACGCCTGCGCTGCGCCGACGGGCCTGTTCGATCCCTTACAGGAAATCGCCCACGCCTGCCATAAAGAAAGCGTTTGGCTGCATGTCGACGCAGCTCATGGAGGATCGGCTTTAATCGTTCCCGAGTTACGCAACCGGCTGAAAGGGATCGACCAGGCAGACTCAATCACTTGGGATGCTCACAAAATGTTGCGAACGTCGACACTCGCTGCTGCCGTGCTTGTTCGCACGGCTGCCGACTTAAGCCAGGCATTTCAGCAAAGTGCGGATTACCTTTTCTTCGACGACAACCGTCCCGGACCTGATCTGATGCACTACACGATTGAAGGTTCTAAGGCAGAACTCGGCCTTAAGGTATTTCTTAATTTGGCGCACAGAGGCGAAGCAGGCTTGACAGAATATGTTCATAGCCGCCATCGAGCAGCGCGCAGATTCTGGCAGCTTATCCTTGAACGAAAAGAATTCGATGCACTTAGTGAGCCAGAAAGCAACCTTGTCTGCTTTCGATACGCCGACATGCGAGGGGCCGAGAGTGACCGATTGCACATTGCGGTGCGCAACGAGCTTATGCAACAAGGAACATTTCACCTGGCGTCTTCATTTGTCGATAACCGCCGCTGGTGGCGTACTACGATTATGGCGCCATCAACCGATGACTCGACATTCTCCCGCCTACTTGACACGCTTGAGCGTACCTACCGCAAACTTTCTCGAACGACGCTCTAACATCGTTATCGCAGGCTATAGACAGTGATACTTCTGGCGAGACGATAGCCACCACGCCTGTAACCATTACGCCACCGACGACAGAGCCAGACTTAAACAAACCCAGGAGACTGCTCCAATGACTCGTATTGAAATACTTTACAATGGACGCATGCACACTCTGCGCCTTCAAGAATCCATTAAACTCTCCGCCCAGTTATGTTTTGCAGATAACGCTATCAACCTTTATGGCATCCTCCCCGCCCTCGAAGAACCATTACAGTACGGCAGTAGTCTGGCCAGCGTAAAACTGGGAGGCTCCTGCAACGCTTCAATCATTCGTTTTGTCCCACACTGCCACGGCACCCATACTGAATGTATCGGTCATCTCTTGCCTGACGTACACGATGTGGCAGAACTCAATATTCCGCCTTTTATTGCTGCCACGTTGATTCATGTTCCGTTAGAACGAGCCTCCCAGATGAAGGATCATTATAATATTCATGCCGCTGCTGATGACTGGATTATCACTGCAGGTGCAATCGAACGTGCGATCACCCCGCTGGGATCAGACTATCTTCAGGCACTGGTCATTGCGACTGATAACAATACATGGCTTCCTGATGGCAATGGCGCCCCTTACTTTAGTCATCAAGCCATGGAATTAGTGGTTAAGTCAGGCGTACAACACCTGCTGGTGGACATACCTTCCATTGACAAACTCAATGATGGTGGAATGATGGATAATCACCGTTGTTTCTGGGGGCTGTCTGATCCCTGCCATCCCATCAAGGAACGCAACGTTGCATCTATCACTGAAATGATCCGATTGCCTGCAAATACACCCTCGGGGCATTATTTTATTTCCATACAATTACCGGATCTAACAGGGGATGCTCTACCCAGCAAACCGCTACTGTTTCCTTTTTTCTGAGGAGTAACATTTACCATGGATTATTCAAGCTACCTTAGACTAAATGAACTATTATCATTGCAGCAACCTAAATCACCTCATAGCGAGCATCGCAACGAATGTCTTTTCATTATCGTGCATCAAGCATACGAATTATGGTTTAAACAATTAATCAATGAAATTCATTATGTTATTGACTTAATCAGCAAAGGGGCGATACCTGATGCCATTAGCGTTATGACGCGCATAAATACCATCGCTCATACGATTGTCAGTCAAATCTCTATCATTAATACGTTGAACTCTCATGAATTTCATCGCTTCCGTGGTTATTTGGGAAGCGCAAGTGGTTTTCAATCTTATCAATTTGATGGAATTGAAGCCCTTTTAGGCAAAGCGAACAGCAAAAAAATTAAACAATACCAACACGATGAAGTGATACAAAAGAGACTGGCCGTTATTATTAAGCCTGCCTCACTATGGAACGTTGTTCGTCAGCAACTCATAGGCACAGCGGAACCAAACGAAGATGCGAGGGATCTGCTCACGGCTATTTTAGCGCGACCTTCCTGCGAAGCGATATTACTCAATCAGCTATTAGACCTGGACACAGCGCTGCAAGAGTGGCGCTTTCGCCATGCCAAACTAGCCGAACGCACGATAGGCCAGTCGAAAGGCACAGGCGGCTCCGACGGTTTGAGCTATTTAAAGTCAACGCTTTTTACCCCAATATTTGTGGAGCTTTGGGCTGCCATTAACCCATCATAAATGACAATACCGGACGACGATTTTTGGATTGAAAATCATTGCACATCCATACTATTCTCTGTATTTCTCGACGTTAGCTGACCGTCTTCACCGACAGCCATAAACCAACTTCATTACCTTTATAAATACTTAACTCACTATGAAGCTTTTGCCTTTCAATATGTCAAAAAACCTTCTTACCAGCCTCTACCAGACAGGTCAGTCCGCCTGTGCAGAGTGTCATTGACACTTGAAAAAACGGTGCCTGTTCGGACACCGTTTCAACAGCAGGATTTTTCGTTGCAACTACAGAATCGGCTTGCCGCCCGTAACTCCGTAACGCGATTTCTTGTGTAGAGCCCTGAGGCCCTTCTGCATGCGACTGTCGAGGTTCAGCAATGAGTTGGGTCACGCGCAACCGCTCGTCGACTTTCCGACGCATCGTCACGCGCTTAGACAAGCTCGCAATACGTTGGGGCAATGGTCTCATTGGCCTGCGCTATGCTGCACTTACGACAATACTTAACTTACACAGCCTGGATTCGAGCCACCAGTCAGGGATGACGGGATCATGAACGCACAGTCTGCCGCACTGCATCATCATACGCCCCGCCTGACTGTCATTGATCCACGCGGTCTGGAGATTCGCGCGATTGATTTTCGGCGCAACCCGTTAATCGACACGCCGGAACGACTGGTAAACCGCGCAGCTCATGACGCTGCCGGGCATCCGGTCAGCTGCTGGGATGCAAGGCTCTGGGAAAGCCAGGCTGCGGTCAATCTTGCCACTGTGTTTTCCCTAAGTGGTCAGGCGCTTCTCAGCGACAGTGTCGATGCCGGTTGGCGGCTGATGCTGGCCGGTAACAGCGGCGCGGTCGTGGCTGGCTGGGATGGCCGTGGGACTGAGCGGAGCGTGCAGTATGACGCCCTGCTCAGACCCGTTGCCATCATTGAAAACGGACGCT
The DNA here is from genome assembly GCF_030208985.1 of Pseudomonas sp. MEJ108. Lineage (NCBI taxonomy): Bacteria > Pseudomonadati > Pseudomonadota > Gammaproteobacteria > Pseudomonadales > Pseudomonadaceae > Pseudomonas > Pseudomonas sp. MEJ108. Next base: position 290,631 of record NZ_JARVSW010000004.1, read on the forward strand.
GCGTCGAGCGGCGGCAATACGGCGGGCCGGATACCAAGGGCCATAACCAGTGCGGCCAATGTATACGCCATGATGACCCGGCTGGTTCGCGAATGGATGACGAGTTCGCCCTGGCGGGTGGCGTGCTTGAACAGACGCGGCATTTTCTCTTCAATCCCGAAAATGTCGACTGGCCAGAACCGCTGACAGAACGTGACGCCTTGCTCGAATCTGGTCCAGGCGCAACTACGCGCTGGGCACGCAGTCCGCCTGGCGATGTCATCTCGCAGACGGACGCCCAGCGTAACGTCCAGACCTTTGCCCATAGTGTGGCAGGTCATATCGAGGCCATTTCACTCAGCCTCCCCGGGCAGACAGAGCGAATTCTGATTCACAGGATCGATTACGACGCTCAAGGCCACGTAACCTCGGAAACGGCTGGCAACGGTGTTATGACCAAGGCGTTGCATGACGCCGCAAATGGCCGTCTGATTGAACTCAAAGGCACACGAGCAGATGGCCAACTGCTGCAACATCTGCTGTATGACTACGACCCGGTGGGCAATGTCCTGCGTATTGAAGATCGCGCTCAGCCGACGCGGTACTATCGCAATCAGCGCCTTGAACCGGTGTCGACTTATCAATACGACACGCTGTATCAGTTGATCCAGGCTACGGGGACGGAGTCCGCGAAACTCAATAAAGGCCCGGTTTTTCCATCATTCCAGGTTTCCCCCGACCCGACGCAGCTAGCCAATTACAGGCAAACCTATCGTTATGATGCGAGCGGCAATCTGCTGCAACTGACTCACACTGGCACCCAGTCTCACTCGCGCACTCTGGTCACTTCGCAAACCAGCAATCGCAGCCTGCCGGTCATCAACGATCAACCGCCAGATGAAGCAGCCATCGCTGCCGCGTTCGACGCCAATGGCAATCTGAATAAGTTGCAAGCCGGGCAAGCGATGAGCTGGGACTGGCGTAATCAGTTGCAGCAAGTGCGGCCGGTGGTCCGGGCAGCGGGTGACGACGACAGAGAGCGCTATGTCTACGACGCCAGTGGGCAACGCCTGCGCAAAGTCCACACGACCAGGGCGAAAGCCGTCGTGCACAGTGCCGAAGTGCGCTATTTACCAGGCCTGGAGCTGCACAGCAACAGCGCCACAGCCGAGACTTTGCACGTTATCGTCACCCAGGCCGGGCGCAACCAGGTACGGGTGTTGCACTGGCAGGCGGGTCAACCCGAAGGACTTGAAAACGATCAGGTTCGCTACAGCTTCGCCGATCATCTGGGGTCCGGCACCCTGGAGCTGGATAAAAACGCGCACATCATCAGCCAGGAAAGTTACTACCCGTTTGGTGGTACCTCGTGGTGGGCAGGGCGCAGTACGATTGAAGCCAGCTATAAAACCATTCGATATTCTGGCAAGGAACGCGATGCAACAGGGCTGTACTACTACGGCTTGCGCTATTACGCGCCATGGTTGCAGCGATGGATCAATCCGGATCCGGCGGGCACAGTGGACGGGATGAATCTATATCGTTTTGTCAGGAATTCGCCTTTGCGGTTTGCTGATCAACAAGGGGCTGCTCCCCACGACGTTCCCCTTACAGTCGTCGCAGACGACCTTTCCGAGTTCAAGCCTGAGCAGCAATTTAAAATATTTGCCGCCAGGGATGTTGCCGTTTCGTTATTGACGTTCACGCGTTCCGAGCTGTTAAAAGCATCACCAAGTGAAGACGTAAAGGAGGCATTCGACGCAACCTTTGGGGCGCTGGCCCCCAGCGCTCGCGCCGCTACGAGTATCGACGTGGAGGATTCCTTACGGCAGATGCAGGAGCTCATTGAGGGCATCGGCAGTCCAGAATCCGATCTGACGCTGTTTCTTTTTAATGGACCCGAAAACATTCTCGCATCGACTCGTTTTCAAGGCGAGTTTCAGGAATCGGTCGAACGGATTGGGGTGTCGGCCTCCCTGCTTGCCAACTACGATGCGCTGGAAGTTGCACGATCCATTATTCATGAGGCCTCCCATGTCCAACTGAATACGATGGATGCGTTTTATTATCTGACGGATGCTGGCAAGCTCCTCGTCGACGGAGCGGATGCTGCACAGGTCGAGGCGTGGTCCAGCGAGATCCGAATGTCATTAAGAGAAATCTCGCAGCATGGCCCCGACGAAGAACAATTTGATCCTGCCGACTATATAGCCGCTATGCAGGCGTTGACCAAGAATGCGCGCACCCCGGCACAGCGAAAACAAGAGTTCTTGAGCAACACAACGACCCGGACTTTATTATTGCAGATGAATGCCGACACGCTTTCGTCGCTGGTCATGGCGACCGGCCAGCCTGTCCGATATGCACAAACACGGATGAATCAGCCTGGAAATTAGGTGATCAATGGCAGTACCCGCTAGTGCAGATACAGAGTGCCATTGACGCCTGAAAAAACGGTGCCTGTCTGGGCACCGTTTCAACAAAAAAGGCGTTGTCGGGGTAATTACAGAATCGGCTTGCCGCCCGTCACTGCATAGCGCGAGCCGGAAATGTAACTGGCTTCGTCCGAGGCCAGCAGCACATAGATCGGCGAAACTTCCACCGGCTGCCCCGGGCGTCCCAGCGGTGTCTCGCTGCCGAAGCTTTTCACGTCTTCATCGGTCATGGTCGCCGGGATCAGCGGCGTCCAGATCGGGCCGGGTGCCACGCTGTTCACACGGATGCCCTTCTCGCCCAGCAACTGCGCCAGGCCACCGGTGAAGTTGGCAATCGCGCCCTTGGTGGTCGCGTAGGCCAGCAGCGTCGGCTTGGGCATGTCCGAATTCACCGAACTGGTATTGATGATCGAGCCGCCCCGTGGCATATGCGGAACCGCAGCCTTGCAGATGCGAAACATCGCGGTGATGTTGATATCGAAGGTCTTGACCCACTCTTCGTCGGAGATTTCGTCCAGCGTTTCATGCGTCATCTGGAACGCAGCGTTGTTGACCAGCACATCGATGCGACCAAACTCTGCAACGGTCTTGCTCACGATGTCTTCGCATTGCTGCTTCTGTGCCAGGTCGCCCGGCAACAGCAGGCATTTGCGGCCCGCCTCTTCGACCCAGCGCTTGGTTTCTTGCGCGTCCTCATGCTCGTTCAAGTAGGAGATCGCGACCTGCGCGCCTTCCCGTGCAAAGGCAATCGCCACTGCGCGGCCGATGCCGCTGTCAGCGCCGGTGATCAGAGCGATCTTGCCCTGCAGACGTCCGGAGCCCTTGTAGCTCTTTTCACCGCAATCGGGATAGGGGTCCATCTTGCCCTGCATGCCTGGAACTTCCTGTGGCTGACTGGCAAATGGCGGCTTTGGGTATTCTTCGTTCATCTGAATAAATCTCGCTGAATAAAAGTTCTGACTGAAGTGCTGAAGCCCTTGCCGATCGCCTGTGGCGGATAGGACAAGGGCTTTCAACCAAAGGGCTGGTCAAACGCGGCTATCACGCACCTGGCTTGAGCACTACCTTGGTCCAGCCTTCATCACGCGCATCGAAGTGCTTGTAGGCGTCAGGGCCCTCTTCAAGCTTCAGGCGATGGGAAATGATCTGCGACGGCTTGGCGCGACCGTGGTGGATCAGCTCGGCGAGGCGACGGTTGTAAGCCTTGACGTTGGCCTGACCGGTACGGATCTGCTGGCCCTTGAACCAGAACGAGCCAAAGTCGAAGGCCATCTTGCCTTCCTTGGCGAGGTCGCTTTTGGCGCCCGGATCCTGCGGCACGAAAACGCCCACGACACCGATTCCGCCAGTCGCCTTGGTCGAGGCAACGAGGTTGTTCATGGTGACGTGATTGGCCTCGTGACCATGACGGTCGCAGCACTGATAACCGACACACTCACAGCCTCGGTCGGTGCCTTTGCCATCAGTCAGATTGAGGATCTGATCCACCGCGCCCTGCGCCAGCGAGTTGATCGGCGTCGCGCCCATCTTCGCCGCGAGGGCCAGACGATCAGGATGGTTGTCGACCACGAACACTTGCGACGCGCCCTTGATCATTGCCGAGTGGGCAGCCATCAGACCGACCGGGCCGGCACCGTAGATGGCAACGCTTTCGCCAGGCAGCAGCCCGGCCAGCTCGGTGGCATGCCAGCCGGTAGGAAAGATGTCCGAGAGCATGACGTAATCTTCTTCACGCTCGGCGGCATCTTCGGGCAACAGCAGGCAGTTGAAGTCGGCATACGGCACGCGCAGCAACTCGGCCTGGCCACCTTCGTGATCGCCCATATCGGCAAAACCATAGGCCGCGCCAGCGCTGCCAGGGTTGGCGGTCAGGCAATAACCGGTCAGGCCCTTCTCACAGTTTTCGCAAAAGCCGCAGCCAATGTTGAACGGCAGGCACACCCAGTCGCCCACCTTGATGCGGTCAACGCCGGCGCCCACTTCAATCACCTGGCCGAGGTTCTCATGGCCGAAAATGCGCCCGGTCTCGAACGACGTGCGGCCTTCGTACATGTGCAGGTCCGAGCCACAGATATTCGTGGAGGTCACTCGGACAAGCGCATCTGTCGGCTTCTGAATCTTCGCATCCGGTACGTTTTTGACACTGACGTCACGCGGACCGCTATAGACGATGGCTTTCATGTTCGGAGTCTCCTCAGTAAAAAATTCGTTAGGGCTTTTTAGGGCTCACCGAATATCTGTCACAACCAGAAGGCGCCTGTTCAAAGCGATTGCCTTTACACCTGACGAATGGTCATCGATGAGTGCGAGATAGGCTCTGTACGAAAAGTCGGCGAGCGAAGGTCAGGCGAGGCAAAAACAGGCGAGGAAGCGGAGTCTACGTGTTGTAAATGAGCATTCCGAGCCTGTTTTTAACGAAGCATCACCGAGCGCAGCCACTTTTCGTACAGAGCCTAGAGCTGTGGGCGCGTATGGATTGAGGTAAATGAGATGAACGACAAGCCCGGTAGCCGCCGCAAATAAAGGATTTGCATGCTCGATCTTATGGTATACCATCAGACGAAATACAAAATTACTCGCTCCGGGAGTCATTCATGAGCTTTGAAATTCGCAAGATCGTCACGTACACCGAAGAAACCTTTATCGAGGGCGGCAAAGCCACCGACAAACCGGTCACCATGATCGGACTGGCGGCGGTGATCAAGAACCCCTGGCTGGGCCGTGGCTTCGTCGAAGACCTGAAACCGGAGATCCGCGCCAACTGCTCCGCACTGGGCGAGCTGATGGTCAAGCGCCTCACCGATGCGATTGGCGGTGCGGAAAAAATCGAGGCCTACGGCAAGGCTGCAGTGGTCGGCGCAGAAGGTGAAATCGAACACGCCTCGGCAGTGATCCATACCCTGCGCTTTGGCAATCATTACCGTGAGGCCGTCCAGGCCAAGAGCTACCTGAGCTTCACCAACAAACGCGGCGGCCCAGGTACGTCGATCCAGATTCCGATGATGCACAAGGACGATGAAGGGCTGCGCTCGCACTACATCACCCTGGAAATGCACATCGAAGATTCGCCCCGCGCCGACGAAATCATCGTAGTCCTTGGCGCCGCCAACGGCGGACGCCTGCACCCGCGAATCGGCAATCGGTATATCGATCTGGAAGAGCTGGCCGCCGAAAAGGCCCAGTGATCCATCCCCTTTAACGTCCGCGCAGGAGCGATCCATGATTCAGCTCACCGCTGAACACACCCCGGCGGGTACCAGCTATCTGGCTACCGGCCAAGGTCACCCCATGGTGTTGATTCACGGGGTGGGCCTGAACAAGGAAATGTGGGGCGGCCAGATCGTCGGGCTGGCCACGCATTATCAGGTCATCGCCTACGACATGCTCGGCCACGGCGCCAGCCCGCGCCCCGATCCGGACACCGGCCTGCCGGGCTATGCCGAACAACTGCACGAGCTGCTGACACATTTGCAGTTGCCGCAGGCGGCGGTCGTCGGTTTCTCCATGGGCGGCCTGGTGGCGCGTGCGTTCGCGCTGGAGTTCCCCCAGCACCTGTCGGGGCTGGTAGTGCTCAGCAGCGTCTTCAATCGCAGCGCGGAACAGCGTGCCAGCGTCATAGCGCGCACCAGCCAGGCTGCCGAGCATGGCCCGGACGCCAACGCAGGCGAAGCGCTTTCGCGCTGGTTCAGCCGTGAGTATCAGGCGGCCAGCCCGGCGCAGATTGCAGCCATTCGGCACAACCTGGCCAGCAACGATCCGCAAGGTTACCTGACCACGTACAAGCTGTTCGCCACTCAGGATATGTACCGCGCCGATGATCTGGGCGATATTCGCGCACCGACGTTGATCGCCACGGGCGAACTTGACCCGGGATCGACGCCGGAAATGGCCCGCGAACTGGCCGCGCGTATCCCCGGTGCCGAGGTCGCGATATTGCCCGATCAACGCCATATGATGCCGGTTGAATCGCCGCGTCTGGTCAACCAGGTGCTGCTCGGTTTCTTCGAAAAGATCGGCCTCGACAAACCGGCGTCCGCTCACCATTCGATCAAGGGGATTGTTGCATGAGCCTTACCCGCTTTCAGATGTGCATCGACGGTCAGTGGGTCGATGCGTTGTCCGGCAAGACCTTCGACAGCCTCGACCCGGCGCTGGCCGAACCCTGGGCGCAATTGCCGGATGCTGACGCAGCCGACGTCGAACGAGCCGTTCAGGCCGCCCAGAAAGCCTTCGAGGGTCAGGCCTGGCGCGGCTTGACGGCCACGGCACGCGGCAAGCTGTTGCGTAAGCTGGGCGACCTGATTGCCGAAAACAAGGAGCAACTGTCGCAGCTGGAAAGCCGCGACAACGGCAAACTGATTCGCGAGACCCGCGGGCAGGTCGGCTACCTGCCGGAGTTCTTTCATTACACCGCAGGGCTGGCTGACAAACTCGAAGGCGGCACCCTGCCCCTCGACAAGCCGGACCTGTTCGCCTACACCGTGCACGAACCGATGGGCGTGGTGGCCGGGATCATCCCCTGGAACAGCCCGTTGTACCTCACCGCCATCAAGCTGGCCCCGGCATTGGCTGCTGGCAACACCATCGTCCTCAAACCCTCGGAACACGCCTCGGCGACCGTGCTCGAACTGGCGCGTCTGGCACTTGAAGCCGGCATTCCGCCTGGCGTGGTCAACGTCATCACCGGTTACGGCCCGACCACTGGCGCAGCCCTCACCCGGCACCCGCTGGTGCGCAAGATAGCCTTCACCGGTGGCGCGGCCACTGCGCGACATGTGGTGCGCAGCAGCGCGGAGAACTTTGCCAAACTGTCACTGGAGCTGGGGGGAAAATCACCCAACATCATCTTCGCCGACGCCGACCTGGACAGCGCCATCAATGGCGCCGTCGCCGGCATCTATGCGGCGTCCGGGCAAAGCTGTGTTTCCGGCTCGCGACTGCTGGTGCAGGACGAAATCTACGACGAATTCGTGGAACGCCTGGCCGAACGCGCCAGTCGGATCCGGATCGGCAATCCGCAGGATGAAGGCACCGAAATGGGCCCGATGGCCACCGCCCAGCAACTGGCCGTGGTAGAAGGCCTGGTAGCCGACGCGCTGGCCGAAGGTGCACGCCTGCGTCTGGGCGGCAAGCGACCGGAGCTGGACAGCAAAGGCTGGTTCTATGAACCTACGCTGTTCGAGTGCGATCACAATTCGATGAAGATCATGCAGGAAGAAGTGTTCGGTCCGGTGGCCTCGGTGATTCGTTTCAAGGACGAAGCCGAAGCGCTGGCCATCGCCAACGACTCCCAGTTCGGCCTCGCCGCCGGCATCTGGACCCGCGACCTGGGACGCGCGCACCGCCTGGCGCGGGATATTCGCTCAGGTATCATCTGGGTGAATACGTATCGAGCCGTGTCGGCCATGGCGCCTATCGGTGGTTTCAAAAATAGCGGCTACGGTCGTGAGAGCGGGATAGACTCCGTGCTGGCCTACACCGAACTGAAAACGGTGTGGATCAACCTTTCGCAGGCGCCCATGCCTGATCCATTTGTCATGCGTTAACGAGGCCGCTGCGATGATAGAACCCGGTATTTACAAAGAAGTCATGGCGTCATTCCCTTCGGGCGTGACCATCGTCACCACCCTGGACCCTGAGGGCAATCTGGTCGGCATTACTGCCAGCGCATTCAGCGCGCTGTCCATCGACCCGGCACTGGTGCTGTTCTGCCCCAACTACGAATCGGACACTTACCCGGTGTTGCGCGACAGCAGGAAATTCGCGATTCACCTGCTGTCTGCCGATCAGCAGACAGAAGCCTATGCGTTTGCCAGCAAGGGCAAGGACAAGACCAAGGGCATCGAGTGGCAGTTGAGCGAGCTGGGTAACCCGCTGCTGGGCAACTCCACAGCGATCATCGAGTGTGAACTGTGGCGCGAATACGACGGCGGCGATCACGCGATCATTGTCGGTCGGGTGAAAAACCTGATCCTGCCCGCGACTCCGGTCACACCGATGGTTTATCACCGGGGCAAGATGGGCGCACTGCCAGCCATCGTCTGAGGCGGCTCAGGGCGGTTTTGGTGGTTGCAGGCATGGGCGTGATAAACTCGACCACGACCCGGGTTCATCCGTCCGGGCCATGCAGCAGCCCGCGCAGTGTGCGGGTTGCCGACATGAGCGAGACTTTATTTCCAGTCACGTTTTTACTTTGACAGCCCCATTCCGAGCACACCCGATGAAACGCCTGCCTCTCGACGACACCTTCAAGGTCAACCGCAACCCCGTCACGCTGCGCGAGATCGTGCTGGACAAGCTGCGCAGCGCAATCATGAACTTTCAGCTGCTGCCGGGTGACCGTCTGGTCGAGCGTGATCTGTGTGACCGCCTCGGTGTGAGCCGCACCTCGGTACGCGAGGCACTGCGCCACCTGGAATCCGAAGGTCTGGTCGAGTTCGCCGATGCCAAGGGCCCGCGTGTTGCCATCATCACGCTGGCTGACGCGTGCGATATCTACGAGCTGCGCTGCGTGCTCGAAGGCCTGATCGTTCAGCTGTTTACCCTGCGGGCCAAACCCAAGGACATTCGTGCACTGGAAAAAGCCCTGGAGGAAAATCGTCAGGCGCTCAAGGAAGGCGAACTGCAGCAGGTGATCGACTCGGTCCAGGGTTTCTACGATGTACTGCTGGAAGGCTCGGGCAACCATGTGGCCGCGACCCAGTTACGCCAGTTGCAGGCGCGCATCAGCTACCTGCGCGCCACCTCGGTATCCCAGGAAAACCGCCGCGGTGCCAGCAACAAGGAAATGGAGCTCATGGTCGAAGCGATCAAGAGCGGCGACCCGCTGGCCGCGCATCAGGCGTCGGTCGATCACGTACGCAACGCCGCACGCGTGGCGCTGGAATACCTCAAATCCAAGCAGGATGAAGTCAGCAAAGTCCGCGACATCGTCGCCCCCGTCGCGCTGAAAGAACCTCGCATAGGTCGCTGAAATGGCCACACCGCGCTTCTGTCCCCAATGCGGTAGCGCTGATCTGGTTCAGCGTGTGCCGTCGGGCGATACGCATGTGCGGTTGGTCTGTGGCGGCTGTCAGTACATTCACTACGTCAATCCGAAGATCATCGCGGGTTGCATCATCGAGCAGGAAGGCAAGTACCTGCTCTGCCAGCGTGCCATCCCGCCGCGCCCCGGCACCTGGACACTGCCTGCCGGTTTCATGGAAAGCGGTGAAACCACCGAGCAGGCGGCGCTGCGTGAAGTCTGGGAAGAAACCGGTGTACGCGCCGAGATCCTTTCGCCCTACTCCATTTTCAGCGTGCCGCGCATCAGCGAAGTCTACATCGTGTTCCGTGCCATCGCGCTGGAGGTGACCGGCCAGTTCGGCCCGGAAACCCTGGACTACAGATTCTTCGCCGCCGAAGACATCCCGTGGGACAGCATCTATTACCCCGCTATCCGGCAGATACTGGAACGCTATATCGAAGAACATCAGGCCGGTGTCTACGGTATTTATATCGGCAACGACGACACCGGCAAGGTGCACTTTATCCGGTGAACGCCTGACGCTTTCAGCTCGCCACTGAACGCCTAAAACTGCCCCTCGACGATCACGATCTCGGCCTTGGAAGCGCCCTGCCTGTGGCTCATCGCATGCTGATACTCGGGCGACTGATAACAGGCCAGCGCCTTTTCGTAGGATTCAAATTCGATAATCACCGTGCGCTGCGGCGTGCCGCGCCCTTCAAGCGCCTCGGAACGCCCGCCGCGCGCCAGGAACCTGCCACCGAACAGCTCGAAAGCCGCCGGGGCGCGCTGGGTGTATTCGCTGTACTGCTGGGGGTCGGTCACATCAACGTGTGCAATCCAATAGGCTTTCATCGCGAGCTCGCTGTTTCATTGATAGGCAATCTGTGAAATATTCTGTCTTATGGTATACCACGATTCATCCACCCATAAAACCGGGAAACTGACTATGGCGTTCGATCGCATCGAAGATATCATTGAAGACTACCGCCAGGGCAAGATGGTGTTGCTGGTCGACGACGAAGACCGGGAAAACGAAGGCGATCTGCTACTCGCCGCCGACTGCTGTTCGCCGCAGGCAATCAGCTTCATGGCTCGCGAAGCGCGCGGTCTGATCTGCCTGACGCTGACCGACGAGCACTGTCAGCGTCTGGGCCTGGAACAGATGGTGCCCAGCAACGGCAGCGTATTCGCCACCGCGTTCACGGTATCCATCGAGGCGACGACGGGTGTGACCACCGGCATCAGCGCGGCAGATCGTGCGCGTACCGTGCAGGCCGCCGTCAACCCGCACGCGGTACCGGAGGACCTGGTGCAGCCGGGCCATATCTTTCCATTGCGCGCTCGCGACGGCGGCGTGCTGACCCGCGCCGGGCATACCGAAGCGGGCTGCGACCTGGCCCGGCTGGCCGGTTTCACGCCAGCGTCGGTCATCGTTGAAGTGATGAATGATGACGGCAGCATGGCCAGAAGACCCGACCTGGAAGTGTTCGCCAAAAAGCACGACATCCGTATCGGCACCATCGCCGACCTGATCCATTACCGCCTGAGCACCGAACACACCATCGTCAGGATTGGCGAGCGCGAACTGCCGACCGTGCACGGCACCTTCCGTCTGTTCAGCTACGAAGACCGCATCGAAGGTGGCGTGCACATGGCCATGGTGATGGGCGACATCCGGCGCGACGCCGCCACGCTGGTACGCGTGCATGTGGTCGACCCGCTGCGCGACCTGGTCGGCGCCGAATACAACGGGCCTGCCAACTGGACACTCTGGGCCGCCCTGCAACGTGTCGCACAGGAAGGTCACGGTGTGGTAGTGGTGCTGGCCAATCACGAATCGTCCCAGGCGCTGCTGGAGCGCATCCCGCAACTCACCCAGCCACCCCGTCAATACACCCGCTCGCAATCGCGCATTTATTCCGAGGTCGGTACGGGCGCACAGATCTTGCAGGACCTGGGCGTCGGCAAGCTGCGCCACCTCGGCCCGCCACTGAAATACGCAGGGTTGACCGGCTACGATCTGGAAGTGATTGAAAGTATTCCGTTTCCCGGCTGACCAGGCAAAAACTCGTCACGCGAGCCCGATAATCCGCCGCCTGCAACCACAGGCGCTGACCGGAAACCGGACCATGAAGGCGTTTTGAGAGGGCAAAACGCTTGCAGAAAGTTTGGAATACCATAATATGACATTCCATAAATACAAGATCTGGTCAGACGCGCCCGGCAAGGGACAGCACTAATAACAGCACCTGACCTGTACAAGGTTTCAAGGCCCATTGGACCTACTGCTCCCGATTACGCGGGCAAGAAAAGCCCGCTCAAAACACAACAAATGAGGGCGTAAAAATGGTGTTGAACAAACGTGCAACAGCAGTCCTGGCCGCTGGCGTGCTGGCTTTCTCGAGTGTCGCCGCTATTGCCGCCGAGAGCGTCAACTTTGTGAGCTGGGGAGGCTCCACGCAAGACTTCCAGAAGGAGGCCTGGGCGGCTCCATTCAGCAAGGCCAGCGGTATCACCGTTGTGCAGGATGGTCCTACCGACTACGGCAAACTCAAGGCCATGGTCGAAAGCGGTAACGTGCAGTGGGACGTTGTCGATGTCGAAGCCGACTTCGCCCTGCGCGCCGCCAGCGAAGGCCTGCTGGAGCCTCTGGACTTCAGCGCCATCAAACGCGATGAGATCGACAAGCGCTTCGTGACTGACCACGGTGCCGGTTCGTTCTTCTTCTCCTTCGTGCTCGGCTACAACGAAAGTAAAGTCGGCGGCAAGGCGCCTGGCGACTGGGCCGCGATGTTCGACACCAAGACCTACCCGGGCAAGCGCGCGCTGTACAAGTGGCCAAGCCCCGGCGTGCTGGAACTGGCCCTGCTGGCCGATGGCGTAGCACCCGACAAGCTTTACCCGCTGGACCTCGACCGCGCCTTCAAAAAACTCGACACCATCAAGAAGGACATCGTCTGGTGGGGCGGCGGTGCGCAGTCCCAGCAACTGCTGGCCTCCGGCGAAGTGTCGATGGGGCAGATGTGGAACGGCCGGGTCTACGCCCTGCAGCAGGATGGCGCCCCGGTGGGGGTGAGCTGGAAGCAGAACCTGGTCATGGCTGACTTTCTGGTCGTACCCAAGGGTGCAAAAAACAAGGACGCCGCGATGAAATTCATCGCCAACGCGACCAGCGCCAAAGGCCAGGCAGACTTCTCCAACCTCAGTGCCTATGCCCCGGTCAATACCCAGAGCGTTGCGCGCCTGGACTCTACGCTGGCACCTAACCTGCCGACCGCGCACGTTGCCGATCAAATCACTCTCGACTTCGCATACTGGGCCAAGAACGGCGCTGATATTGCGACACGGTGGAACGAATGGCTGGTCAAGTAAAGATGACAGCGGTTGCTCCTCGTCAATCCATGCCGGCCGGGGGTGCTTCCAGCACCGCTGGCGCGGCCAGCCAGAAGGCGCCGGGCATGCCGCCATCCCCTTCCCTCGCACAGCGCTGGCGTGGCAGCCGCAATCTGCTTCCGGCGCTGATCTTCCTCGGACTGTTCTTCTTCGCGCCGCTGATTGCTCTACTGCTGCGCGGCGTGCTTGAGCCGGTGCCGGGCCTTGGCAACTATGAGCAACTGTTTGCCAACTCGGCCTACTCGCGGGTGCTGCTCAATACCTTTTCCGTAGCCGGTCTGGTGACGCTGTTCAGCCTGCTGCTGGGCTTTCCGCTCGCCTGGGTGATCACCCTGGTGCCGCGCGGCTGGGGCCGCTGGATTCTCAATATCGTGCTGCTGTCGATGTGGACCAGCCTGCTGGCCCGCACCTATTCGTGGCTGGTGCTGTTGCAGGCCTCCGGGGTCGTCAACAAGGCCTTGATGGCCATGGGTATCATCGATCAACCGCTGGAAATGGTGCACAACCTGACCGGTGTGGTGATCGGCATGAGCTACATCATGATTCCGTTCATCGTCCTGCCATTGCAGGCGACCATGCAGGCCATCGATCCCATGGTGCTGCAGGCGGGCTCGATCTGCGGTGCCAGCCCTTGGAGCAATTTCTTCAGAGTGTTTCTGCCACTGTGCCGTCCTGGGCTGTTTTCCGGAGGCCTGATGGTGTTTGTCATGTCACTCGGTTACTACGTCACCCCGGCACTGCTCGGCGGCGCGCAGAACATGATGCTGCCCGAATTCATCGTCCAGCAGGTGCAGTCGTTCCTCAACTGGGGGCTGGCCAGTGCCGCCGCTGCGTTGTTGGTGCTGATCACGCTGGTGCTGTTCTACTTCTACCTGAAGCTCCAGCCGGAATCACCGGTCGGCGCCAGCAACGCGAGGTAAACCGCCATGCTCCTGACACCCAATGCCATGAGCCCCGGCTTGCGTACGGGCCTGTACCTGACCACCGCCCTGATCGCGCTGTTCCTGTTGCTGCCGATCCTGTTCATCGTCCTGCTGTCGTTCGGTTCCTCGCAGTGGCTGGTGTTCCCGCCGCCCGGCTGGACGCTGAAGTGGTATCAGCAGTTTTTTTCCAACCCGGACTGGATGGCCGCGGCCATGTCCAGCTTCAAGGTCGCGATCCTGACCACCCTCGCCTCGGTGGCGCTGGGCCTGCCCACCGCGTTCGCACTGGTGCGTGGCCGGTTTCCGGGGCGTGATTTTCTGTACGGCGTCTTCACACTGCCGATGATCGTGCCGCTGGTGATCATCGCCGTCGCGGTCTACGCGCTGTTTCTCAAGCTCGGTTACACCGGCACATTGTTTTCCTTCGTCGTCAGCCATGTGATCGTCGCGTTGCCGTTCACCATCATCTCGATCATCAATTCGCTGAAGCTGTTCGACCAGTCCATCGAGGATGCTGCGGTCATCTGCGGCGCTTCACGCTTGCAGGCCATCTACAAGGTGACCTTTCCCGGGATCCGGCCGGGCATGATGGCCGGTGCGCTGTTCGCGTTCCTGGTGTCGTGGGACGAGGTGGTGTTGAGCGTGATGATGGCCAGCCCGACCCTGCAAACCCTTCCCGTGAAAATGTGGACCACCCTGCGTCAGGACCTGACGCCGGTCATCGCCGTCGCCTCAACGCTGCTGATCGCCCTGTCGGTGCTGATCATGTTCATCGCCGCGACCCTGCGTCGCCGCAACGAAGCCAGGAGTACGTCATGAGTGCCGTGATCAAAGCCCCCGCCCATCAGCAAAAGCACACACTGGTCAGCCTGTGTAATCTGAACAAGCACTACGGAAATTTCGCCGCTGTCGACGACATTTCCCTGGACATCCAGGACGGTGAATTCCTGACCTTCCTGGGCTCCAGCGGTTCGGGAAAAAGCACCACGCTGTCGATGCTCGCCGGCTTCGAAACGCCCAGCTCGGGCGAGATTCTGGTGGGCGGCAAATCGCTGGTGAATGTGCCGCCGCACAAGCGCGACATCGGCATGGTGTTCCAGCGCTACTCGCTATTCCCGCACCTGTCGGTACGCGACAACATTGCCTTCCCGCTGGCGATCCGCAAGTTGCCTGCGGCCGAACGCGAGAAGAAAGTCGATGCGATGCTCAAGCTGGTTCAGCTGGAAGCCTTTGCTCATCGGCGCCCGTCGCAACTGTCAGGCGGCCAGCAGCAACGGGTCGCCATCGCCCGGGCGCTGGTCTACGAGCCGCGCATCCTGCTGATGGACGAGCCTCTGGGCGCACTGGACAAGAAGCTGCGCGAAGACCTGCAGGACGAACTGCGCCAGTTGCATCGCCGGCTGGGCATCACCATCGTTTACGTAACCCATGATCAGGAAGAAGCCATGCGCCTGTCACAGCGCATCGCCATTTTCAGCCATGGCAAGATCGTCGGTCTGGGCTCGGGCTATGACCTGTATCAGGATCCGCCGAATGCCTTCGTCGCCTCGTTTCTCGGCAACTCGAACTTCCTCAGGCTCAAGGCCCAGGGCAATGCCGTGGCGACCTTCGAAGGCAGCACACTGGCGATTCGCCTGACCGCAGGGCTGAAGACCGATCAGGAGGTGCTGCTCATGGTGCGCCCGGAGAAAGCCCAGGCGCTGAGCGTGTCCCAGGCAGCGGCCATGCCGCTTGAAGCAGGCTGGAACGAGGTAAACGCCACGGTTGCTGAAGTGCTTTTTCTCGGCGAGAGCCAGACATGCTCGGTGGTCTCAGCCGGAGGCACTGCCATGACCGTCAAAGCGCTTTCCGCGAACGGCATGTCGCTCAAGGCGGGCGACCCGGTGCGCGTGCGCTGGGCGGCCGCAGACGCCTGTATCTACACCGAGTGGACCGACAGCGACCTGAACAAGGCAGCCGGCACCCACTGACAGGGCATTGCGTGCCTCAATGGTTGACCGGCGAAGGATGCAGGGCAAGGTAGTCGCGCAGAAACTCCACCGTGACGCGGACCTTGGCCGAACTCATCAGCGGCGAGGTATGCACCGCCCAGATGTCTGCATCCTGGCGGTAATCCGGCAACACCTGAACCAGCCGGCCCTCGGCCAGGTCAGTGCGCACATCCCATAGCGAACGCAGCAACACCCCGCGCCCGTCCAGGCACCACTGACGGGCGATTTCGCCGTGGTTGGTAGACAGGCTGCCGGTCACCTTGACGGTTTCGGCACCCTGCGGCCCGTTGAGGTGCCAGATGCCGAATGGCCGGTCGCGCTCCTTGATCACCAGGCAATCGTGATTGGCCAGCTCACCAAGATTAAGCGGCGTGCCATGAACGTCGAGGTAGCCGGGGCTCGCGCACAGAACCCGCCAGTTGTTGGCCAGATGCCTGGCGCGCAGGTGCGGGGCGATTTCGTTGCCGACGCGGATATCCAGATCGACGCCCTCCTCGATCAGATCGACCAGCCGGTCCTGAATGTCCAGGCGGATATCCAGCTTCGGATAACGCGCCGCCAGCTCCGACAACGCAGGCGCGACGAAACGGCGGCCAAAGCCCTGACTGCTGACGACCCGCAACAAGCCACTCGGCTCGCCGTGCAGCGCCGCCACTTCGTCACCCATCTGCTGCACTGAATCGAGCATGCCCTTGGCCCACTCGTAGACGCGCTCGCCATCTTCGGTAATCGACACCTGCCGGGTCGAGCGGTGCAGCAACACCACACCCATACCCTGCTCCAGCAAACGAATACGTTTGCTGACGTAGGCCGCGGACATGCCCAGCTCATCCGCAGCCCCGACGAAGCTTGAACGCCGGGCCACATGAACGAACACATTCAAATCATCGAGGCTGGGATATTTATTCACGATTCGTGTTTTCTCAGTGCATTAATCAGCTGATTATCTTTATATCGTGCGCTTATAGCATGGATGGCCTGTGCAACTCATTGATTGCACACCCGCAATGGATCGATTCAGAGAGAGCGCCACCATGAACAACAAGAAACTGCGTATCGCTGCCATCGCCGGTGACGGCATCGGCCTGGAGGTGCTGCCCGAAGGAGTGCGCGTGGTGCAGGCCGCCGCCGCACGGCACGGGCTGGAACTGGAGTTCGAATACTTCGAATGGGCCAGCTGCGATTACTACCTGAAGCACGGCAAAATGATGCCAGACGACTGGTTCGAACAGCTCAAGGGCTTTGACTCGATCTTCTTCGGCGCCGTGGGCTGGCCGGAAAAGGTTCCCGATCACATCTCGCTGTGGGGATCGCTGCTCAAGTTTCGCCGCGAATTCGATCAGTACGCAAATATCCGCCCGGTGCGGCTGTTTCCCGGCGTGCCCTGCCCGCTGGCCAATCGCAAACCGGGCGACATCGACTTTGTCGTGGTCCGGGAAAACACCGAAGGTGAATACTCGTCGCTGGGCGGGATCATGTTCGAAAACACCGACAACGAATTCGTGTTGCAGGAATCGGTGTTCACCCGTCGCGGCGTTGACCGCATTCTCAAGTTCGCCTTCGAGATGGCCAGCAAACGCGAGCGCAAGCACGTTACCTCGGCGACCAAATCCAACGGCATGGCTATCAGCATGCCGTACTGGGACAAACGCACCGAAGCGATGGCCAGCCAGTACCCCGGCATCAGCTGGGACAAGCAACACATCGACATTCTCTGCGCGCGTTTCGTGCTGCAACCCGAGCGCTTCGACGTGGTGGTGGCGTCCAACCTGTTCGGCGACATCCTCAGCGACCTCGGCCCGGCGTGCGCAGGCACCATCGGCATTGCGCCGTCAGCCAACCTCAACCCCGAGCGCCACTTCCCGTCGCTGTTCGAACCGGTCCACGGCTCGGCCCCGGACATCTTCGGCCAGAACATCGCCAACCCGATCGCGATGATCTGGTCAGGGGCGCTGATGCTCGAATTCCTCGGCCAGGGCGATCAGCGTTTCACCGCGGCCCATGACGAGATCATCACCGCCATCGAGCAAGTGATCGCCAACGGCGACGTCACGCCGGATCTGGGCGGCACGCTTTCGACTCAGCACGTGGGTGCGGCGATTGCCGAGCGGGTTTCTGCAGGCCGTTAAACGTTCGCCGGTTCGCTGCGCTGTTCCAGGAGTTCGACAAAGCGGGCCAGGCTGCGCGACACCGTGCCCCGGCGCCAGATCAGCCAGGTGTGCAGGTAGCGAAACTTCTCGGACAACGGCCAGATACTGACCGTGGCGCAGCCGGGCATGCTTTCCAGCATGCTGCGCGGCATCAGCGCCAGCCCGGCACCGGCGCTGACGCAGGCGAGCATGCCGTGGTAGGACTCCATTTCATGGATCTTGCCCGGCACTGCCGCGTCATCGGTGAACCAGCGTTCAAAATGATGGCGGTACGAGCAGTTGGCACGAAACGCATAGATACTCTCTCCGCTGACGTCCCGCCCGCGCTTGACCGGCGCATGATTGAGCGGCGCGATGATGACCATTTCCTCTTCGAAGACCGGCACGCCGTCGAGCGACGGATGCTGCACCGGCCCGTCGACGAACGCAGCCACCAGTCTACCGGCCAGCACGCCGTCGATCATGGTTCCGCACGGGCCAGTGGACAGGTCCAGCTCGACCTTGGCGTTCTGCTGGTTGTAGGCGGCCAGCAGCGCAGGAATCCTGACCGCAGCCGTGCTTTCCAGCGACCCCAGTGCAAAAGGCCCCTGTGGCTCCTCCCCGGACACAGCAGAACGCGCTTCCTGCACCAGATCCAGGATGCGTCGCGTGTAGTCGAGAAAATTCCAGCCTGCAGGAGACAGGCGCAAGCGGTGCTTCTCGCGAATGAACAGGTCGACGCCCAGATCCTGCTCCAGCTGCTTGATGCGCGTGGTCAGGTTCGAGGGCACCCGGTGGATGTGCTGCGCGGCGGCGCTGATGCTGCCGTGTTCAGCCACTGCCTTGAAGATCTCCAGCTGAACCAGATCCATATCATTCTCCAAACATGAACGTTACGCTCATTATTATTCAGTTTTAGAAAGCATTGCACGCCTATATTCTGGTCCCACTTCCACCTCAACAGGATGGCGCAATGACTACTGTCACCAGCAACACCCATGCAATCTCGATCAACCCTGCCACCGGCGAGCAGATCGGCCACTATGCCTTCGAATCCGCCACTGCGCTGGATCAAAGCCTGTCGCGTGCGGCTGCCGGTTTTGCCGGCTGGAAGCGCACGCCGGTTCAGCAACGTGCGCAACTGATCGTCGCCATGGGCCAGGCCCTGCGCGATGACGTCGAAAACATTGCCCGCATGATCAGCCAGGAAATGGGCAAGCCCGTTGCCCAGGCCCGAGGCGAGATCGAGAAATGCGCCCAGTTGTGCGACTGGTACGCGGCACAAGGCCCGGCGATGCTGGTGGCCGAAGCAACTCAGGTCGAGCATGACAAGGCGCGGATCGAGTACCGTCCGCTGGGCCCGATTCTCGCGGTAATGCCGTGGAATTTTCCGATCTGGCAAGTGCTGCGCGGCGCGATTCCGACCCTGCTGGCCGGTAACACCTATGTGCTCAAGCACGCGCCCAACGTAATGGGCTGCGCTTACCTGATGCTCGGCGCCTTCAAGCGTGCCGGCTTCCCGGAGGGTGTGTTCGAGGTCATCAACGTGACCCCGGAAGGCGTTTCAAACGCCATTGCCGACCCGCGCATCGCAGCTGTCACTCTGACCGGCAGCGTGCGTGCCGGCCAGGCCATCGGCGCCCAGGCCGGTGCGGCACTGAAGAAGTGCGTGCTGGAACTGGGCGGCTCCGACCCGTTCATCGTGCTCAATGATGCGGACCTGGATCAGGCTGTGAAGGCCGCGGTGATTGGCCGCTTCCAGAACACCGGGCAGGTCTGTGCAGCGGCCAAGCGTCTGATCATCGAGCAAGGCGTGGTCGAGGAGTTCACCCGCAGGTTCGTCGAGCAAACGCGTCAACTGGTAACGGGCGATCCTCTTTCCGGCGAAACCTACATTGGCCCCATGGCGCGTTTCGATCTGCGCGACGAGCTGGATGCCCAGGTACAGGACACGCTCGCCGAAGGCGCCACGCTGTTGCTGGGCGGCAAAAAAGCTGAAGGCCAGGGCAATTATTACGAGCCGACCGTGCTCGGTGACGTCACCGACCGGATGACTTCGTTCAGGCAGGAGCTGTTCGGGCCGGTTGCGTCGATCATCACCGCCCGCGACGCGCAGCACGCTCTGGAGCTGGCCAATGACAGTGATTTCGGCCTGACCGCGACGGTTTATACCCGCGACCTGCAACTGGCAGAGCGCATGACCGAGGAACTGGAAACCGGCGGTGTGTTCATCAACGGCTACAGCGCTTCAGACCCGCGCGTGACCTTTGGTGGTGTGAAGAAAAGCGGTTTTGGCCGTGAGCTGTCGCACTTTGGAGTACGCGAGTTCTGCAATGCACAGACTGTGTGGCGGGATCGTCACTGAGGGTGCAGAAGATACACAGCCCTTGCGGGACTGGCCGGGATGGCGATTCGCGTTGCTCACCAAGGAGCAGGTGTAGCCGCTGAGTATTGACTGATCAGTCAGTCCCCCTTCGCGAGCAAGCTCGCTACCACGGGAGCCATCTGTGGGACCAATGAGTGTGCTTGTGTGGGAGTGAGCTTGCTCACGAAGAGGCCCTTACGGTCGGCGAGGATCGTCAGGGCCAGACATCGCGATTACTCGTCGCCCGTATCCACCACCGCAGGCTCACCGATCGTATAGAAATGCCCGCCCGCGACGTAATGCAGACTGCGCCATTTCGGGTCGGCCTTTTCGAATTCCCAGTGCCCGTCGTTGAACACGCGGTTGTCAGCCCAGGCGCCCACCACTTCGCCAATGAACAGGTCATAAGTCTGCTGATTGTGCGGCTCGGGAATGACCTTGCAGATCAGCCAGGCCGAACATCCGGCCACCAGCGGCGAGTCATGCCCGTCAATGCGAAACAGGTCCACATTGGCCTTGTCCAGCTTGTCCGGAGTGAAGACCTTGCTCTGGGTGCCGACGTCGAAGGTCATCTGCAATTGATCCAGATTGGGCACCTGCAGGGCAAAGTAGCCGCTCTTCTCCACCAGTCCGCGGGTCTTGGTCATCTTGTCGATGACCAGCGTCACCTTCGGTGGCGAGAAGTCCAGCGCACAGGCCCAGGCCGCAGCCATGACGTTATGCGTGCCCTCGTGGCTGGATGAGACCAGCACGGTCGGCCCGTGGTTGAGCAAACGGTAGGCTTTTTCCAGTTCGACAGGACGAATATGATTGTCCACTTGAAACCCTCGAAAAACATGATTCGTGCCGCTACCGGCAAGGCAGCGAAATAAGGCATTGTGCGTGCATCGGCAGAACTGCAGGGTGCGCCGCGCAAACCGCACGCGCCCTCTCCTTTCACCCACTCATAAGGTTTCGGATTGAGCAGCATAGACAGCCAGATCCCCGAAGTGTTCGCCCTGGTCCTCGCAGCCGGCCGCAGCAGGCGCTTTGCCGGTGACAAGCGGCAGGCGCTTCTGCCGTGCGGGCGGACCCTGCTGACGGCAAGCCTGGAAAACGCGCAAAACGCATTCGCCAAAACGGCGGTGGTATTGCGCCCTGATGACCAGGCGGATGCGCTGGGGGTTGCCTCGAACATCACGATCATCCGCAGCGAACAGGCCGAACTGGGGATGGGCCACAGCCTGGCGAGCGCCGTTGCGGCAGCGATGGACTCCTCTGCCGATGCGGTTGCCGTTGTTCTTGCGGACATGCCCTGGATACAGCCGCAGACCCTGCATGACCTGGCCAGAATGGCCGATCCCCAGCGCATCGTCCTGCCAATGCATGAAGGCCAGCGTGGCCATCCGGTGATCATCGGTCGACGATTCTGGCCGGCACTGCTGAAACTGGAAAGCGATCAGGGCGCGAAGGCCCTGATCACGAATAACCCCGAGGCGTGTGACCTACTGTATTGCGATGACCCTGGCATCCTGCGCGACGCCGACACCCCTTCAGCGCTGGCAGAAGCCTGCCGGCAACACCTTACACATCGGCACGACTGACACCGTTGGCCACCCGCAGGATATCGGCCATTACCGCAATGGCGATCTCGGAAGGCGTCTTGCTGCCCAGGTTCAGGCCGATCGGCGCGTGGATCCGGTCCAGGACCTGAGCGTCCAGCCCGCCAATCCGCCCCAGACGCTCCAGACGTTTGCTGCTGGTGCGCATCGAGCCCATTGCACCTATGTAGAACGCCTCGGTACGTACCGCCTCGAGCATGCTCAGATCGTCCAGCTTCGGATCGTGCGTCAGCGCCAGCACGGCCGTCGAACTGTGGCAGCCGCCCTCGGCAATGAACACCGCAGGCAGCACGCCACGCACCTCGACACCTGGCATTGAAAACCCTGAGGTCACTTCGACACGAGGGTCACAGACGATCACCTCATAGCCCATCGCAACGGCAAAACTGGCGCAGAACTCTGCCACCGGCGACAGCCCGGCGAGCAGCACACGATACACCGCGCCCATGCGGATGCTGATCCGTTCACCATCGACCTGCACACGCGACTCGCCCATCGTCGCCGGCCCGATCGCTCTCTGCACACCGCCCAGGTGCACCTGCCTGCTGACCAGTTCGCGCCCGGCCAGCGCCTGCTCGATGGCCGCCAGATGTGCATCGGCCTCAGGTTTTGGCGCAATGAACTCGATCAGCACATCCAGCACACCGCCGCACGGCAAGGCCCGCGTTGGCGCGAAGCCGCCGTCGCCATAGCGAACCACCTGATTGACCGGCTCGAACTGCCCCGCGGCAACGCGCTCGAGAAAATCCTCTTCCACGCAACCACCCGACAGAGAGCCGCGATGCTCACTGCTGCCCAGCGCCACCAGCATCGCACCCGGCCCGCGTGGGGCCGAGCCGAACGTGGAAAGAACCGTGCACAGCCAGACCGCCTTGCCGCTGGCCAGCCAGTCCCTCGCCTGTTGTACTACCTGCAAATCAAGCTGTTTCATTGTTACAACCCTGCCATCAGTTTTTCCTTGCTGATCGGCAGGCTGCGCACCCGTTTGCCGGTCGCGTGATACACCGCGTTGGCCACTGCTGCGGCCAGCCCGGTCACACCGATCTCGCCGATACCTCGTGCGCCGAATTCACCCAGGTTGTAGTCCGGATAATCGAGCAGCAGGACGTCGATGTCCGGTTGATCCGCATGCACCGGTACCACGTACTCGGCGTAGTTGTTATTGACCGGCATGCCGCTGCGCGGATCGTATTCACCGGCCTCGAACAAGGCCATGCCGATGCCCATCACAATCGCGCCTTCCACCTGATTGCGTGCCGCCAGCGGGTTGACCACTTTGCCCACGTCAATGGCGCTGACCACCCGCGAAACGCGCAGGCTGGAAATGCCCGGGTCCCAGCGCACCTCGACAAAATGCACGCCGAACGAGCGGAATGAGTACTTGCCGGCCTCAGGCATGCCACTCTGGAACGTGCCCTCGGCACGCGACAGACGCTGGCCATTGAGCACATCGACGAAGCTCGCACGCTGCTCACCCATGACCAGTTGACCGTTCTCGACCTTGATCGCTTCGGCGTCCTGTCCGGCGAACACGGCATCCTTGCTGACGGCGTACTGGCGCAGTTTCTGCAACGCTTCGCGGGTGGCGCCGGCAATCGCCGGCATTACGCTGGCAGTGACCCACGAGCCACCGGACACCGGGCCTGCCGGGAACGACGAGCTGCCCAGTTCCACTTCGACGCGCTCCATGGGAATGCCGGTCAACTGGCTGACGGTTTGCGCGACGATGGTGTACGTGCCGGTGCCGATGTCCTGCAAGCCGCACTGAGCCAGAGCCGTGCCGTCGGAACGCAGAATGACCCGCGCATCAGTGGGCACCTGATAGGCTTCCCAATTGCAGGCGCCCATGCCGTAACCAATGATTTCATCGCCTTCGCGCATCGAACCGACGTCGGCCTTGCGTGCCTGCCAGCCAAACCGTTCGGCGGCCTTGTCGATGGCTTCAGGCAGGTGATTGCTGGACCACGGCAGGCCTGCGCTCTGATCCTTGTCAGAGAGGTTCAGCTTGCGGAATGCCAGAGGGTCCATGCCACTGGCCAGCGCCATTTCATCAATGGCCGACTCCAGTGCAAACAGACCCGGTGCCGCGCCCGGCGCACGCATGGAGGTCGGCGTACCGCGGTTGATGGGGCTGATCTTGTGGCTGACCAGTACGTTATCGCAGGCATACAGGCTTTTGGTCACGCCACCGCAGTTTTCGGTGTAGTCATCGAGCATCGAGGTGTTGTTGAACGACTCGTGACGAATCGACACCAGCTTGCCGCTCGCATCGGTGGCCAGACGCAGGCGCTGGCGAGTTTCCGGACGGTGGCCCACCGTGGTGAACATCTGCGCACGTGGCAACACCAGTTGCACCGGTCGCCCGGTGACTTTGGCAGCGGCGCACGCTGCGACCGAATGCGGCCACGGCCACAGCTTGCCGCCGAACCCTGAGCCGATGAAGGGCGCGCGCACTTCCACCCGGTCGGGGGACAGGTCAAAGACGTTGGCCAGCAGGTTGCGGTGGTTGACCACGCCCTGGGTGCTTTCATAGACAAACAGTTTGCCGTCCTGCCACCAGGCGGTGCTGGCGTGCATTTCCATCGGGTTGTGTACTTCCACCGGCGTGGTGTAGGTCTGGTCGACTTTGACTTTTGCGCCATCGAACGCGCTGTCCGGGTTGCCCCGGTTGTGCCCGGCACCGCCATCGCGGGCGCCGTTGACGCGCATGCCTTCGGCAAGGTCCTTGACCGCCGGACGCTCGTCGTAATCCACCGTCACGCGATAGGCCGCCGCCCTCGCCTGCTCGAAGCTCTCGGCCACCACCAGGGCCACAAACTGGCCAGGGTAGTAGATACGGTCATCCTCGAACGGCAGGCGATGCTCGTCCGCCTTGCTGGCCGAGAGCATCTTGGCAAAGCTCAGTTTGGTGTTCGGAGTACGGTGCAGCGTGGGGAAGTTGTCATGATGAAAGATATCGACCACACCAGGCATCGCCTTGGCCTGCTGATCCTTTATGGCCAGCACGCGCCCGTTGGCGATGGTGCTGTAGACGCCATAGGCGTAAAGCATCTTGCCCATCGGATGGTCTGCGGCATAGCGCGCCTGACCACTGACTTTCTTGCCGCCGTCGATACGACGCTGCGGCACACCAATGATGTTTTCACTCATGAGAAATTCCTAGGCCGTGAGGTCACGAAGGTTGCGGACGATGACCTGCTGACCCAGCGGGATCTTGAAGGCGTTGTGTTCATAGGCCCGCGAGCCCTTCATCGCCAGCGCTGCGACCTGCGCAAAGGTGTCCGGGTCGGCACGCTGACCGATCAGCGCACGTTCCGCTTCCAGGGCACGCCACGGCTTGGTGCCCACGCCACCCAGCGCAATGCGCGCATCGGTAATGCGCTTGCCGTCCATCACCAGAATCACGGCACTGGATGCCAGGGCGAACTGGTAAGAGGTTCGGTCGCGCAGCTTCAGGTAAGAAGAGCGGCTGCCTGACAGCGGCGCGTCGAGGGTCACATGCGTGATGAGCTCATGGGGCGCCAGCGCGTGTTCGCGCTCTGGCGTATCACCCGGCAGCAAATGAAAGTCGGCGAGCGGGATATCCCGCGAGCCGTTGGCGCCCTGGACGGTAACCTGCCCGCCGATGGCCGCCATGCCGACACACATGTCTGACGGATGCGTGGCAATGCAGTGTTCGCTGGTGCCCAGCACTGCGTGCACACTGCGGTTCATCCCGCCGATCGCTGCGCAGCCAGAGCCCGGCTGGCGCTTGTTACAGGCGGAAATACCATCGCGAAAATACGGGCAGCGTACACGCTGCATGAGATTGCCGGCGGTGGTCGCCTTGTTGCGCAATTGGGTCGAAGCACCGGCAAGAATCGCCTCGGACAACACCGGGTAGCGCTGCTGCACCAGCGGGTGGCTGGCCAGGTCGGTATTGCTGACCAGCGCGCCGATGCGCAGGCGACCATCGGGCAGCGACTCGACCTGCTTCAACGCCAGATGGTTGATGTCCACCAGTTGCTGCGGTTGCATCACGTCGAGCTTGACCAGGTCCAGCAGTGTGGTGCCACCGGCCAGATAGAAGCGTTGCCCTTCACCGGACGCTGTGCTGAAAGCCTGCGCGGGCGAAGCGGCGCGAGCGTAGTCAAAAGTTCGCATCAGGCGACACCTCCCATTTTCGAGCGCGCAGATTGCACGGCAGACAGAATGTTCTTGTAGGCACCGCAACGGCAGATATTGCCGCTCATGGCCTCTCTAACGCTGGCGTCGTCGGACGCAATGTTCGGATCCTTGAGAATCGCGACCGCGCTCATGATCTGTCCGGAGGTGCAATAACCACACTGGTAGGCATCGTGTTCCCAGAACGCTTCCTGTACCGGGTGCAGCTTGCCGTTCTCGGCCAGCCCTTCGATGGTGGTAATGCTGTCGCCCTGGTGCTGAACGGCGATCGACAGACAGGAGTTGATCGCCACGCCGTTGACCAACAACGTGCAGGCGCCGCATTGGCCGTGATCGCAGCCTTTCTTGGTGCCCGTCAGTTGCAGGCGGTCACGCAGCACATCGAGCAGAACGGCATTGGCCGGCACGTTCAGGGTATGAACTTGGCCATTGACCTTCAACTGGATGCGCTGCTCACCCGCTGCGGGCGCGTCACTGTCTTCGACCACGGGGGCCGCAGGTGCCAGAGGCGCCGCCTGCAGCATGCCGTCGGAGGGGATCCAGGTAGACAGCGTGGCCGCAGCAATGCCGGAGGCACCGAACTTCAGAAAGTTTCGGCGTGAGGGCTGCACGGTACTGCTGTCGCCAGCAGTTTCCTTGTGCTTCTTGGGTTCGGTCATCAGGATCACTCGGTAATAGCCGTCGCTGCTGTAAAGCGACGGGCGTTATGGTGTGGTCAGCGGCCCGGGCGTACTCCTGCTCACTGACGTGCTGCCTTTATTTTCGGGGGTAATCAAAGCCAAAACGCTATCACCCGTCATAAGTGTTTAACTGGTCAGCGCCTCCAAAGTTCCAACTGTTTGACGGGCGTCTGTATCCGGACATTGCCGCCACCCGCATGACAGCCGAGTACGGACCCTAACAGGAGGTCAGCGCGCTGATTAGCCAGCCAAGGTCACACGCCGTTATGAGCCTGGCTCATGAATGCATGGGAGCCGGATGAGCGCGTTGTTCGGAGCGGGTTGCAGACCGAGTGAGGGCCATATCCGTCTGACGGCTAAAGACCCGGGCGAAAATGCCGATACAGATAGGCAGTGGAAGGCTGTGAAGTGTCTAAATCAACGCATTCGTGGCCAATTTGATGATGGCATCTCGCAACCGGGGTGCACATTATGCGAAAATACCGCGTCTTTGCCGGTATGCCACCGAGGATGTGGCGCAGTACGCGTACATAAAATTGCGCGTCAGGCGTGCCTCCATGCTCCGATGCGGCGTCCCAGACTCCGTGAACAGGCTGACCAGGTGTGTCTTCGCACGTGGCTCAGAGGGCAAGACCCTCGGGCATCGCAGCGCACCAACAGAGCAAATGTCACTCATGACGCTGAATCCAATGATGATAAGAAGTCAGCGCAGCAGGACATAAATTGAGGTCTCGAGCGGTATTATATTGGCCTTGTATGTCCACCTCTAGTCCCCGTGGGTGCGAGTGTTTGTCGCAGGCTCGATGCATGTGACAGGCCGTTTCCCCAGGAGTAGTCGGCGGATGGCGTTTATCAGATGGATGACAGAATGTTTAAGAAAGTGAACACGGCCCTCCTGGGTCTGGCCATTTCCATGGGCCTGATGCCCGTGCAGGCGGCTGAAACCAAGAAAGTCGACGTACTGCTCGTCGGCGGCGGCATCATGAGTGCAACCCTCGCTGTCTGGCTCAACGAGCTGGAGCCGAGCTGGTCGATGGAAATGGTCGAGCGCCTCGACGGCGTTGCCGAAGAAAGCTCCAACGGCTGGAACAATGCCGGTACCGGTCACTCGGCGCTCGCCGAACTGAACTACACCCCTGAAGACAAGAACGGCAACGTCGACATCTCCAAGGCCATCGAGATCAACGAAGCGTTCCAGATCTCCCGTCAGTTCTGGTCCTGGCAGGTCAAGACCGGCGTCCTGAAAGACCCGCGTTCGTTCATCAACTCCACACCGCACATGAGCTTCGTGTGGGGCGACAACAACATCCAGTTCCTGCGCAAGCGTTACGCAGCATTGCAAGCCAGCCCGCTGTTCAGCGGCATGCAGTACTCCGAAGACCACGAGCAGATCAAGAAGTGGGTCCCGTTGATGATGGAAGGTCGTGACCCGGCGCAGAAGCTGGCCGTGACCTGGAGCCCGATCGGCACCGACGTCAACTTCGGCGAGATCACTCGTCAGTTCGTCGCCAACCTGAAAGCCAAGCAGAACTTCAATCTGCAGTTGTCGAGCGAAGTCGAAGACATCAATCACAACGACGACGGCACCTGGCGCGTCAAGTACAAGAACCTGAAGGACGGTACCGTTACCGAAACCGACACCAAGTTCCTGTTCATCGGTGCCGGCGGTGCAGCGCTGCATCTGCTGCAGGAATCCGGTATTCCTGAAGCCAAGGAATACGGCGGCTTCCCGGTCGGCGGTTCGTGGCTTGTCACTGACAACCAGACCCTGGCCATGCAGCACATGGGCAAGGCCTACGGTATCGCGTCGACTGGCGCGCCACCCATGTCGGTTCCGCACCTGGACACCCGTGTTCTGGACGGCAAGCGCGTGATCCTGTTTGGCCCATTCGCGACCTTCTCGACCAAGTTCCTGAAAAACGGTTCCTACTTCGACCTGCTGACCAGCACTACCACGCATAACGTGTGGCCGATGACTCGCGTCGGTATCGAACAGTACCCGCTGATCGAATACCTCGCCGGTCAGGTGATGATGTCTGACGACGATCGCTTCGCTGCTCTGAAAGAGTACTTCCCGAACGCCAAGAAAGAAGACTGGCGCCTGATGCAAGCCGGTCAGCGCGTACAGATCATCAAGCGTGACGAAGAGAAAGGCGGCGTTCTGAAGCTGGGTACCGAAATCGTTGCTTCCAAGGACGGCAGCATTGCCGGCCTGCTGGGTGCTTCGCCAGGCGCCTCGACTGCAGCGCCGATCATGCTGGGCGTACTTGAGAAAGTCTTCAAGGACAAGGTAGCGACTCCGGAATGGCAGGCAAAACTGCACCAGATCGTGCCTAGCTACGGCACCAAGCTGAACAACAATCCGGATCGTGTTGCCGAGGAATGGGCTTACACCGCCGAAGTCCTGCAACTGACTCCACCGCCGCCGGTGAACAAGACAGGTAATGCTCCAACACCTGCACCTGCTGCACAGCCAGCGAAAAGCAATCCAGCCAGTGACATGGCGCTCTAAGGCTTTCAGAGCTTGAGCAAAGCCCCGCCAGACCTCGTCTGGCGGGGCTTTTTTTTGCAGCTGCTTTCTCACGCAAACCGTGCCGACATGAAAACACGTCGAACTCTTCGCGCCGTTCGTTCCTCCAAGCAGGACGACACACAGAGAGGAACTGCAATGAGCAAGCATACTGACAAGCCTTCCAGCCACACGCTTGTACAGTCCGCGCCAACGACAGACCAGTCCGGCAAGCCGGTTGATGTGGTGCGCAAGGACATTGCGCAGGAAAACCCCGAAACCGAAGGCGTAGACAAGGTCATCACCCCGACGTCCATCAAGGAAAAAGAGCAGGATGCCGAAACGCTTCGCGCAAAGAATCGTGAGCTGGAACGCAAGTTGAACGGCCAGGGCTGATTGCCCAAGCGGGCCTGTAGCAACCCAGCATTTGCCGATAATTCGCTAAAAAATGGCAGGCAGGGCCTCAAAAGGCCCACACCTGCCAACTTGCAGGCATTTCCCCGACATAGTCAGTTAAAGCTACGCGTTCAACGGGCACCTGTTATGGTGGCCTACTTCCTTCCATCTCTGGCTTGTATCAGCAGAGCGCATCATCTAGGTCTCCACGCCGCACTTTCGCGGCAACCTCGCATTTTCTTGCGCTGTCCATCCGGGCCGCTGGCCGCTCAAATTTTCGTTGCGGCCGACAAAAAAACCATCTGAACCGCGTTTAGCGTTGAACGACTGCACGTCGTACCAAGCAGCGGCTGGCTGTTCCCGGCTGAAACACCCTATGGAGTTCACGCAATTGATCAAGGACATGCTGGATGCAAAGCCTGACGCAGCGCTTGAAGCTGCGCTGGCCGAATGTGCCCGAGAGCCGATCCGTGTTCCTGGCGCGATTCAGCCGCATGGCGTACTGCTCAGCGTTGCAGGCGATCCCCTTTGCATTGAGCAGGTCAGCGCCAATTGCGCAACAGAATTCGGAATGGCCGCTGACGAGTTGCTGGGCAAGCCTTTGTCATGGCTGTTATCGCCCGAACAGTCGGCCCTCATCGACCATGCGTACGGCCACCCCGCTGCCCCACACATTGACCCGATAAAACTGACGATCGGAACAGCCCACTACAGCGCCTCGCTGCAGCGTGCCGACGATGTGCTGATAATCGAGCTGGAGCCCTTCGTGGAAACCGGTCATGGGCAGTCCAGAATCATTACCCGGGTATTGCGCAACCTGCAGGCAGCCACGACGCTGGAAACACTGTTCGATATCAGTGTGCACGAGATTCAGGCGCTTACCGGTTACGACCGGGTCATGATTTACCGGTTCGAGCCCGAGGGCCATGGCCAAGTCGTTGCGCAGGCACTGACCGGGCCACTGCCCAGCTACAGCGGCCTGAACTTCCCCGGTTCGGACATTCCCGCCCAGGCGCGAGAGCTGTATCGGCTGAACTGGATCCGTGTGATTCCGGACGCCACCTACGTTCCCGTACCCCTGATACCAACACTGCGCCCGGCGACCGGGCAACCGCTCGACCTGGGCTTCTCGACGCTGCGCAGCGTGTCCCCGGTGCATTGCGAATACCTCAAGAACATGGGCGTGCGCTCGTCGATGAGTATCTCCTTGCTGGACGGCGGCGAGCTCTGGGGCCTGGTTGCCTGCGGTCACCCCGAACCGTTGCGGGTGTCCAGAGAGTTGCGCGATGCCTGCGCGATGATCGGTCAGTTACTGTCGGTGAAAATTTCCGCCATTGTCGCGACTAATATCCAGCGCGAGCGGGAAGAGAAAGTTGTCCTGCTCGGGCAACTGGCAGACGCCATGAGTCGCGCCAATCATGAAGTACTCGACGGGCTGGTGAGCCGGCCCGAGCTTCTCATGTCGCTGACCCTGGCAGACGGTGCTGCGGTGCTGATTGACGATCAGGTTTATCTGTTCGGCACCTGCCCTTCAATCGAACAGGTGCGTGAGCTGTACACCTGGATACGCGACACCGGCCTGGCCAGTCAGCGATCCAGACAGCGGGCGACGGGCTTGCAGGGTCTGGGGGTTTTCCACACCAACTCCATGCAGAGGGAGCTTCCCGACAGCGCCGTTTACAGAGACATCGCAAGCGGCGTCATCGCGTTCACGCTGCCCAAGCCGATTGATAATGCAGTGATGTGGTTTCGCGCCCAACTCACCTCCACGATAAACTGGAGCGGTAACCCGACCCACCACGTCAGTACCCGTCCGGAGAGTTCCGCGAGCCATCGTCTGCACCCAAGGCAGTCTTTCGATGTCTGGGAGCAAGAGGTTACCGGCATTGCCAGCCCGTGGTCGCGCGCAGATCTTTATGGCGCTGAAGACATTCGTCGTTCTGCTCTGGAAAGCGACCTGGAGCGCCAGGTGCAGCGCGAACAGGAAGCGGTCCGTTTGCGTGATGAGCTGGTCGCCGTGGTTTCCCATGACCTGCGTAACCCGATGTCGATCATCATCATGCAGTGCGGCATGATGCAAAGCTGGGCGGTGGGCGACACACACTTTGAAAATCGCAACATCCGGCGTGCGCTGGGCACCATCGAGAAAGCCACGACGCGCATGAACAGCCTCCTGGAAGACCTGCTCGATACCGCGCAGATCGAAGCCGGCCGCTACCAGCTTTCGCGCCTGCCGCTGAGTGTCACCAGCCTGCTGGAAGAAGCCTGCGGCCTGCTGGTGATGCTGACCGCCGAAAAGAACATCGAGCTCAACTGCACCGCCGCGCAAGGCCTGGTGATCGATGCGGACCCGGAACGAATCTTTCAGGTACTTTCCAATCTGGTCGGTAACGCCATCAAGTTCACCCCGAAAGGTGGCCGAATCAACATCGATGCGGTAGCCGATCAGAACGAAGTGCTGTTCAGGGTCAGTGATGACGGCATAGGCATTCCGGCCGAACACCTGCCTTTCATTTTCCAGCGCTACTGGTCCGTGAAGGAAGGCAACCCACGCGGCAACGGCCTGGGCCTGTATATCTGCCAGGGCATTATCACGGCCCACGGCGGGCGTCTGTGGGCCGACAGCTCACTGGATTCGGGAAGCGTATTTTCCTTCACCCTGCCCGTACATCAGGGGGCGGACAGTATTGGCGAAACGACATTTTTAAAGCAGAGCGGTACGACCCATCGGCTGGCGCAATCGATCTCCAGCAAACTGGAACGCCAGCAACTGGAAGACCGGCTGACCCGCGCCGGATTGCTCAACGAACTGAATCATCGGGTAAAAAACACCTTGGCGACCGTTCAGGCCATAGCCTCTCTCACCGTCAACAGCTCTGCGTCACTGGAATCCTTTCACAAGAGCTTCGGCGCGCGCCTGTTTGCCCTGAGCCAGGCGCACGATGCACTGGCGCGTGCGGAATGGATCTCTACCGAACTGGTCGACTTGATCGAGCAGCTGCAGGAGCTGGATTCGGGGGCACACAGGATCAGTTTCGAAGGCGATCCGGTGACCCTGGAACCGCGTTTTTCACTGACACTTTCCATGGTGCTCCATGAGCTGATGGCCAATGCAGTGCAACACGGTGCGCTTTCTTCGGCCTCAGGTCAGGTGACAGTGACCTCTACGCTGACTGACGAACACACTCCCCCGACGCTGAAGATCGAATGGAAGGAAACAGGCGGCCCGCCGGTCGTCGCAACCACGGTGAAAGGCTTTGGCTTGCGCTTGATACGCCGCAGCATCGAGCGAGAGCTCAAAGGCCAGGCCGACATTCAGTTCGCCCGTACAGGAATCATCTGGTCAATGCTGATTCCCTGGCCAGACAAACCGGAAAGCCGCTTATGAGTTCAGAATCAGACGGCCGGACCTCGCACCCCAAAGTGCTATTGGTGGAAGACGAGACCATGCTCGCCATGTTGATGGAGATGATGCTCGAGGACCTGGGTTTCGCGACCGCCTACCACGCCAGCACGCTGAACGACGGCATTGAATATGCGCGTAACGGCGAGTACGACCTGGCCATCCTGGATATCAACATTATTGGCGGAGACTCGTTCCCGATAGCCGCTGCCATTGCCGATCGCGGCATACCCTTCATGTTTTGCTCGGGGTACGGCCGGCTGGGGATCCCCGACGCGTGGCTCAACCGGCGTTGCGTCGCCAAGCCGTTCAGTGCCGAGCAACTGAGCGAAGCGTTGAGTGAGCTGCTTGAGGTCTGAGCACTGCACCCGTTCGCACCTATTACCCAGCCCTGTTGCGCTCAACCAGTGCCTGCAGCGCGAGCGCGTCACGGACGGCGGCTCCGCTGGCCGTGTTGTCAAAGATGCACCAAGTCTCGATTTCCCGCGCCACAGACGCCGACGCTCGCCCAGCCAAACCTTCCAGATGCTCGACGGAATAGGCACTGTGATAAATTTTCGGCGCCCCGTGCAGGCGCCAGTAGTGAGCACCCTGCCACCCACCGGGCAAGTGCCCTTCACTGATTACTGACGGATCGGCGGCTACCTGCGCAATGTGATGCTCGATCAGCAGCGCCTGAGCCTGCCGCCAGGATTCATGGCGCGGTTCCAATACCACGCTGCCGGCGTACTGATTGCGTAATGCTCTGAAAAACCTCTCAGCTACCTGCGGTGCATAGTCCAGAGAGGGCGGAAGCTGGACCAGCAGACAGCCCAGTTTGTCACCCAGCGCAGTGCATTGAGAAAGGAACGTGGTCAGAACGGTCTCGCACTCGCGCAGTCGGTGTTCGTGGGTAATGAGTTTCGGCATCTTGACCGAGAAGCGAAACCCGGCGGGCACCGCCTGCGCCCAGCGTGCGTAGGTCTGAGCGCGATGAGGGCGATAGAACGAGCTGTTGATCTCGACCGCGTTGAAGCGCGAAGCATAGCGTTGCAAATGGCTGCCTTGTTCAGGAAAGTCGGGCCAGTACTCACGCGCAAGGCTCCAGCCTGCACAACCGATATAAACTGGCGGCATAATCAATACAGCACCTTGCCGGCTTCGCGCATGAATATCTCAACAGTCTTGGGGCCGACACCGGCAAACTCGCAGAGTCGCTTCTCGAATTGCTTCCGATCCTCACTCACTTCGCGAATTCGACCTATCTTGCCCGCGTATTCGTCATTGAGCTTTGCGCACAGTGCAGACAGTCGATGCGCCGTTGACTCGTCATAGCGCACATAATGTGCCTGCCCCAGCATGGCGACCAGTTCCCGGTGAGTGCAGTGAGCAAGCTTGCGTGGAGTGTCACGCTGATGCTTCTCGACGATAACGCGATAGGCCTCGCAGGCAATGTCTGCCTGAATGCGCTTGCCCATCAGAAAGCTGGCGACGAACCACTTGAATAAGGCCTTTTCGAGGTCCTCGCTGAAACAGATATTCAGCTCTGCAGCATCAATGGTTCGTTTCATGACGTCTGTTACACCTCGCTGACGTTGCCACCGGACGCACCGTTCAAGCGCGCCTCTTGTGGTACAACCGACCCTTGCTCATCAGCGGCGGTTTTCAAATAACATCGAACAGGCGACAAACGGTACCCGGCCTGACTGCCAGGTGAGCAAGATCGCTACGGTGCTGGCTGCTGATCAGGGCGCACCAAACAGCATGGTCCAGTACACACCGTAATCAGCATGGGTAGCCGTCGCATAAGCCGCGCCGACTTCGGTAAACATCGGGTTCATCAGGTTGGCGCAATGCCCCGGGCTGGCCAGCCAGCTCGCCATGGCCTTGCTGGCCGTGCTCTGCCCCGCGGCGATGTTTTCACCGATCTGCCGTCCGCCGTAACCGGCAGCACGCGCGCGATCTGCCGGCGAGTCATTATCGAAACCGCGATGGGTAAAGTAATTCTCGCTGGCCATAGACTGGCTGTGCCCCTGCGCGGCCGTTTCCAGGGTGGTATTCCAGCTCAACGGCCGAGCCGACGGGAAAGGCCGCTTGCCACACATGCGCGGCTTGGCACGCGCGGCGTTGACCTGCGCCAGCAGCGCCCGTCCAGCCGAGCGCGCGTCTTCAAGGCTCTCGTCGATCAACGGTTTCGCCAGCACCACACGCCAGTCGCTCCCCTGCCGGGTGATGCCGATGTCCGCGTATTGCGGGTCGAGCAACGCACCGCAGTAGCGGCTCCTGAGCATGTCGAACGCTGCGTCGGCGCTTTGCACACCGGCCAGTCGTACGGTCCGCACAGTGACCGCCTGATAGCCGGATGCCTTGAGTGCGTCACGTAAATTACCGCTGAAACCGATCGGCAGTGCCACGCTGGAATTGAGCGCCAGGGCTCTGGAGATGTTTGTCGTACGCGCTTCGCAACGCTGCGGCTGGCCGCGAAAATCATTGATTGCCTGGACCAGTTGTCGTTCTTCGGCAGCACTGACAGGGCTCGCGTAGATCGGCAACAGAGCGACCAGATACAACCAGATGCGCCAGGAAAAACGGGGCAATGCGGGCATGAGAACAGACTCTGGAAGGAAACAGCGTGGCATCAATTTCAGGGCCGGAATAAGACCTGGAAAATTGCTTATGGTTCACGCCGCACGCTTGAGGATGGCGCTGCCATTCGCTCAAAGCTTGCCGATCTCTCCAGTGGCCTCACCTATGCTGGCAAGCGTTATTTCCATATTATCGATGGCCTGTTCCAGCGTCGCGAACGATTGTTCAATGACCTCCCTGTCGTCCACCGTCTGATGACCGCGCAGGCTTTCGGCACGCTCGAGTTCACTGAGCTGCAGATCAGCCACTTCCTTGCGCAACGACTGCAGGGTTGCCCAGACTGACCTGAACTGTTGCTGGCTGCTATGACTCATGTTCGCCTCTTGGCTGATCCATCAAATGTCTCATTGAGACCCCTCCCCGACACAATGCTCCACCTTTTTTGCCAACAGCGTTTATTTCAGCGTCAAGCAGGCAAACGGCGCCGCTGGTCCAGGCCAGCCACCATCGTTTTGAATTTACCTGTCGCGCGACGCTCTGCTGTTGATACCCGCACCTGCAGAGAAAGGAATCCTTGACCATGGCCACTGCCGAGACTTCATCGCTGCGCCGGGCAATCACGGCGCCCATGCTGACCCTGTTCATCCTTGGCGACGTGCTCGGGGCTGGCGTCTACGCATTGGCCGGCACGATCGCCGGACGCGTCGGCGGAGCCATCTGGGCGCCCTTGCTGATTGCCCTGTGCTTTGCCTTGTTGACCGCAGCGTCCTACGCCGAACTGGTGACCAAATACCCGCGTGCGGGCGGTGCCGCGGTGTACGCCGAAAAAGCCTTCGGCAAGCCGCTGCTGTCGTTTCTGGTTGGCTTCTCCATGGTCGCAGCAGGCGTTACCAGCGCTGCCGGGCTGGCCGTGGCGTTCGCCGGCGACTACTTCCAGGCGCTGCTCGACTGGCCTGCGCAGTGGGTCTGCGTGGCATTTCTGGTCATCGTCGGCCTGCTCAATGCACGCGGTATCAAGGAATCGCTTTCAGCCAACCTGGTCATGACGGTCATCGAGCTGAGCGGTTTGCTGATGGTCATCGCTGCAGCCGTGTGGTTCGTCAGCCAGGGCCAAGGCGTGCCGCAACGCGTGTTCGAACTGGATAGCGCCTCGCCTGCGACGGCGATTCTCGGCGCATCGCTGCTGGCGTTCTATTCGTTCGTGGGGTTTGAAACCTCGGCCAATCTAGCCGAAGAGATCAAGGACGTGCGCAAGGTCTATCCACGTGCCCTGTTCGGCGCGCTGCTGGCGGCGGGTGCGGTGTACATGCTGGTTGGCATGGGCGCAGCGATGGTCCTGCCCGTCGAGCAACTCAAGGATTCGCAAGCCCCCCTGATGGACGTGGTCAGTGCCTCGGGCCTTGGCATACCTGCGCCGTGGTTTGCGGTCATTGCACTGATTGCGGTGGCCAACGGCGCACTGCTGACCATGATCATGGCCAGCCGACTGACCTTCGGCATGGCGCGCGAAGGCCTGTTACCTGCGGTGATGGGTTCGGTGCTGCCCAAGCGGCGCACGCCGGGGCTGGCAATTCTGGCGACCACACTGGTGGCCATTGCCCTGTCCTTCACCAGCACCCTGACCATCCTCGCCGAAACCGTCGTGCTGTTGCTGCTCTTCGTGTTTCTCAGCGTGAACATCGCCGTGCTGGTACTCAAGCGCGACAAGGTCGAAGCCGGGCACTTTCAGGTCCACTGGGTTATCCCGCTGCTGGGCATTCTTTCGTGCCTGTTGCTGCTCACTCAGCAAGGTCCGGAAACCTGGCTGCGGGCAGGCATCATGCTGGCGGTCGGTGCTGCGCTTTACGGACTGACCCGGCTGGGCAGCTCGGCGCTGGCGTCGCATCCTCGCTGACCAGTACAGTCATTGCTTCAGCGCTCGCCGGTGCCTTGCTGGAGCCCGGCAAGCGCAAGGTCCAGCCCGTCGATGATGAGCTGCAAGCCAAACCTGAACTCATCCTCCACGGAAACGTCAGGTAAATGGCGTCCGGCAGCCGCAATCGCCGGGTATTCATCCGCATCCAGTGCGGAGAAAAACTCGACCAGGTCCTCGCCGTCCGAGGCTTTGCTTGCAGCGTTTGAATGCTGCTGTATGGCGAAGCCCAGTACATAGTGAGCGACCGACGTGTAGGCGCGGGCAGCCAGTTCGGCAGGAAACCCGTTGGCCAGAAACAACGCAATGCCCTGCTCGCGGCGCTTGAGCCCGTTAGGTCCGATCGGTATCTGAGACACCAACAGCGGCAAGATACCCGGATGCTTGCGCAATACGCGATAAAGGCGTTCGGCGCCTGATGCGCAGGCTTTTTGCCAGGCATGCTCATCGCCGCCCTGCTCCTGCGGTGCTCCTTCAGCGGCATCGGATTGATCCGCACTCATTTCGCCCAGCACGCTATCGACCACGTAAACCAGTATCTCGTCCTTGCTGGCGAAATGCCGATAGAGCGTCGCTGTACCGGACTCGAGCCGCTCCGCAAGCATGCGCATATTGAACGCCTGCGCGCCGACCTCGTCGACCGCCTCCAGGGCAGTTGCAATGATCCGTTCTGCCGAAACGGAAGGCCTGCCTCGACTTCTGCTTTTTTCCACGCGACGTACGCGGTTCATCCACCAGCGAGGGCTTCCAGGAACGGCTTGGCAATTCAGGTCTTCAGTCATTTGCAGATTATAAGCCCAACGTGATCGATTACCGCCACCCCGGTGATGCGCCAACCTGGATCACCGTCCGTCTGCTTGGCTGCCTTGTGAATGATCTGATTTATTGACACAATCCTATTTCGGATACATCGTATCCGAAATAGGAGAGGCAACCACCTGCCGCTGGAAGTGGCCTACACAAAAGTGGAGTTCAGGTATGTCAGACGGCGATATTCATTTCCAGTCAAACACCTTTAAATTGAATACACATCAGCCTGTTGAGCAGGACGTTTGCGACGTCCTGATAATCGGCTCGGGGCCGACCGGACTGACGCTGGCCTGCGATCTGGCCAGGCGCGGGATCAAGGTCAGAATCATTGAAAAATCGGCTGTCCCCTTCAATGGTTCTCGCGGCAAAGGCATACAGCCACGAACGATCGAGGTGTTCGATAACCTTGGCGTCGCCCAGCCATTGTTGGGCGTCGGGCAGCTTTATCCGCCGATGAAGTTTCATGTTTCTTTCCTGAAGATCAAATGGAACATGATGAAGTACCAGAAACAGACAGCGGATATCCCGTACCCGAACGTCTGGCTCGTACCGCAATGGCGCACAGAGCAGGTGTTGCGTGATCGACTGGCTGAACTGGGCACTCAGGTTGAATGGGACACTGAAGCACTCCAGATCAAACAGGATGCCGAAGGTGTCTCTGTTCGGGTTGCACGTC
The DNA here is from genome assembly GCF_030208985.1 of Pseudomonas sp. MEJ108. Taxonomy (NCBI): domain Bacteria; kingdom Pseudomonadati; phylum Pseudomonadota; class Gammaproteobacteria; order Pseudomonadales; family Pseudomonadaceae; genus Pseudomonas; species Pseudomonas sp. MEJ108. The sequence goes on from NZ_JARVSW010000004.1 coordinate 329,571, forward strand.
AGGGAGAGCCTCGCATCGTGCATGCCCGCTATCTGGTCGGCGCTGACGGCGGCAAGAGTTTTGTGCGCAAGCAGCTGGGCGTGAACTTCACGGGCTCCACGTCTCAGGAAGGCCGGATGATCGTTGGCGATCTGCACGTAGAGGGGCTTTCCCGGGATGCATGGCACATATGGCCGACGCGCAAAGGTGGAATGATCGGCCTGTGTCCGCTTCCGCATTCGAACCTGTTCCAGCTGATGATGCGTCTGGACGCCGACGAACCCGCTCCGGAACTCTCAGAGCATGCTATCCAGACCCGCTGGCTGGCAGCTACGGGCTCCAGGAAGATTCACCTGCACAGCCCGACCTGGCTTTCGGTATTCCGCCCCAATGTGCGGCTGGCCGAGCGCTATCGGGTCGAGCGGGTGTTCCTCGCCGGCGACGCCGCCCATGTGCATCCCCCCGCAGGTGCTCAAGGCCTCAACACGGGCGTGCAGGACGCCTGGAATCTGGGCTGGAAACTGGCAGCGGTGCTGGACGGCGCGCCCGAGGCACTGCTCGACACTTACGAAGAGGAACGCAGGCCTGTAGCTGCTGCGGTGCTGGAGTTGTCCAGCGAACTCTTCAATAACACCACTGGCACCGGCTTGCCCACATTCAGGCGTGGCGACAAGGAGCGGCAGCTATTACTCAACTACCGCGCCAGTTCGCTTTCCGTGAACAGCGCCGACACCGTCGATGGCAAGGTCCAGGCAGGTGATCGCGCACCCGATGCCACCTGCTCGCAGCAGCACGGCGGACGCACACGATTGTTCGACGTTTTCAGAGGTGGGCATTTCACCTTGCTGGCCTTCGGTACGCAGGCCATCGCTGCAATAAATACTTTCGGCAGCCGCGACGAGCGATTCCTGCAGGCAGTTGCGGTTCGCCCCGCGCACATCAGTAATGACCGCTACGGTCTGGTCGATGAAACCGGTCAGGCACGTGACGCTTACGGCGTAAGCCTTCAGGAAAACATCATCTTTCTGATACGTCCCGACGGGTACGTCGGCCTGACCGCCACGGACGATTTCGTACCGGCAGTCCAGCGTTACCTGGCCACCCTGTCTCGCACACCTGACTCTCTCGCTGGCAGCGACGCCGACATGCAGGCGACACGCGCAGTCGCACACTGATGCACGCCAGAAAGACCACTCAGAGAGCCTCGACATGAAGCACCTTTTCCTTCCTGCACTGACTGTTGTCGTATTGCCTGCCCTGTCTTTACAGCTGGCCCACGCCGAACCGGGCGATTTCAGTCTGGGCCTGGGCGCCGCCATCAGCGAAAGCCCTTACGCAGGCGTCGGCACGCAGGTCAACCCGATCCCGCTGATCAGGTACAAAGGAGAACGCTTTTACGTCAACGGCGTAACAGCGGGTTACCACCTGATCAACACCGAGTCGTTTGCCCTCGATGCCATTCTTGCGCTGCAGATGGACGGTATTGATCGTGACGATTTCGGTCGTCGCGAACTGGCTCGAAACGGCATCAACCGCGACCTGCTGGAAGACCGCGACAATGGCATCGACGCCGGATTGGCGGCAAAGCTGCGCGGTGATGCCGGCCTGCTTGAACTGGTCGCCAAAAACGATATCAGCGGTGCCAGCGATGGCTATTCGTTAAACCTCGAATACGCGTACCCCTTTACCTTGGGCAACACCCGCTTCAAACCCAACATCGGTGCCACCCACCTGTCCGGCAATAGGGTGGATTACTATTACGGCACCCTGAACGAGGAAGAACGACGCGGCATTGCCGAGTATCGTCCCGGTAGCGCCACAGTGTCCTATGTCGGCATTGGCTTTTCTCAGCCAATCGGTAAACAGTGGGAAGTCTCGGGTAACCTGCGCTATAGCGCCCTGCCGGATGAACTGAGCGACAGCCCGCTGGTGGAGCACGACACAGACAGCTCGACGTCGATGTTCATCGGCATATCGCGAAAGTTCTGATGCTGAACTACCACCCTATGCTGCCTTGAAACAACTCACCGGGAGCTCGCCGTGCTCGAACGATCACTGAGCGTCTTGATTGTCGAAGATAACCTGGCGCTGGCCGCCAACATGTTTGATTACCTGGAGGCTTGCGGGCATACGCCGGACGCCGCACCGGATGGCAAGTCGGCCATCCGCCTGCTCGCGGAAAACCGTTACGACGTCATTGTGCTGGACTGGATGATGCCGCGCATGGACGGGATCTCACTGCTGCGTCATCTGCGCAATGAATTGAATAACCCGGTGCCAGTCATGTTGCTGACTGCCAAGGACCAGCTGGATGACAAGCTGGAAGGCTTTGAATCGGGTGCGGATGACTACATTGTCAAACCACTGGCCTTGCCTGAACTGGAGATTCGCCTGCGAGTGCTGGCAGCGCGTAACCACACGCGGGCAGACAGGCGACAAATACTGGAAATCGCTGACCTGCGCTTCGATCTCGGCACGCAATTGGTGACGCGCGATGGCATACCGTTACCGTTCTCGCCGATCCGACGAACGCTGCTGGAGGTGCTGATGCGCAACTCACCGCACGTGGTCACACGCACGCAACTCGAATCACTCGTCTGGGGTGACAGCGTGCCCGATGGCGATCTGCTGCGCTCGCACATGCACCTGCTCAGAAAAACCATTGATGGCGAGCGTGCTGCCGGGCAAAAATTGCTGCATACCGTGCAGGGCATCGGTTTTCGTCTGTGCGTGTGCGCACATGATTGACTTCGCTCGCCGACGTGGCAGCCTGCATCGCCTCGTCAGCGTGATAATTCTCGGTTTCGGGCTGCTGATGACCACCGGCCTGACCACCCTCGCGTTCATGAGCCAGGACCTTGTTGATCATCCGATCTGGAAGGATCTGCTTGAGACCGCGACCGCCAACACGCTTGCAGACGACGTGCTGCCCGCGGCGCAGAAAGACGCCAGGATCCAGGTCTGGAAACTGTCAGGCAGCACGCCGGCAGCCGGCATGCCGCCCTCTCTCGCTGCACTCGCACCTGGCTATTACAGTGAGGGCGATCTGGACCGCCAGGACGCTGACAATGGCGATCGCGACTATGCGGTGCTGGTGACCTCGCTTGGCAGAGAGCGCCTGATCGCCGCCATCGATATCAGCGATCTGGAGCGGGAGCAGAACTTCATCGCGCTGATCGGGGCGATGTTTCTGGTACTCAATCTGATTCTGATCATTGCTGTGATCGCCTGGTTGTACGTGCGCTTGCATCTTCCGGTTCAGGGGCTTGCACTGGGCATGAAGCAACTCGACCCGGAACACCCCGCTCAGCGATTGTCAGTGCAATACGCTCAGGAAGAGCTCAAGGACATTGCCTGCGGCATCAACGCGCACCTGGAACGGGTCGAACAATTCATGGCCCGCGAACGCGCGCTGCTGGATCAGGCCAGCCACGAGTTCCGCACGCCCATCGCCGTGATCAGCGGTGCGCTGGATATCCTCGCCAGGCAGAAACTGCCGGCGCGTGCAGCGCCACCACTGCAACGCATGCGAGCCACCGTGGAAAACCTGACGGAAATCATGGTTGCACTGCTTTACCTGTCGCGTGAGCCGTTGACCTCCAACCGGGATGACCCGATCGAGCTTGATCGTCTGCTGCCCGGTCTGGTCAAGGATCATGAGCATTTGCTCGACGGCAAGCCGGTGAAGTTCTCGGTGCAGATCCACCAGACCCTGACTCTGCACGTGCCGGAAGCAATGCTACGCATTGCCGTCGGCAATCTGTTGCGCAATGCGGCAGATAACACCTACGACGGCACCATCGCTGTGCGACTCAAGGATGATGTGTTGAGCGTGACCGATTCGGGTGAAGGGTTCGACACCGAGCAGGCTTCCCGGCATTACCTGTCGCTGCTGAGGAACCCGATCAGGACGGGCAGTGGCAAAGGCCTCGGGCTGTTTCTGGTGCGACGTATCTGTGAACGCTTTCAGTGGACACTGACGCTGGAGTCAATGCCGACGCTGGGCACCCGGGCAGGACTCGACTTCCGCAGTCGGCCGGTTTGACCCGCAATAAAAAGCCCCTGCCATACATAGACAAGGGCTCTTTAACTGCGCTGGCCGGTCAGCGGCGCTTCATGCGGTCGATGATCACCGCCAGCAACAGGATCGTGCCGCGAATCACATACTGGTAGAACGTATCGATGTTCTTCAGGTTCATCGCATTCTCGATGATTGCAAGAATCAGCACCCCGGCGATCACATGCCGGATCATGCCGATGCCGCCACTCAGCGAAACCCCGCCCAATACGCAGGCAGAGATGATCGTCAGCTCGAAGCCCTGCCCGATCATCGGTTGCCCCGAAGTCATGCGCGAAGCCAGGACTACGCCAGCCAATGCACCGACCAGGCCGTGGACGGCGAAAATGATGATCTTGGTGCGGTCCACGTGGACACCCGCCAGCAGCGCGGCTTCCTGGTTGCCGCCGATGGCCATGGTGTTGCGCCCATAGGTGGTGTAGTTGAGCAGCCAGCCGAAGAATATGAAGCAGGCAATGGTGATCAGGATCGGCACCGGCACGCCATACACCTGGCCATTGCCAAAGATGAAGAAGTCCTCGTTGGAAACGCCGACGGCCTTGCCGTTGGAGAAAATGTACGCCAGGCCGCGCACGATCTGCATGGTTGCCAGAGTCGTGATCAGGGCATTGATGCGCAGCTTGGCGATCACAATGCCGTTGATCAGACCCACGACCAACCCGAGCGCCAGGGCTGCCGAGACACCCAGGAATACGCTGTCGGTGTCGCGGATGACGATACCGGCGATCACCCCGGAACAGGCCAGCACCGAACCGACCGAGAGGTCGAAGTGCCCGGACGCCAGGCAAAAGAGCATGGTGCAGGCAGCGATACCTACAGTGGAAATCGCCAGGCCCAGACCGCGCATGTTCAGCGGCGACATGAAGTTATCGATGAACACGGCACACAGCAGGAAAATCCCCACGGCGGCCAGGAGCATCACCCAGTCATCGGCGAAACGACGCAGGTTCATGCCCTGGCGGGGAGCCTGCAGGCTGGATTCGGTAGACATACGCACCTCTTTTTTATTGTTCATGGTCAGGGACCGATTGTCAGCCCCGCGTGCGAGGCAGAGCCAATTGCAGGAGTCGCGACTCTTCAGCCTCGTCGCGATTGAGTTCGCCGGTGATTGCGCCTTCGCTCATCACCAGAATGCGGTCTGAAATGCCCATCACTTCCATCAGATCGCTGGAGACCACAATCACCGCAATACCGTCGGCGGCCAGGTTGTGAATGATCTCGTAAATCTCGGACTTGGCCCCGACGTCGATCCCGCGAGTCGGCTCGTCCAGCAGCAGGACTTTCATGGGCATCGACAGCCAGCGGCCAAGAATCGCCTTCTGTTGATTACCGCCCGAGAGATACATGATCTGCTGCTCGGGGGATGGCGTCTTGACGTTCATCGACTTGATCTGGCTGCGTGCGTTGTCACGCTCCCAGCGACCCTGAATCAGGCAGCCGAGATTCACGTGCCGGGGGCGCGCACCGATGTTGATGTTCTCCGCGACGCTGGACAGCGGCACGATGCCTTCCTTCTTGCGGTCCTCGGGGCAGAGCAGAATTCCAGCCTCGATGGCATCTCGGGGAGACTTGAGTGTCAGCGGTTTGCCGTCCAGTTGCAGGGTGCCTGCAGAGCTGCGGGTAAGCCCCGAGAGCAGCCGGAACAGCTCGGTACGTCCGGCGCCGACCAGGCCGAAAAAGCCCAGCACTTCGCCCTTCTGCACGGCGAAGGTGACCGGCTCGTGCAGGCCGGCCCCCAGCAGACCGGTGACACGCAGACTTGGCCCTTGATGCTGGCGCGGACGGTAGTTGTAGATGTTCTGGATATCGCGACCGACCATGCAGGTCACCAGTCGGTCATGGTCGAGATCGGCCATCTGCTCGAACGTCTTGACGAAGCGTCCGTCCTTGAACACCGTCACCGCGTCACAGACACGGAAGATTTCTTCCATACGGTGCGACACGTAAAGAATCACTCGGCCCTCGTCGCGCAGGCGGACGATGATTGCCATCAGTCGGTCAATCTCACGCGCTGACAGGCTACTGGTGGGCTCGTCGAAGGCAATGACATGGGCATTGCGCGACATGGCCTTGGCGATCTCGACCAATTGCCGCTGCCCCAGCGAAAGGTCGCCCAGGCGTGTGTGCGGGTCAATTTCGTCAGCCAGCCCCTTGAGCAGCTCGCCGGCGCGGCGATACATCGCACCGCGATTGATCAGACCGAAGCGATTGGGCATGTGCCCGAGCAGCAGGTTCTCGGCAACGGTCATTTCCGGCACCAGATGCAGCTCCTGGTGAATCACTGCCACACCCGCCGCGATGCTCTCGGCGGTGGACTTGAACTGATAGCTCTGCTCGCCGATCTGCAAGGCGCCGCTGTTGGGCTGATAAGAGCCGCCGAGAATTTTCAGCAGCGTGGATTTACCGGCACCGTTTTCACCCATCAATGCATGGACGCTGCCGGGGCGCGCTTCGAAACTGATGTCCGAAAGCGCCTTGACGCCGGGGAAGACCTTGCCGATGCCGTTGAAGCGCAAGGCACCGCCTGCGGCGTATTGCTCGATAGCCTGTTGCATGAACCAATCTCCTCGCACGTGTGAGGGGCCTGAACATCAGGCCCCTCGTTCAGCTCACTTCCACAGACCGATTTTGGTCAACACTTCCTGGAAGTTGGCGCGGGTGATCAGTGTCACGTCGTCCATGGCGGTGTACTTGGGTGGCTCCACGCCCTCGGTGACCCACTTATAGACGTGAAGTGCAGTGTTGTAGCCTTCCTTGTCAGGACTTGGCAGCATTGAGCCAAAGAAGCCGCTATCGGGTTTTTTCAGCTCCTCGATCGCATCAGTACCATTGATGCCGATCCCGATGACTCTGTTTTCTTTCGAGGTGGGGCGCAAGCCAGCGGACTCGGTAGCGCGTATGCCGCCGATGACCGTGTTGTCATTCATGCCACCGATGATCAGGTTCTTGAAGTCACTCGGCAGCTTGACCAGAGCCGAGTTGGTAGCCTCCATGCTGCCAGGTACATCAAGGGTTTTCTGTGCGGTGAACAGAATGTGATCTTTTGGCAAGCCGGCTTCTTCAAGCGACTTCACCGAACCATCCGTACGTTTTTTGCCGGTATCCAGCTCGTTGTAGGTGTTGATGATCGCGTAAGTGCCCTTCCAGCCATCCTTGTCCCATTCGCGTTTCTTCGCTTCGGTGGCCATGGCGGCGCCCTGTTTCTGGCCGACCTCGAATGCCGCCATCCCCAGGTAAGGCACGTCCTCCATGAAGTTGCCCTTGGCGTCGACAAAGCGATCATCCACGGCCATGACTTTCAATCCCAGCGCTTTGGCCTTGGCCACAATCGCAGGGCCGAGCGACACGTCAGGCGGGCAGATCACAAAACCCTTGGCACCGTTGGCGGCGAGGTTATCGATAGCGGTCAGGGTCTTTTCACCATCGGGCACGGCAATCTTGATGACGGTAAAACCATGCTCCTTGCCGGCTTTTTCAGCAGCGGCCCATTCGGCCTGGAACCACGGCTCTTCGGCCTGCTTGACCAGAAAGCCGATTTTGACTTCTTCGGCAGCGGAGGTGATGCCACTCATGCCCAGAATGGCGGTAGTGACAGCGGCACAGCACAGGGAACGAATCCCGTGACGACTCAACATAGCTAACTCCTTATTTTTATTGAATAGCTACAGCGACCAGCGAGGTGGCGGTTGCAAACGCCGGAGCATCCGAAACCGATCAAATAGTCATACCATATAACGGATGACCGCTATGTAACCTAATGTCACCCTTGCATCTACAACCACGCTCCCGTCGTAAACAGACGGCGGCGCGACGTGTTTCTCAACCTCTCAACCGGCGAACCGCTGACACGGCGTGCCCTTGACGCCAACCTGCGCCATCAGCAGCGCGCCGTCGAAGCGACCATTTGCATCGGCAGGCGCGGCACTGGTGACGTACAACGTCTCCAGGCCAGGACCGCCGAATACACAACTGGTGGGATGGCTGACCGGCAGCTCGACAACCCGGTCAACGCTGCCATCCGGGGCAAAGCGGATCAGGCAATTGCCACCCCAGCGCGCATTCCAGACATACCCTTCGGCATCCATCGCCGAGCCGTCGGGTGAGCCTCGATGGTGTTTTTCCGCCCATACCTTGCGTGGCCCCAAAGCACCATCCGCCAGCACCGGATAGTGATAAATGACGTCGTCCAGGGTATCGGCGCTGTACAGCACACTGCACTCTTCATTCCACAACAGGGTGTTGACGATGCCCTGCCCGTCCAGCAAACGAGTCACCCGGGCATCAGGTTCAACGCGGAACAACCCGCCTGAACGACGCACTAAAGGCACGTCGCCGCCCTCGGCATCGATGTTGTTCTGCATGCTGCCAAGCCAAAGGTGGCCGCGTGCATCGCACCTGGCTTCGTTGGCGCGATTGCCGGGTGTGGGATCTGCCACGCAGAACGGCAGCAAGGAAGTCTTGTCGGAGTCCAAGTCCAAACGATAGACGCCGCTGGCCAGTGTCACCAGTGCATCACCCTGCTCGGTCGGAATAAATGCGGAGACTGGCTCCGGCATGCGCCATTGGCGGATCTGCCCGGCGACCAGACGACACACCAGAAACCCGGCAATGTCGACCCAGTACAAAGCCTGCTGCTCGGCATCCCAGAAGGCGCCTTCGGCCAGCTTGAAGCGGTGCTCGGAAACGGGCAGCCAGTTCATGAAAAATGTCCTTTGTTATTGTTGTAAAGGCACTTTTGGATGTTTGTGTCGCGGTCTTGTCCAACCTCTGCCTGCGCCGACCCGTTGCACGGCGTTCGGGCTGCATGGCAAAAAATTCGACAGATCGGCTAAGGTAAGTCACAAGCCTTCCGCGACGATGGCACTACTAAATAGTATTACAATTTATTTTTCAAGCACCATTTTATAGGCTATACATCCATGCATCGGCTTGAATCCGATCAAATAGTCTTACCAATAACAATAAAAGCAGGCAGATCAGATGAAAAAACATGCGCTTCTCAGCACCCTTGGACTGTCCTTGATGATCAGCACCCTGACCGCACAGGCCGCCGCACTCTCCAGCGAACACAGCGCGTTCGGCCAACTGCCCGACGGCTCTGCCGTCGAAAAATACACCCTGCGCAACAGTCACGGCGTGCAGGCCAGCATCATCACCTACGGCGCGACGCTGCAATCGCTGCTGGTACCTGACAAGGCCGGCAAGGTCGAAGACATCGTCCTGGGTTTCGACGATGTGCAGGGCTACCAGAACAACGGTACGGTCTATTTCGGCGCGACCATCGGCCGCTTCGGCAACCGGCTGGCAGGCGGCAAATTCAGTCTGGATGGCAAAACCTATCAGGTCCCGCTCAATGACAAGACCAACGCGCTGCACGGCGGCACGCAGGGTTTTGACAAGCGTCTGTGGAAGGCAGAAGAAACCAAGAGCGGTGATTCGGTCGGCGTGAAGCTGACCTACCTGTCGCCGGACGGCGAGATGGGCTTTCCGGGTGCCCTGCTGACTGAAGTGACCTATAGCCTGAATGAAAAAAACGAGCTGAAGATCGACTACCGCGCCACCACCGACAAACCGACGGTGCTGAACCTGACCAACCACAGCTATTTCAACCTGGCCGGCGCTGGCAGTGGTGATGTGCTCAAACAGGTCGCCACCCTTCACGCCTCGCACTACACCCCGGTCAACGACAAGCTGATCCCGACCGGTGAACTGCCTGCTGTGGCTGGCACGCCCATGGACTTTCTCAAGCCCACCGCGTTCGGCAAACACATCAAGGCTGATCACCAGCAGTTGAAATACGCCGAACCCAAGCAAGGCGGGTTTGATTTCAACTGGGTGCTCGACACCAAGGGTGATGTGAAGAAACTGGCCGCCGAGGTCAGCGATCCGCAATCAGGCCGCAGACTGCAACTGTTCACCACAGAGCCCGGCGTGCAGCTGTACACCGGTAACTTCCTGGATGGCAGCATTCACGGCAAGGCAGGCAAGGTCTACCCGCACTGGGGCGCCTTTACCCTGGAAACGCAGCACTACCCCGATGCACCCAACCAGCCGAAATTCCCCAGCACCCGACTGGATCCTGGCAAGGCCTACACCCAGACGACTGTGTTCAAATTCCTCAACGACTAAAGCGTTGAGCTGCCCGGCGCCTGTGATCAGAGCGCCGGGCAGCTTCAGGCTTACTGATTGCGCTTCATTGCCGCAGTCAGGGTATCGACGTTGTAACGGAACATCTTCGCGTAGGTTGGCGCCGGGCCGTCGGCTGGCGACAGGGACTCCACGTACAGTTCACCCCCTGGTTGAGCGCCACTGGCTTCGGCTATCTGCTTGACCAGACGCGGGTCGCTGGAGTTTTCGAAGAAGTAGGCACTGACATGTTCGGTCTTGATCTGACGGATCAGTTTCGACACATCGGCGGCCGACGCCTCAGACTCGGTAGACAAGCCCAGCGGCGACAGGAAGGTCACACCATAGGCATCGCCGAAGTAGCCGAACGCGTCATGAGAGGTGAGGATCTTGCGTCTGGCAGCCGGAATCGAACGGATCTGATCGCGGGCGTAGGTGTCCAGTTGCTGCAACTCGACGATGTAGCGATCACCATTGGCCTGATACACGCTGGCCCCTTCCGGATCGGCTTTCTTCAGCGCTGCGACGATGTTGCGCACATAAATCACCCCATTGGCCGCGCTGTTCCAGGCATGCGGGTCGACAATGCGCTTGCCGTCCTCATCCATGCTGCGGGTCTTGATGCCCTCGGACAGCACCACCGGCTGCCCCTTGTAGCCTGAAGCCTTGATGAGACGATCCATCCAGCCCTCCAGATGCAGGCCGCTGACAAATGCCAGATCGGCGTTTTTCAGCGCCTGGGCGTCACTGGGTGTCGGCTCGTAGACGTGTGGATCGCCGTTCGGACCGATCAGTGATCTGACGTGCACACGATCACCGCCGACCGTACTGACCATGTCGGCAATGACCGTGAACGAGGCAACGGCTTCGAGCGGTTTGGCCTGAGCCAGGCTGGCGAATGCCGACAACGCCAGTGCAGCCAGGGAACTCAACATCATCAATCGTTTCATGACGTACCTTTTCAGTGAGCCAGGTGAGGTTTGGGAAACAGCCGGCGCACGATGCCCGTGCGCCCGAACAACAGGGAGATGCCGTAGAACGCACTGGCCGTGAGCACGATGGCCGGCCCCGAGGCGACGCCAAGGTGGTAGGAAACAATCAGCCCGATCAGCCCGGACAAGGTCGCCAGCAGCGTCGAAATCACCATCAGGCCACTCAGCGAGTGGGTCCAGAAACGTGCGGCGGTTGCCGGCAGCATCATCATGCCCACCGCCATCAGTGTGCCCAGCGCCTGAAAGCCTGCGACCAGGTTGAGCACCACCAGCAGCAGGAACAGAACGTGGTACAGCGAGCCGCGCCCGCCGACCGCACGCAGAAAGCCCGGATCGAAGCACTCCAGCACCAGCGGGCGATAGATGATCGCCAGCAGAATGAGGGTGAAGGAGGCAATACTGCCGACCATGTAGATCGCCGTGTCATCAATGGCCAGAATGGTGCCGAACAATACGTGCAGCAGATCGACGCTGGAACCATGCAGCGACACGATCAGCACCCCGGCGGCCAGCGAGGTCAGGTAGAAGCTGGCAAAGCTGGCGTCTTCGCGTAACGAGGTCAGTCGACTCACCAGACCGGACAGCAAGGCCACTGCCAGCCCGGCGATCAGGCCGCCGAACCCCATTGCCGGCAACGACAGACCGGCGACCATGAAACCCACCGCCGCGCCCGGCAGCACCGCATGGCTCATCGCATCGCCCACCAGACTCATACGCCGCAACATCAACAGCACGCCGACCGGCCCCGAGCCGATGCCCAGCGCCAGACACGCCACCAGCGCGCGGCGCATGAAGCCGAATTCGATAAACGGCTCAACCACCAGGCTATAGAGCATCATGCGTCGTCCTCGGCATCACACAACAAGGCATCCGGGCTCCAGTATTCAGCCATGTTGCGCGCCTTGCGCAGGTTGGCGTCGCTAAGCACATGCGAGGTCTCACCCCAAGCAATGGCTTCGCGAGCCATCAACAGGGTTTGCGGAAAGTGCTGACGGACCTGTTCGATATCGTGCAGTACGGCAATCACCGTGCGCCCCTGCCCGTGCCAGGCGCGCACCAGTTGCAACAGATCACGCGTGGTGCGCGCGTCGATGGCAGTGAACGGCTCATCCAGCAGAATCACCGAGGCGTCCTGCAACAGCAGCCTGGCGAACAACACCCGCTGAAACTGGCCAGACGACAGCGAGCCCACGCTACGCCCTTCAAAACCCTCAAGGCCGACAGTCGTCAGCGCCTCGCCGGTCAGACGCGCGTGATTGCGGGTCAGGCTGCGAAACGGGCCGATGCTGTGCCAGGCGCCCATCGAAACCGTATCCGCAACGCTCAGCGGAAAGCTGCGATCGATTTCTGCGGCCTGCGGCAGATAGCCAATTGTGCGGGTTGCCAGACGCCCCCGGTCGACGCGCCCCTGAGCAGGCTTCATGGTGCCGGCGATGGCCTTGATCAGCGTCGATTTACCCGCGCCGTTGGGCCCGACGATAGCCGTCAGGCTACCGGCCTCGAAGCGCCCGCTGATGTGGTGCACGGCCGGGCGGCGTTCATACGCCACCGTGAGGTTTTCCAGAGCGATGGCGGCACTCATGGAATCGCCACCGACCAGCCAATGGCCAGCCAGAGCAATATCAGTATCGCAAGGGAAAACAGGACGCGCTTCCAGGCCGACTGAGCCAGCACGGAACCTGCTATCGAAGCGCTTGCTGTCGAAGCGTCAGGAGGATTTTTCAAGTAAAAGTAACCTGCAACTATTTGTTACAGTATTACATATCAACCGGATAAATGTTATTAAATAACATTCATGCCGGCACCTTGCTTTCCAGCCACGCAGATAAACTCCCGCGCAGATCAGTTTCAGAATCGCCACGCACAACTCCGCCGTGCGGTACTTGTGACACTGCACGCCCCCCTATACTGTATATACAAACAGTCAAGGGGCACTTCATGCAGCTTATCGACAAGCTCAGCATTCTGGCAGACGCCGCCAAGTACGATGCGTCGTGCGCGAGTAGTGGAGCACCCAAGCGCAGCTCGCAGGACAAGTCCGGGCTCGGTTCCACCAATGGCATGGGCATCTGCCACAGCTACACGCCGGACGGGCGTTGCGTGTCGCTGCTGAAAATCCTCCTGACCAACTTCTGTCTTTACGACTGCCAGTACTGCGTCAACCGTCGCTCCAGCGATGTGCCCCGTGCGCGCTTCACTCCCGAAGAAGTGGTCACCCTGACCCTGGACTTCTATCGCCGCAATTGCGTGAGCGGGCTGTTTTTGAGTTCCGGGATCATTCGCTCCGCGGACTACACCATGGAGCAACTGGTCGAAGTTGCCCGGCTGTTGCGCGAGGTGCATGAGTTTCGCGGCTACATCCACCTCAAGACCATCCCTGACGCCGATCCGGCGCTGATCGAAAAGGCCGGCCGCTACGCCGACCGTCTCAGCGTCAACATCGAGCTGCCAACTGACCTGAGCCTGCAGACCCTGGCCCCGGAAAAAGACGTCGCGTCGATCAAGCAGGCCATGCAGACGATTTACACCGGTGAGCAGACGGTGCGCAACGAGCCTCGCTCGCCGCGCTTTGCGCCTGCCGGGCAGAGCACGCAGATGATTGTCGGTGCCGATGCCACCGACGACAGCACCATCCTGCACAGCGCGCAGTCGCTGTACAGCAACTTCAAGCTGCGCCGGGTCTACTATTCTGCGTTCAGCCCGATACCCAACAGCCCCAACAGCGTTCCCCTGGCGGCACCGCCTCTGATGCGCGAGCATCGCCTGTATCAGGCTGACTTTCTGCTGCGCGGCTATGGTTTTACCGCGGGTGAACTGCTCGACGGCCCCGGTGATCTGGCGCTGGACATCGACCCTAAACTGGCGTGGGCGCTGGGCAACCGCCAGGTTTTCCCGCTGGACCTGAACCAGGCGGACCCGGCGCTGATCGCCAGGGTGCCGGGTATTGGCATCCGCACCACGCAGCGGCTGGTCGAGCTGCGCAGACAGCGACGCATCCGCTACGAAGACCTCACCCGCATGCGCTGCATACTGGCCAAGGCCAAGCCGTTCATCATTACCAGTGATTACCACCCGCCGCACGCGGAAACCACCAGCGAGTTCCTGCATCACCAGTTGCGCGACCGGCCTCAGCCTCAGCAAATGGGCCTGTGGGGATGATCTGCCTCGACTGCGACGACCTGTTCGAGACCTGGCGACAACAGGCTCGCTGGCTGTTGAGCCATGAAATCGACCCCAGCCAGGTCAGCTGGAAGTCGCCGGATGCCGCCGACCTGTTCGGCAGTGAAGAAGAGTACCCCAGGGAAGCCGGGCCTTTTCAGGCACGGGTTCCGCTGGAGTTGGTGCAGTTGCTGGAGAGCGCCTCGCACTATCGGGGCGATCAGCGCTGGAGCCTTCTGTACGAAGTGTTGTGGCGCGTGACCCACGGTGATCGCACCGCCATGATGGCCGGTGACAAACTCGGCAGTGAATTGCATCGCCGCCTCAAATCGGTAAGGCGTGAGGCCCATCATCTGCATGCGTTTCTGCGGTTTGTCGCGCTGCCGCCCGTGGCTGCCGACGAAGCTCTGATGCGTCCGCAGTACGTGGCCTGGCACGAACCGGCCCACGATATTCTGCTCAGTGCCAGCGAGCATTTCATCGGCCGTATGGGTCAGCATCGCTGGATGATCGCCACGCCTCAGGACGGCGTGTATTACGACGGCCAACAACTGATTCATGAGCGACGCTGCCCGCAAGCCTGGCAGACCATGGCCCGGCAGGTGGAAGACCCGCATGGCGAACTGTGGCTGACCTACTACAGCCACATCTTCAACCCTGCGCGCCTGAACCCCAAGGTCATGGAAGGTCACTTCCCTTCGCGCTTCTGGAAAAACCTGCCGGAAGGCCCGCTGATCCCTGCCCTGATCACCCAGGCCCGCACCGGCAAGCAGCGTGACGGCCAGGCCAGCGACATCGCCGCCAGACGCGGCAAGAAGATTGCGCTGAAGGATTGAGCGCGTCGGTATACACAAGTCTGTTTTGACTAACGCGCCAATGCTCCGAGTTGGCATGCATTTCGTGACGCTCCGCGTCACACATCTGCTGCCTGGTATCAAGGGCAAAGGAGTCTAAGGCTTTGGTGCTGCCTGTATCTCGCACATGGGGCTTTCCAGCCCGATCCTCTAGAGCGTAACCCTTCCGTCGATGCACGTCACAGTCGAGCCGCCCACCCAGATATCCTCACCTGCACGCTGAACGGACACCCGCCCCTTGCGTCCGAGCGCAGTGCCCTGACTCACGACATAGCGCTCCGGTGCCAGGCCTTCCTCCAGGAACCAGCGAGCGATGCCGGCATTGAGACTGCCGGTCACCGGGTCTTCAGCCATACCGTCGCCGGAAACAAACGCACGCACCTCGAATTGGGCATCTACACCGTCCACATCAGCGTCCCACGCTCCGATAACGCCGATTTTCAAGCCGTCCAGTTGAACATGGTCAGGCTGCAGAGCAAGAACGGTTGCACGATCTTTCAGCCGCAGTGCGACCCAGCCAGGGCCATTATCGACCCAGCGGGCGTCCAGAATGCTCTCGGAAGCCAGCTTCAGACCGAGGCGAATCCGCTCGACAAACGTGGCGTCCACGGCGCCTGAGCGCAACAGCGGCGGCGCGGTAAATGCCAGCCCGGCGGCATCCTTGCGGATACGCACCAGGCCGATGCCGCATTCCTGAATGATTTCCTCACCGCGAGGCACGCCACCGCTTTCCAGCCAGGCGTGGCAACTGCCCAGGGTGGGATGGCCAGCGAACGGCAGCTCTTCAAGGGTGGTGAAAATACGCACGCGATAGTCGGCACGCGGGTCTGTCGGCTTGAGCAGAAACGTGGTCTCACTCAGGTTGGTCCAGCGGGCAAAGGCGGCCATCTGCTCGTCACTCAGCCCGTCAGCGCCCAGCACCGCCGCCAGAGGATTGCCGAGCAGAGGCTGATCAGTGAAGACATCCAGTTGCTTGAAATCGAACGAGCGCATCGGGGCGTCCTTTCCGGTATAAAAAACCAGAGTGCCACGTCCACAGCCGGGTGAACAACGGGATATTGAACCAACGTCGGCCACGGCGGCTCACAGCTGTGGCAGTCGCAACGCTACCTGCATGCCAGATGATAATGTGTCCAGTCACAAGAGGCAGGCCACCCGAGGTTCAAACATGCTCGACAGCCCAATCCGAGATCTGCTCGACACGCTATGCCAGGTAATGGCCGACAAACCGTTTCTGGTGGTGACCGGCGCAGGGATCAGCACCGCATCCGGCATTCCGGACTACCGCGACAAGAATGGCGTGCGGCGCGGCAAGCAGCCGATGATGTATCAGGAATTTCTCGGCAACCCTGCAGCGCGCCAGCGCTACTGGGCACGCGCCATGCTCGGCTGGCCGCGGATCCGCGCGGCACAGGCCAATGCCGCGCATCTGGCCCTGGCTGCGCTGCAGGCTGAACACGCCATTACCGGACTGATCACCCAGAACGTCGATGCACTGCACACACAGGCCGGAAGCCGGGACGTCATCGAGCTGCACGGCAGCCTGCACCGGGTGCTGTGTCTGGATTGCCAGCAGCGCAGCGACCGTGCAGGAATTCAAGAGCAGATGCTGGCGCACAACCTTTATCTGATCGGCGTCCACGCGACACAGGCACCGGACGGCGATACCCTGCTAGACCCGGCGTTCGAAGCCAGTTTCGAGGTGCCCCGCTGTCCGCACTGTGGAGGCGACAGGCTCAAGCCGGACGTCGTGTTCTTCGGTGAAAACGTCGCCGCGCAGACCGCTGCCAGGGCTACGCAAAGTGTCGAGGACGCAGAAGGTCTGCTGGTGGTGGGCACGTCATTGATGGCCTGGTCGGCATTCCGCCTGTGCAAGGCCATGGCCGAACAGGGCAAACCGGTCATCGCCATCAACCATGGCAAGACCCGGGCGGACGAGCTGCTTGAAATGAAGATCGAAGCGTCCTGTGAGCAGGCCTTGCCGTGGCTCGCCGAGCAATTGGTTTCGCTTTAAAACAGCCCCAACTGCCCACCGATCAGGGTGCTGAAATCGTCGTCCACAAACGGCAGGATCGCGTCAGCCAGTGGTTGTAACTGACGAGTCACGTAGTGATCGTAGTCAATCGGGGCGTGACGAATCTCCAGCGGTTCCGGCCCGGCGGTGGTCATCACGTAGCTGATCCAGCCGCCACTCTGGTACTGACGCGGTCGCCCCTGCTGGTCGTTGTATTCGTCGGCCAGCCGTGCAGCGCGTACATGAGGCGGCACGTTGCGCTGGTAGTCATCGAGCTTGCGACGCAGGCGCTTGCGGTAGATCAACATGTCATCCAGCTCGCCTGACAGGGTGCGTTGCACGTAGTCACGCACGTAATCCTGATACGGCTGGCGTTTGAAGATCCGCAGGTACAGCTCCTGCTGAAACTGCTGAGCCAGTGGCGACCAGTCGGTGCGTACCGTTTCGAGGCCCTTGTAGACCATCTCCTCGGAACCGTCAGCACGGGTCACCAGGCCGGCGTAACGCTTCTTGCTGCCCTCCTCCGCACCGCGCACGGTGGGCATCAGGAAGCGCCGAAAATGCGTTTCGTATTGCAGTTCAAGGGCACTGTGCAAACCGTACTCGGCGTGCAAGTGCTCGCGCCACCACTGATTGACCTGCTGCACCAGCGCCTTGCCGATGCTTGCTGCCTCCTCTTGCCCATGAGGACGGCCCAGCCAGACGAATGTCGAGTCGGTATCGCCATAGATCACCGTGTAGCCCTGCGCCTGAATGAGGTCGCGGGTCTTGAGCATGATTTCATGCCCACGCAGGGTGATCGATGAAGCCAGGCGCGGATCGAAAAAGCGACAGCCGCTCGAGCCCAACACGCCGTAGAAGGCATTCATGATGATTTTCAGCGCCTGGGACAAGGGTGCGTTCTGCTCGCGCTTGGCCGCTTCCCGACCTTGCCACACGCGCTCGACGATGGCTGGCAGGCTGTGACGGGTGCGCGAGAAGCGCGCGCCGCGAAAGCCCGGCACCGACTCGCTGTCCGCTGGATGCCGCAGGCCTTCGATCAAGCCAACCGGATCAATCAGAAAGGTGCGAATGATCGACGGATAAAGGCTCTTGTAGTCCAGTACCAGCACCGACTCATACAGCCCTGGCTGGGAATCCATGACAAAACCGCCAGGACTGGCCTCCGGCAGGCGCTCGCCCAGGTTGGGCGCCACGAAACCCTGGCGGTGCATCAACGGGATATACAAATGGCAGAAAGCCGCGACCGAACCGCCGCTGCGGTCGGCAGGCAGACCGGTAACCGTGGCGCGCTCGAGCAGAAAGGTCAGCAATTGGGTCTTGGCAAAGATGCGCGTGACCAGTTCGCAGTCCTTGATGTTGTAACGCGCCAGCGCCGGTTTGTCCTCGGCGAACATGCGGTTGATTTCGTCCATACGCTGATAAGGCGTGTCGATGGCCTTGCCTTCGCCCAGCAAAGTCTGCGCGACGTATTCGAGGCTGAACGACGGAAAGCTCCAGGTCGCCGAGCGCAACGCCTCGATTCCGTCGATGATCAGCCGCCCGCTCACTTCGGCAAAAAAATGGTTGTTGCGACTGCCATGCTCACGCCAGCCCATCGCTTCACCGCCACGCCCAAGCCTTAACGGCACTTGCAGGCGCTGGGCATGCTCATGCAGCACGCGCAAATCGAACTGGATAACGTTCCAGCCGATAATCGCGTCAGGGTCGTGCAGCGCCAGCCAGTCGTTCAGGCGTTCGAGCAACTGCGCGCGGGTATCGCAATAATCGAGCTGAAAATCCAGCGTCTCGTCACCACCGTTGGCCGGCCCCAGCATATAGACCTGGCGCTGCCCACAGCCCTCCAGTGCAATCGAATACAGCTCGCCGCGGGCGGTGGTTTCGATATCCAGCGAGACCAGCCTCAGATTGGGACGGTAATCGGGCGATGGTCTGATCTGCGCGTCGCACAGCACCCCATCGGCATCCGGCGTGCCGCCAAACTGCACCGGCGCGGTGATGAAGCGTTCCATCAGGTAGCGTTCCGGCGGGCGAATGTCCGCTTCATAGACGTCTACATTGCCTCTGCGCAGCAACTTTTCGATGTTCATCAACTGGCGGTGCTGCTGGCAATACACACCCAGCACCGGACGGTGACGAAAATCACAGAGCTCAAGCGGACGCAGTTCGACGCCACGTTCGGTACGCAACAACGATCGGGCCCGCTCACCCTGTTCGGCAGGAATAAAGGCGACAGAGGGCTGGCAAGGCAGGCGAATATGGCGCGGGCCCTGATCGGTGGCCAACCAGAAGTCGACCTCGGTCCCGGCGGGCGTGTCTTGCCAGTGCCGACTCAGGATAAAGCCCTGCTGTACATCCAACGCTGTTACCTCGACCACCCGGTGAAACAAATGATTCTACTTGGCTATGAGGCTAAAGGCGCGTCTGGAGGCGAATTAGCGGCACATTGAGGGGCATGGACAATTGATTCCTCCTATTCCCGTGATCCTTATTTACTGCTTGCTCGATTCTGCGCGCTGGATGATTCTGTAGTGGTTCTGGCAATGCACTACAGCCACCCAGGTCCCGATCACGGAGAGCCCCATGAAAACCGTCGCCCAGCTACTGAAATTGAAAGACCTGCAGAACCAGCAAGTGCATACCATCGGACCGGATCAGATGGTGCTCGACGCACTCAAGTTAATGGCTGAAAAGAACATCGGTGCGCTGCCGGTGGTCGAGGGCAACGTGGTGGTCGGCGTCATCAGCGAGCGCGACTATGCGCGCAAGGTAGTGCTCAAGGGACGCTCGTCGGTGGGGACACCGGTGAGGGACATCATGAGCAGCAAAGTGATCACTGTCGACTCGCAGCGCAGCGTCGAGGCGTGCATGGGCATCATGACCGACAGCCACCTGCGCCACCTGCCGGTCGTGGAAAGCGGACAGTTGCTGGGCCTGCTGTCCATCGGTGATCTGGTCAAGGAAGCCATTGCAGAACAGGCTAGCCTCATTCAACAGCTCGAGCAGTACATTCGCGGCGAATGAACTGAGCAACACATCAGGCGCAGCGCGCTATCGCCGCGCGCCACGCCGTTCACTCAGTCGTCCAGCGTCTTGCCAGGCGCCCCGCCCTTGACCGGCTTGCCCGGTTTTTCGGCCGGCGCAGGTTTGGCTGGCGGCTCGGGAGCAGGTGCTGCGGCTTCCTGCTCGCGCATCGGCATCTGATCGATAGTGGCGAAGATTTCTTTGGGGTCTAGCGATTCCGGATTTTTGAGAGTCTTATCGACCTTTTTCTCGCCGTCCTTGC
This sequence comes from Pseudomonas sp. MEJ108, assembly GCF_030208985.1. Taxonomy (NCBI): domain Bacteria; kingdom Pseudomonadati; phylum Pseudomonadota; class Gammaproteobacteria; order Pseudomonadales; family Pseudomonadaceae; genus Pseudomonas; species Pseudomonas sp. MEJ108. The sequence goes on from NZ_JARVSW010000004.1 coordinate 350,059, forward strand.
CCACCAGAATGACCTTGGTCCCCGCCCCCGCCCCGAGCTTAAGCTCACGGATCAATGCCATGGTCGACTGCGGGTCCATGCTTTTGCCGTCGCGCTCGCCCATGGTGTTGACCACCGTGAACAACACCATATTGCGCTGCGCAAAAGCCTCACGGTTGGCAGGCTCGTCCAGTGACTTCTTGAGCTTGATCAGCACCGGATCGATGCTGCTGGGGGCGATGATGATCAAGGGACGCGACTTGCCGCGCTCCTGTGCCAGAGGGCCATCGCTGTCAGCAGCCAGCGCTGTACCGGCAGCGACAAGCAGGGTGGCGAGGGTCAGGGACCGGATTAACATGGTGGGCTCCTTTCAAATCCATTGGGTAGCCATCGCGTACAGACCGACACGATGCTGATCTGTTCTACCGCATATGGGTCATCCCGGTACAGCCCGATGTAGTCCTTTTCCTTAATCCGTTGCGTCAGGCAGAGCGTGCAAACGACCGATCACAGGCGCTGTCGAGGCTCGCCGTCAGGCCTTGGACAATTTGCCCCACTTCAGCGGCGTCCAGCACCAAGGGCGGTAACAGGCGGATGATTTTGCCCCGGGTGACATTGATCAACAGGCCATGTTGCTCGGCTGCGATGCGCGTCAGTTCGGGTATCGCCTGGCGCAACTCGATCCCTATCATCAAACCCTGGCCACGAACTTCCAGCACGTTCGGGTGGGCACCCAGCGCAGTGCGCAGCCCTTCCAGCAACTGCCGGCCTTGCAGTGCGGCGTTTGCCACCAGCGCCTGCCGTTCGATGATGTCGATCACCGCGCAGCCGACCCGACAGGCCAGCGGATTACCGCCGAAGGTGCTGCCGTGGCTGCCGGGCGTGAACAGTTGCGCCGCCCTGCCCCGCGCCAGGCAGGCACCTATCGGTATACCATTGCCCAACCCCTTGGCCAGGGTCATGACGTCCGGAACGATGCCCTCATGCTGAAAGGCAAACCACTTGCCTGTCCGGCCCATACCGGTCTGGATTTCGTCGAGCATCAACAGCCAGTCACGCCGCGTGCAACGCTCCCTCAAGGCCTTGAGGTACCCGGCGGGGGCCACCTGCGCGCCGCCCTCGCCCTGAATCGGTTCGACCAGCACGGCGCAGATCCGATGCCCATACGTCGTACAAACCTTGTCGAACGCTGCCAGATCGCCAAATGGCACTTTGATGTAATCGCCCGGCAAGGTACTGAAACCCAGGCGTACGGCCGGCCCGTCACTGGCCGACAATGTGCCCAGGGTGCGGCCGTGGAAGGCGTTTTCCATGACCACGACCAAGGGCCGTTCGATGTACTTGTGCCAGCCATGCAGGCGCGCCAGCTTGAGCGCAGTCTCGTTGGCCTCGGCACCGGAGTTGTTGAAAAACACCGCGTCCAGCCCCGACAAGGCCGTCAGTTTCTGCGCCAGGCGCTTCTGCCAGTCGATGGTGTACAGGTTGGAGGTGTGCAACAGCAGACCCGCCTGATCGCGAATCGCCTCGACCAGCAGTGGATGCGAGTGCCCCACATTGGTCACGGCTACGCCCGCCACGGCGTCCAGGTACTCGCGTCCGCTCTGGTCCCACAGACGTGTGCCCAGACCATGTGTGAAGCTCAGGGCCAGAGGTTGGTAAGTGCTCATCAGGCAGGTGGCGGTCATGAGGTGAAGCTCCTTGGGTATGTTTCGGTTTTTGCAGTATCGTTAACCACCTCAAATGGATAAACAGCGAAATACTTCAATCATTTTAAAGCCAGGATTGATAATGGATTTGTTTCAGGCAATGCGCGTGTACGTGAAAGTGGTCGAGGCAGGCAGCCTGACGGCAGCGGCGCAAGCGTGTTCGATTTCCACCACCATGGTCGGCAATCACTTGCGCGCACTGGAGGAGCGCTTGGGCGTCAGCCTCTTGCAGCGCACCACACGCCGTCAGCGATTGACGGAATTCGGTACCGCGTATTACGAGCGTTGCCTGGAAGTATTGGGGCTGGTGGCAGAGTCCGAGCAACTGGCCGAGCAGGCTCATGGCGATCCCACAGGTACGCTGCGCATCACCGCACCACTGACATTCGGTTCGGAAGTGCTGGCGCCTGCGCTGGTCGAATTCTCGCGGCGTTTTCCCGAAGTCAGGCTCGACCTTGTACTGACCAATCAACGTCTGGACATGATCGACAATGGTTTTGACGTCGCCATTCGCTTGGGCAACATTCCAGAATCGTCGCCACTGATCGCCCGTCCCCTGCAGGATTACACCTTGACCATCTGCGCCGCGCCGGACTATCTCGCCCGCCACGGCACGCCGACCCATCCCGAGGATCTTCGTGAGCATAATTGCCTGGCGTTCGCCTACCCGGCGGGAGACGAATGGCGGACTGCCGGTACACAATGGCGTATGACCGGCGCAGACGGCGACGTGCTGGTGGAGGTCAGCGGTTCGATGGTGGCCAACACTTCCGCCGGTCTTTATCAGGCGGCTCGTGCAGGCATGGGCGTCGTGATGCTTCCGGATGCACTGGTACAGCGCGACCTGCAGGAAGGCCGGCTGTTTGCGTTGTTCCCGGACTACCATTTGCCCCGACGACCGATGAACCTGCTGTATGTGCAGGACCGTTATCGACTGCCCAAGCTGAGAAGTTTTGTGGAGTACGCGACGGGGCTTTGGGGGCGGTAAGGACTTACCGCCGGAGGGTCACCGGGTCGCCCCCTGCGCGCGGCCTTTGCGGTGCGCGCCGGGGTTTACCGGGAATGAACGTCAGACCCGGAATCGACTGACCAGGCTTTGCAGATGCACGCCCAGACGAGCGAGCTCGACGCTCGACGCAGCCGTCTCTTCACTGGCGGAAGCCGTCTGTTCGGAGATGTCTCGCACATTCAGGACACTGCGGTTGATCTCTTCGGCAACGGCGCTCTGCTCTTCGGCGGCAGCGGCGATCTGATGGTTCATCGTCTCGATCGTCGAGATTGCCTGCGTCATGTTATTGATGGAAACACCCGCATTGCGTGTCAGCTCGACACTGTTTGCAGTCAGTGCCTGGCTGTTGTCGAGGATCGTCGCCACCTGCGCCGTGCGGGTATGCAGGCCGCTGATCAAGGCCGCGATCTCTTCGGTCGACGTCTGCGTGCGCTGGGCCAGGCTTCTCACTTCGTCAGCCACCACCGCAAAGCCTCGGCCTGCTTCGCCCGCACGCGCTGCTTCGATTGCAGCGTTGAGGGCCAGCAGATTGGTCTGCTCGGCAACGGCCTTGATGACATCGAGCACGCCACCGATCTTGTTGCTTTCGTTCTTGAGGTCGTCCATCGCGGACTTGGAGTGAGTGACCTCAGTCGCAAGCTTCTCGATCTGCGCAACAGCCTTGGACACCACGCCGTCGCCTTCGCGAGCTTCTTTCGAGGCGTTGACCGCAGCGTGTGAAGCCTGCTCTGCGTTGCGTGCGACTTCCTGAACGGTCGCAGACATTTCGTGCATCGCAGTGGCGACCTGATCGGTTTCGTTCTTCTGGCTGTTGACGCCGGCACTGGTCTGCTCGGTGACGGCCGACAACTGTTCGGCGGCACTGGCGATTTGTGTCACGCCATCGCGCAGACCACCAATCAGCTCGCGCAGGTTACCGGTCATGCGCATCATGCTGCCCTGCAGCTGGCCCAGTTCATCCTTGCGGGTAACCACCTGGTTGTGCGTCAAATCACCATCAGCGACACGCTCGGCCAGTTTCAGTGTGTCACGCAGCGGGCCAACGATAAGGTTGGTAATGACCCATGCCGCCAGGGCGCTCATGATCAATGCTGCAATCAGCCAGACAGAGAGCAGCATCTTGGCCTGACTCACATCCTCCACTCTCAGGTTGACCTGGTTCTCGGACAGCTTGTCAGCGCATTCAAACAGGATGCCGATGTCTTTGGTGATGCCTGCCTGAGCCAGATCAATCCTGGCCTGCGCCGCGGTGAACTGATTCAAGGTGTTCTGGTAGCTGATCATCGAGTCCACAAGGTGCTTGATGATCGCCGACTGGCCATCGAAACCTTGCAGATTTCTGACAAACTCGATAACCGTGTTCATCGATGTTTCCGCTGGAGCACGGTTTTCCGCCTTCAGCGAATAGGTGTAGCCACGCAAGTCGAAGCGCATTTTCTGGAACAGCGTCATCGCCTGCACGATGGCATCGCGCTGCGCGGGAGTCCCGTCATCGGATCGGGCAACGGCGTTGAGCTTTTGCAAATCATCAGCGCCTGCATCGGCGTACTGGCCAAACACCGAACGGGTCGCCTCACGGGCAGCGGTTGCCTGCATGAGGTTGTCGTAGTGAATACGGTAATCCTTCAAGGCGTCTGCGGCAGTATTCACCAACGGTACGTTCAACGGAGAATCGAACACCTTCTGCGCGTACTTCACATGATTTTCGAGACCTTCGAGCGCTTTCAACCAGTTGCTGGCGCGCTCGGCGTCATAGTTGACCGAATAGGCCAATCGGGCAATGCGGACATCTCGCGTGAGTGCGCTCAGCTTGCCGATGTCGGAAATCCGCTCGCTTCGTTCGCTCAGTGAGGTGATGCCTGTCCAGCCTGTCAGCGCGATCAGCACCGTCAGTACGATGACCAGAGCAAACCCGAGCACGAGCTTGGACCTGACAGAAATATTGCGCAGAGTGTTTATCACAGGGAGTCGCTCTTTCGTTGGTCATCAGTGGAGTACAAGAGGCCTGTCCTTGCCAGCTAGAGTGGAGTACAAGAGGCCTGTCCTTGCCAGCTAGCCATACAATCCACAAATGTCGGCAGCGAGGCTTCAAACTTTAAAACTGGCGTCAATATTTCGCTTGAAAATAAATCCTCGCAGGCGCGACCAACCCCGATGGCATTTTCATTGCAGTCAGTTAGCATGGGCCGTTACCCACACTTGGGTATTCTGGAGAAGTACATGAGTCTGGAATTGATCGCCTCAAAAAGCAGCTTGTTGACCATCGAGGAGCGCGCTGCGATTGCCGAGATCGAGGCCACGACCAATGTGCTGCGCCTTGTCACTCGCCTGACAGGCATGCGCTTCGCTGGTATCGCCAAATTTACCGACGCAGACTGGATCGCCTGTTCTGTCTATGACCCCACTGACCTGGGTATCGACGACGGCGATGTGTTCGAACTCGAGACCACGCTCTGTAACGAGTTTTGTACCAATCCCCAGGCACTGTTCGTGCCGCAGATCAGCACGAACGGCCGGTATGCGAACCTGCCAGTTGTGAAGCGCTACGCCATCGAAAGCTATGCTGGCGTGCCGATCTACCTTCCCGACGGACAGCTGTATGGTGCGTTATGCGCTCTGGACTCAAGAACGACACTGTTCGACGACCCCGATCTGGCGGAAACCCTGACCCTGTTCGCCCGATTGATCGGGTGCATTTTCTTCGCCAACATCAACGAAGGCAGCTGATCCGGGGCTGCGTCCTGAAGCAACGCTGTCGACTCACGGGCTGCTCTGCCAGCGCATGCAGCGGCTAAGACTCGAGCAAGTCGCTGCTGAACTGGCCTTCGTCGAGTTGCAGGCGATGTCGGGACGGTACAGGTGTGACCGGGTGATCGCCGTCCAGCAAGGCTTCTGCAGGCAGATCAATCCCGAAATGAGGAAATGGCTCCTGAGCCAACCAACCGCCAGCGGCCAGAACCAACAATAGAAAAATACCCGCAATGGGTTCTTTGGGTCTGCACATTCTCGTTTCTCCAATCCGGCAAAACGATCCGGCTCACAATGAGCCATTCAGTATAAAAGCCTGGGCGTCAACCGGCTCTCGCAGTCGGCGCATCAGGCGAAGGGCTCTTCGCCCTGCAACTTGGTACGATGCATCATCCGCCCGCACTCGGGGTCATAGGCTTGCGCCCGATGCATGGTGCCGGTGTTGTCCCAGATCACCAGATCACCGACCTGCCACGCATGGCTGTAACTGAACGCCTCGGACGTGGCCCACTCGCGAAGGCCGACCAGAATCCGCGCACTTTGCGCCAGGCTGAGGCCAACGACCTGCTGCGCGGTGCAGCCCAGAATCAGCGACTTGCGACCGGATCGGTGCTTCCAGACCAGCGGCAACTCCTTCTCGCCGATCGCCTGCATGGCCTCAAGCATTGCAAGGCCAGGCTCCGGATTGTAATAGAGTAACGATGCCCATGGGGCATGAATGACGCGCAGACCGTCGTAATGCTGTTGGTCAGCGCTCGATAACCCCTCGTACGCCGCGTAAGTGTTACAGAAACCCGTGTTGCCTCCCCAACTGGCGCGCACCTTGCAGGACAACAACGACGCCAGAATGGGTGAATCGCTGCTCGTACCGTCGATGTGCCAGTAGAGCGAACCTTTGAGAAACTCCGCACCTGCCGGATTCTCTCTCACATCCAGGCTGATCCGGGTGATGTTCTGCCCATCGCCGGGTTCAGGGCAGAACGTACCCAGGGTGCGAGTAAAGGCAATCTGCTCTGCGTCGGAAAAATGAATCTGCGGGAACACCAGCACCCCTCGCTGCTCCAGCAGTTCCCGGATCTCCCCAGCGAATCGACCCGACAGCAGTTCCTGCTTGCCGTTGAAAATACGCGAGCCAATACCTGGCTTTATGGGTTCCTGCGACAGCTGAACGAGCGAAGTGGCTAACATGGTGCGACCCTCCTCATAAGTGAACACAACGGTACACTTATGAAGAAATGGAAGCAATAGCCCTGTTTTGCCGCGGGACGTTTTAAAGGGAATGCAGGTAATTACCCAAGTGATCGTGCAGGAAGAAAGCGAGCAATACTCCGATAAGCATTGCCAGCAAATCCAGCGCTCTGGCCTTGCCCCATATCGGCGTGCGCTCCCGGAGTCGAAAATACCAGGGGCCCGTACAGAGAATCAGACCCTGCCCCAGGAACCAGACAAGGGCAATGAAAAGCCCAGTGCTTAAAAGGCTATCGTTTCTGACAATCAGAGAACCTGTCGACTGACTCAAGGCAGCAAAATAAAGGCCGACCACCCCGATGACCGCCATCACCAGCCCAATGGGCCAGGCTGGAAAGCCACGACGCTGTACGTGCTTTTCAAGGTTCGACCGATCCCCCTCCAAGAGCTCGATGGTTCTCGGCCATCCTGCGATGCGAGCAAGCGTCAGTACGTCATGGCCGTTGCTGTTGGTCGCCGCAGAATCTGCCCCCATGTACAGAAGCGTGGCGACGAAATTGCAATTACCGGCGAGGGTTTCGCGATGGATCATCTGCCAGCCCGAGTCGTCGTAGTCAGTGGCCAGACCCGGGTCATCACGAAGGCCCTCTTCCACGGCACCCTGTGCGTTGAGTCCCATCGGATGCTCAAGCCGCTCCAGCTTGTTCAAGGCACGTTTATCCGATGCACTGTCCAGTGCGCGAGAGAAGCAGACCGGTGACTTGCCCTCTGCTGGCGGAACAAGCATAACGGTCCCCGCCTCACCAAAGTCCAACCCCCACGCCTGGTCATGCTCGACGCGCTCGGCCGCAGACATGCCGGACCGCAGGGCATCGATAGTGAAACCGCCGAATGCGCGACCGCCAAATACATAGACCCAGTCATTCAAGCGGTCCAGGAAAACCGACACAGGGTCCCCGGCATTTATCGAACTCACCCATACAGGCTCATTCATGAGAATGCCCGAGAGGGTCAGGCCGTCGAAATCGACATCCGTGACCCACATGTTCTCAACCGACGGGCTGTCGGGATCGGCTGAGTCAGTCGTGAAGGACACCTTTACCGCAGCCAGGTCCAGCGCTTTCACAATTCGGCGACGCTCCCAGGACATCTCGCGCCAGAAGAATCTGAAGGTGCGCTGCGCACTGGCAACCGCGACACGAAAGTCCTCGCTCTCGCCTTCAACACCGTAAATTTTTTGCTCCGTCATTGGCAGGGTCATTCCTTGTTTGATGAGTGCGAACAGAATGGCGGTGTCGCTGGCCCTCATTCAATTCGGCTGTTTCAAATACATTACTTCTTGAGTCACTGTGGCGCCAATCTCGATATTACCTGCTTGCGGCCAGGATAATCCGCTGCCAAAGTACCTCGAACGAACGCCTGATATGCAATTCAAGGAAAGAATCAACGTGCACGCCCCTGCCCCGCAAATCCTCATCCAGCGCATGGCCGACATTCACCTCGAAGGTGTCACAGCACTCTATAACGAGCCTGCGGTGTGCCGTCAGGTGTTGCAGATGCCTTATCAGTCCATCGAAGTCTGGCGCAAACGCCTGGCTGCCAGTACCGAGCGACACGTGAAACTGGTGGCTCTCCATGGCAACGAGGTGATTGGCAGCATTGGCCTGGAGCAGTATTCGCGCAGTCGGCAAAGCCATGTCGGCGCTATCGGTATGGGCGTCGCATCGGCCTGGCAGAGCAAGGGCGTCGGCTCGAAGTTGCTGGCAACAGCACTGGACATCGCAGACAACTGGATGAACCTGCGCCGAGTGGAATTGACCGTGTATGTCGACAACGAAGCTGCCCAGGGTCTGTATCGAAAATTCGGTTTCGAAACAGAGGGCCGGCTGCGCAACTACGCGGTGCGCGATGGCCTGTTCGTTGATGCCTTCAGCATGGCGCGGCTCAGATAAACCGTGTCCTTCAACACCGCTATTTGAGCGCTGCGTTAAAGCATGCAAGGATCAGCCATGAATCAATTTCCCCGAAGCAACCGACATCACCACCACAGCCCGCTTCAAGGTGCTGCGGTTGCTTGTGCTCATCGATTGGCCAGACACAGATCCACATTCTGACCCATCAGTGAAACCGACCAAGGCGCCCATGGCGCCTTTTTTATTGCCTGAAAAAACTGGAGATCATCACCCATGACCATGCTACGCGGAACCCGCATCGTGACCGGAACAGAAGCCGCAACCCTGCGTGACACAGAAAACCGTTTCCGGAGCTATCTTCATCGAAGCCGGGGCTGAGGAAGCGATAGTGCCGGCCTTATGGGGCCAGGACACCTTTATCGAAAAAGCCGGCGGCAGCGAAATCATCGGCCAGATGTGGGCCTTCGAGGACAAGGCCGGACGCGCCTGTTGCCTGATACCCGAAGCCACGGCGCTGTTTCAGGAGCGCAGTGAAGCGCTGCTTGAGGGGCGACGTGACGCAATGTTTTTCTACGTCGCACGCTGTTATCGCTACGAGCGCCCGCAAGCCGGACGCTACCGCGAATTCACCCAGCTGGGGCTGGAAATCCTCAGCCCTTCACCGCAGCAGGCGTTGCTGCGCAGCCAGGCCATCTGCACCGGTTTTCTGGATTCGCTGGGCCTTGACTATGAACTCAATACCGCCGTGAAACGGGGCCTGAGCTACTACCTGGAAGGCAACGGCTTCGAGGTGCGATGTTCGCGCCTGGGTGCGCAGCAACAAGTGGTCGGCGGCGGCGCCTATCGGGAGGGTGCCGGGTTTGGCATCGGCCTGGAGAGGCTGGTATTGGCGCTTGGGTGCGGCCAATAACCCCCCATCCTGTAACTGGCCGTAGAAGCGCAACGCGTTACACTGCGCTTCTACCCAGCCCCGACCCGAGGCCCCCGTATGAAAGTTGGTGTGATTTCCGACACCCACGGACTGCTCCGTCCTGAAGCCATCGCTGCGCTACAGGGCTGCGCACAGATCATCCATGCCGGTGACATCGGCAGCCAGGACATCGTCGAGCAACTGACCGCCATCGCCCCCCTGCACATCGTGCGCGGCAACAACGACATGGATGCAGACTGGGCAACCCCCATCGCCGATCACCTGCGCTTCGACATCGAGGGCTGGGAGGTCCTGCTGGTCCACGACATCGCCGACGTTCCAGCGCTAGTGGATGACAACGTGAAACTGGTCGTGACCGGCCACTCGCACAAACCTCTCATCGATTGGCGCGGCGACACGCTGTATCTGAATCCGGGCAGCGCCGGACGGCGGCGTTTCAAACTGCCGGTGACGCTGGCAATACTTGAAATGAATTCAGATGCGATTGAGCCGAGCCTGGTGCAGTTGGTTGACTGACAACGGGGCTAACGCTGAGTATTTCTTCAGCAAGAAAACGGAGTTTCGAGCAATAATTATCGTCCCCACGCTCCGCGCTCATCGTTACACACAAGCCTTGAAGAGTCCTAAATACAGGGCTGACACCCCGATGATTCTCGTTCCCACGCTCCGCGTGGGAATGCAGTTCGTGACGCTCCGCGTCACCCTAAACGCAAGACTCATCCCCGTACCGATAAGCGCTCCAATACCGATACACACAGGACCTCTAGAGATCCCGCGACATCAGATGATGCTCCTTGCCCCACGCCTCAATACGCTCCAACACCCGCCAACCGCGCTCGGCGTAGAACCTGTGCTGATCATGGGTATGCAGATACAACGTAGAGATACCGACAGCCCTTGCATGACTGCAAATGCCGTCGATCAACTGCCCTGCAACGCCCCTGCCTCGCGCCTCAGGTTTTACCAGAACACACGCCAGCCAAGGCCCCAGATCCGGACGTTCGGCCAGATCGTCGCTGGCCAGCGCGGCACCGCCCAGCAACTCACCATCCTCCAGGCCAATCAGGCACTTCCAATGACCATTTGACTGTCCTTGAGAAAAGTCCAGTTGCCAGTCAGCGAGTGATTGCGATGCAAACTCGTAATCGAACTGCCGATGGAGCCACAGCGCCATCGTGTCGCTATGATGCATGTGGTTGCTGAGCCAATCCAGAGTGCGCATGTGCAGTCCTTGTAATGAATCAGAGTTTCACCCTTACACAACTTGCGGCACAGCAATAGACAAGTACCACTCCCAAAAAGCACGTCGTAATTTTGGATCTCCATCCTCAGACAATCCGCCTGCAAAAGCTGACGCGACTAGGTAACTAGATTCGAAGCCTTCAGGATCCAAGTCCCGATCTACACGATGATCGTATGGCTCGAATTGAAAATCATCAACAGCTGTTGCAATTGTATTAGCAGCAGCATGCCCAACAAACATTGCCGGATACTCTTCTGCCTCGTACTCTTGATCCTCAACTATTGAAACATAAAACTCATCCCTGATACCAAGTGCTTTAGCCTCATCAAATTTCCCCTCAGCAGCTTCAAGGGCGATATTCAAAATGTAATTCAACGATTCATTATCTTTAAATTTCTTTACCCAGAAACTCACGCCCTGCCTAACGCAAATTACATCTAAAGAAGTTAGGATAATTTTCTTCCTAGTCAGTGTCTCACCCTCAGTAATAGTATTCCACAAAAGTTTCCTGAGGGGCAGTATTAGCTCACCATCAGGCGATTTCGCTAACTCAAGAAAAAGCTTTTTAATCAAAATCTTACTTTTATTATTCATTCCGACCTCATAATTGTTTCGACAGTACCATCGGTCTTAAAGATACGTATTGCTTTAGGATCTGCTACTATCTGTTCCACCTTACTATATTTAGCCAGCTGAGAAAAGTAGCCTTGGCAGTCAGTACACATAGGTTTCGAAACCCCTAACGGGTGATTTGGGCTTGCAATCGACATTTGTTTTTCGGCATGAGATGAGAAGTACTGCCCCTTGTAATCTCTGTCGTATGGATGTGATTTCACCTCATGCCCAATTTCTTCAGACTTAGTCTTAACCTGCTCCGCAGAAATCCTCTCATAACCTTCGGGCTTTTTATTACCCCAACCACTTAATGTTTTCTTATCATTAGATGAAACAGTTTTTACCTTCAACTCTTTACTTTGCGGAAGGTCCGCTCTGGCCTGTGATGCACGACCAAGCGCAGCTTCGGATTCCGCAATATTTGAGACCTTTGCAGCCCCTTTCGGAGTGATTTTTAAATTGCCTAAATTTGACCCCACACCTTGTACTTTTATGTCATAGCGAGTGTCAAACCATTTGCCTCCTTTTGCACCCAGCCCCCCACCCAATAAAGCACCGCCGAATGCCATTAATTTTTGTCCATCGGTCCCATCGCCAAATAACTGCGCCCCGCCCATACTTCCGACAGTGCCTCCAGCAATACCTCCGACTAGCCCAGCGATTACAATAACAGGGCTTGCGAGGACAAACGCACTAGCCAGACCAACAAGCAAAATACCTCTCTCTAACAACTCAGGAACTTCAGGATTGATAGGATCAGTAGTCTCAGTTCCTCCTCCAATAAATACGTTACTCGAGCCAACTACAATCTTGGCATCACATGCAGTGCGATCTCCGACTCGGGCGGCAGGATGGCCATTGATGTAGACATTGCTACTACCTTGAGCTATAACCTGTGGCCTGGAACTATGCTCATCGCATTTTGCTTGATCAGCGTGTGCTCTGGCCGCAGGCTCACCATTGATATACACGTTACTCGAGCCACTTACAATTTGGCCAGTTTGGTGATTGCAGCACGATAGGCTTCCGATCAGTTGGCCTACACCAGCCCCGGTCGCAGCAGACGCACCTACTATAGCTACGGCAGCCAAGCCGCCTGTGCCGACAACCAACGCCGCACCAATTGCGCCAATCGCAAGCCCAGCAAGCAGTCCTGTCAGCGAGCCTGTGTGCTCAATTGGATCATTAACGCGAGCTGCGGCGCTCATACCCGATCTACTGCCTGATCCAAGTCTGGATACGACCGCAACTCCAGGGTGTCTACCAACAGATAAAACGCGGTCTTTTCTTCAATAGTCATACCGCCTGGATGGTTACTAGTTCCGGTTACCTGAATAAGAACTGGATGTCGGTGTTCATCGTGATGCAGAAAAATAAATTGGACCTGATGTACGGGGGTTCCCTGCTGCCGCCACCTGAACTCAGCACGCCTTCCCTCCACCCCAGCCACCTCCACGGGAACAAGGTGTTCGATCCACTCCAGATGCGAAAGCGCTTTTTTCAGATCAACTATTAGCAGTTGAGATAAATCTTCCAGTTGTTTATCACCCTCAACAGGGGTGCGCCCTATCACCACAGATAGCGGGCTGGGCCCAATGTCTGTAAGCGTAAACACATGAAATGTCTTATCCTTGAAGCCCTGAGGGCGAATAAAACTTAGCTCATTTGTATGAAATCGTTCAGGCACTGGAATAGCATCGACAATCGCTTGCGCCAAACGCTCCTCCTCCAAACGCTTCTGCTCACGAATACGGGCTTCGGAGATACGGTCGAATATACTTGTTCTTTGCATTAGGCTATTCCTTGTCCGGCAGCTGATTAATGAACTCACTGGTCTTTATTGAGGTTAATCTTCGTCGTGCCTTCCACGTTCACGGTGATGCCCGAGAGGGTAATCGTCCCATCCTTGTTCATTACCAATTTGCTAGACCCCACTTCAAGTGTAATCGACTCAGCAGACTTTATTTTCACCTCTCCTTTGTCTACAGTAACAAAGTACGATCCCTCCTCAACAGCGATGCTTGTCTCTAACTTGATAGTTTCTGAGTGCTTTCCTTTGACCGTGATTGTCCGATCACCTCCAACAGTATGGCTTTCGTCTACTTCAACATCAGTATCCAAATTGCGCTCAGCATGCAGACTAACTTGCTCGGCTCCAGGTTTATCCTCGAAACGGAAAAAATTGGCGTTAGAGGCCTGGCCTTTTATTGAGCGTGTAAGGAACCCGCTTTGCGTCTTGTTTGCCGGCAAAGACCATGGTGGGATGTTACGGCTGTTATATAAGCTTCCCATAACCAAAGGCCTATCTGGATTTCCATCAAGAAAGACTACAACTACCTCATCGTCAACCCGAGGAATCTGAATGCTACCGAAACCGCTGCTTGCACCGGACTGAGCCACACGGACCCAGCAAGAGCTCTTATCGTCTTGATTGCCCTCTCGATCCCAGTGGAACTGGACTTTTATTCGGCCGAGACGATCGGTGAATATCTCTTCTCCCGGCGCCCCCACGACTATAGCTGTCTGTGGTCCGGAAATAGTCGGCCGTGGCGTGACGGATTGTGGGCGAAAAACAATTTTTCTTCTTACGCAAGAAAATGTATTGAAATAACTCGCTGGCTGACCATTTGAGTAATTATTATGACCTTCACTGCGGACGCTCATAAGCAGAAATTGCCTATCTTCTGCTGGACCATAGTCGTGATTATAATGCTGCAACAGTTCAAATGTATAACCGGGCTGCATGGCTCGGCAGTTACTGGAGCCTTGAAAAGTTTTACCTCTAAGTTCAAGCGCTTCGACTCGCAAGCGTAATAAAGCTCCACCTTCGTCATAAGTGCTATGACTGAACTGACCTGGATAATCGTAAATCTCGAAATTCTCTACATCGCCCTGCATATTAATACTGTTAATTGTTACGGGCAGACGATTGCGCGGTTGAGAATAGTCAAAAGTCTGGACTGATATTCTGGAGGCCTGAAGCTGACGATTACTCTGCCAATCAGTTATTGAATCAGCGGTCTCAGTAACTGACGCAGTGTGGAAGCGAATCTTTGGTTGGTCAGGCAACGACTCCAGCATCGTAGAGTCATCGCAGATAATCATCGTGTGACCTTCTGAGGTATGTTCAAAGTAATAGAACATACCCTCTTGTTCGAGCAAACGCTGGACAAAGTTAAAGTCTGACTCTCGATACTGAGTGATGTAGCCATAGCGCTTTGCCGGTTTGCTGAGGCGAAACTCATGGCGCGAATAGGCAGAGCACGACGCAAAGACCTGGGCAACGACCTCCTCTAACGTCTTGTCCTGAAATATTCTGCTATCAATACGGTTTTCAAGCATTGATAACCAAGGGTTCAGCGTCGCGGTGTAGCGAGCGATACCACCATCGCTGCCAATACTAGCAAAGCGCGTGATGTAACCGGCGACATGACGTAGGGATCCGTCGGCCAGCTCAATCTCAATAACTGAGTGTTGACCCATCATCGACTTAAGCTTGATCCCGGAATCTTGGCATAGCAGCGTTAGCTCGAAGCTATAGGCGTACGAAAGCCCCTCCGTTCCGCTGAAAGACTCCAGCAAAAGGTCCTGCGTAGGATTGGCAAGATTTCTAAATTTGAACAGACGCCGATTTTGTGGCGAAAACATTGCTGCGAGGTCCATCAACATTTGAATCTCCTTGGAAAAAGCGAGAGGCGGTGTCGCGATCAACGGCTAAGGTCGCAACCCGATGAACAGATCCGGCCTGATGCAACAGTGTCAATCATCCTGAACCTTGATAGGAGGCCAGCGGCTGACAGCCTCAGCTGGATAAATCTGAAAAAATCGTAGGCTCTGGACTACAGACAAAGGCGACTCTCTCAAGATCGCCGCACAGAGACCACAAAAAAATGCGAAGGTGCCATGAGCTGCTACGGACTACCATGTGGCGACCTGAAATTGCGGGGGTTCTAGCCCTTTAAATGACAGCGTTAAGCTGGTCTTTACCGGACAATCATATAAGTCCTTGATGGACTAGCTAGGCGGAACTCAGTATCCGAATCCGGAGAGTGTCGGAGGGTAGAGTTTCAAACTGCCGATGAAGCTGGCGCTGCTGGAGGTGAGCTCGAATGTGATTAAGCTGAGCTTGTCTGACATCTCAGATTAGTGCTGTTTTTTACAAAAGAAGTTAGTTCCGGGCAAATCTCGCTGATCCAAAAAGCTATTTCAAGACACTACAAATCATGTCTATTCGTCTAAAAAGCGCCAGCATACTGATCTTTCCAACTTATATTGTGGGGCTTGAGTAAAAAGCCCCACATCATTACGTATGTTGTAAAAAACACTAAGTACCCGCGATTATCCTCAATTTATCTTTAGCATTCAGAGCCCGCACAACTCATTTCTAACAGCAATGCCCCCCGGGCAAGCCTTATACAACGCCACCATTCAAGCTACGCCACAATTTCAAAACGATGTCTATGCTCACCACCAATTGAAGATCTCATCATAACTAATAGCTGAGACAAATTTCGCCTAAAATCAGAATCATTATTTTCGGCCATACCAGGCGCCACGGAACTAACTAACAAGGCCGGCGTAACAGGATTAGGACCATAGATACTATAATTAGAATGATGGAAGTGCCTAGTCTCACAACTTTCACTAGGATTCACTATCATCAAGCCAGTAGACAAACTTCTCCCGGTATTTTTTTCATGGATACCATGAAGGTACTTCATGGTGAGTTCAGGAAGATAGTGAGTGAAAGCTTTCTTACTGGTCGTATACTTCGCATCTAAGATTAATTGTCTTTGCTCACCTGAGGGTGCTACGAGACAGATTATCATATCTGGTGATCTGTTAGCATAAGGGCCATACTGCCCTCTGACCCTAAGGTCACTAGTGGTAGAGCTATAGGTCCAACCTTCCGAATTGATGATTGTTGCTCCAACTGAGTTGGCATGTCCATGCGTCCACGCTTTAAACTCATAGTTAAGTCTAATTGTATAGCCACCCCAGTCATACTCGAAATTGTTTCGATCTAGCACATGGCTATTTACAAGATCAAGCTTCATGCCAGAAATACGAGCACTATCAAAATGATGTTTAATCAAGAACAATAAATAGTACTCGAAGAGCTTGGGAATACTCTGTATTGAAAATAGCTCTTCTTGAACGCTCCAGTCTGGCGCCCCATATCTATGCCAGGCTATTACTTTGTGAAATATCTTTTGATAATGTAAGTTATATCTAGCCTTTCTGGTGAACTGAGGAGTGCCAATCTCAGCATGTGATACCGGGACTCTCTCATCGAACACACGTTTTAGACGCTGCAGCCTCGCTGCCAATTCTTTACATCGTGCAACTTTATTACCATTAATTATTTTTGCAAACCTTCCCAACTGCGAGAAAAAAGAGATGTAGTCAGACAAGCTTGACTGCGTACGAACTTTCGAGGAGGGATAATCCTCAAGCCCTCTTAAAATCTCCGAAGTAGCCCTAATAAGCGATATTATAAAACCATACACAACCCTATTCTCATAGATATCTAGCTCTTCTTTTAAATGATTCTCCAATATTTTTTCAGAAGAATAATAAGTACCATCCAACTCAAATAGAGCTCTTTCTTGATCATCTACAGGATAGAGACTATCAGAGTTTTCTGCCATCCACGCCAGTGTAGTATCATCGGTTACAGAGCTTTGAGTTACTACCACCACCTTTGTTTCAGGTGTAAGTTTTACAATCGGTTTTGCATATATGCTAGGGAGTTCATTTACCAAAAGCTGAACACTGCGCTCAAGCTGCTCAATCAAAAAACCAATTGACCTATCACCCTCTTTAAAGCCAGCATTTAGACGAGTCACTCGAAAAAAAGCGGCAAGCGCATCATTATTATGGCGCGCTAAAAAATCAAGCATCTTCTCAGCACGCTCAGCGTTCAACTTTTTTGCAAATATTTCAACAGCAGCATACTGCTCAACAATAACGTTTTCACCTGAACCATCAGTTTTTGTCGATATCGACAATTCAGCCATACCGTAGTAATTATGAAAAAAACACTCATATGTTGATCTATAAATAGACTTTGGCTTCCATTCGTAAATCCAAGCCCCATTACACTCTCTACTACTACTAAAGCCCACCTCATTTTCATGAAGACATAAAAATACATCTCCAATTGGATTTAAAACTTCCAACCTAAACTCTAAAGCCTCGTCTTCCAGGAAGAATATCTGGCCAGATGCGGGAAGACGTGAGGTAGCCAACTCAAACTCTTGGCCGGTTCTGCTTCCGTTTATTATCTTTGCAGTAAGCTTCATACCATCACCTTAGAAGTAAGAGTAAGTATCCGCATAGCTATCTCCTTCCTCGATAATCGCTTTTAACGCTCTTTTGGACATATTTAAGTCAAGATCTGTTAGCTTTTGCTCTAGCTTAACCAGCCGTTCTCTGAAGCCTGCTCCATGACCTTCAATTGCTGGTAGTACGTGCTGCGCAATAGCATAATCAAGAGGGCGGTTTCTCATACCTCCCACCTCGTTGGCGACAAAACAGTACCTGCGTATCGCGTTTATCTTACGCTTACTGATGTGGATCGCACTTGTCTTAGATATGGGTGCCGACAATATCGCTAGAACCTGCTCCAAAGAGGCTTGCTCATCTGGGAGAAAGTCAGCTTCACTAGAAGAAATATTGAATGCGATATTAACTTGGCTGATAGGGATAGCGCCATTGAAGCCACCGTCACCTACGAAAGCAGAGATATCTTCCATACTTACATCTTCGCCTAACGTAATAATAGGCGCTCTATCTATCAAACGGGGAGATAGCTTCTCAGTAGTAGCATCGTTGTTTATGGTTGCGATAAATCGCACTTGTGGTCCTACATCCAGAAAACGTTGCGCTGCGTCGGGTATACCAAGGTCAATACGACGTTTAGCCCCTTCAGTATCACACATCCCTAAGAAATCTGACCAATAATGTTCTACACTCGACAAGTTTGCCTCGTCAAGAAGAACAAGTTTGAAAAAATCGTTCGAACTGTCTTTATTCCTTAGAAACTGATATAAACCACTCCTGGATGGCTGATACATGTCTTTTAAAGAATTATAGAAACCCAAAATATCTCGACCAGCCACCCAACCACGCCCTACAGCTACATTTAGAAAGTTTGATGCTTCTTGCCCTTCACCTCCGTCGAGGCACAGTGCGCCAGCCAATCTAATCGCCGTTGACGTTTTTCCTGTCCCTGGGGGACCAGACAATATGGTAAGAAAAGATTGAGTGGTGCTTATTACAAGATTCATCATTTCGTCATAGGTAAACGGACGCCCTTCATCCGAGTGAAAAACAGCTAACAAATTGTGAATATATTCTGCTCTATTATGCTTTGTTAACTCTACCTCTGATACTTTCAACTGAAGAACTTCTGAGTCCATTTTCGCTTCATAATCTGGCTTCCCATTCAACATTTGAATCAACGTCTTAAGCTCGGTAAGTTTCTCTCCAAGCTGCGGGGATGCTATCAGAGATCTCTGACTTTCTAGAGTCCGCTCTAAATCAATCTTTTCTTTTTGTTTATCTTGATTGGTACGCTGTTGGAATTTAATTTCATCCTTCAATCGCACAACACTTTTGAGATCTTGATTTCTCTCCAAAAGCTCTTCTAAAGTTTTCAGATTTTCTTTTATCTTATTTTCTAGATCTGTATTTTGGTTAGTAAGAAAAGCTTGTTTCTCAAGCAAGCTTTGATGAGCTTGCTCTGCTGACTGTTCTTGAATCTTCTTTACTTCTAGCTCCGCGTCGGTACGCGCACGGATTACACCTTTTTCTATTTCTTCCAATTCTTTTCTACGAGTGTCAGCCACACGAGAAATTTCATTAATCTCGCGCTGTATCTGCTCTTTTCTTTCGTTAGTTTGAGCGTCGATCTCTTCGATCTTCTCTTTGATTAACAGTTCTTTATTCTGCGCAAAGTACCCATCTAGGTACTTTTTGCCTTCAACATTATCGAGAAGAAACCCTTCTATAATCGCTTTTCCATAACCTTCGTCAGCCAAGAACTCAGCTAAAACCTTCTCTAGCCTCTTAAGACGACCGTCATTATCCATCGCCTTATTTTTCTTTTTATACGCATCTATTATTTGCGTTAGCTTGTTAGCTTCGTTTTTCCCTAATGTAGTGCTCCCCTTGCCAAACCCCGCCTTCGCATAATACTTAATTAGTCTTGATGCTGATATATAGTCGACTTTCTCAAAGGAGGTTCTTTCTAGCTTTTTTAAAGAAGTGATAAAAGTACATAAAATACCTCTCACCTCGAACCGAAGAAGCTCGCCACTGTCCTCTAAAACGCTTTTATCAAATTGAGCAATGTGATCCGTCGGTAGATTAAGTGGCGTCAAAACTGTAGAAGTTGTTAAAAACCAGTCGTCGTCGTCCTTCGTTGCATTAAAAGGTCCGCTAACCGCACCCGAGTCTTCAATAAAAAACAGAGTATTCTTAGGTAGATCATATCCTAAGCTAACCTTACCGGTATCAATATCAGGCATAGGCATCTTTATTACTGGAATGAGAGCGTTGTGCTCTAGCCTTTCCGACCATTCGCCTTTGGAATAGAATTTTTGTTTTCTTTTATTTTCTTGCCATTCGTTATCAGTTTCATGCCACTCTGTAATTATGAATAACTCATCATCTTTAAAAACCTCATCAATTTTGCGGTATTCTTTAGATATGAAAATTCCCGAATTAGGAAACTCTGCGATATCTACGCTTCTAAAGCTACCGTCTTCATGCTCCATTGCTACGGGAATGACACTCCCCAGATCCGGGTTGAAGTTCGTTGAATCCTTTACAACAATCAATCGTCCCATTTTAAACCTTCAAATTTTTCAAAAAATACGGATGTGAGGCAGATGGTGGCATTTCGCCGTGACAAATCTAGCCTTTTATCAACGTTTTACCAAGCTAGTTTTTCCACAGTGCGGCTTGATCTGCCCAACGGCGCTTTCAGGAGTGCAGGATTCGCGCAAACAGGAATGAAGACTTATGCCAGTTCCGTTCAGCACCTCCGCAAAACTTAAGTCTTGCTCTACTACCTCTAGCGCGTATTTTCGCATAGGTTGGTACGGCGTAGAAAATGTATCCCCGCGCTAAGCAAGACAACACCAGCCCTAGAGAGGGCACACACTGAAAATAAGACTTGTCAACCATAAATAATCAATTTTTATCTTATTTTTAAACCCTACTTGACATACCCATATTTAATTAAGACTCAAATAGAATCCTAATTTGGGCTTTTTAGAAAAAATGCATGTCTCCGCGGCAGCAGCCGGACTGTTGAATTAGAACCCATCCACCACGAACAAAGCCTGCCATGGGGCGAGTACAACTTCGTCACTGTCGACCGCAAACGCTTGATGATCATCACACACCGCACGGACGTCACTCTCGGCTTCGAAGCCCGCTTCCAGCACGAGGTACTGTAAGTACCTGAGCTTTCTCCAAACCGTGCTCCCGCCCACGGCCGAGTTCACCGAAAAAGCCTGGAAGTGGTAGCACACCCAAGCTAACGTACACGCCGGAATTTCAAGCCATACCCAACAAGGCCTCACCATGATCCAGATCCGCCCCATGACACCGGAAGATTTCGAGCGCTTCTGGCCCACCTTTCAGGCTGTCGTCATCGCTCAGGAAACCTACGCCTACGACCCTGCACTCACTCAGGAGCAGGCTCGCGATCTGTGGATGAAGGCGCCGCTGCACACGCTGATTGCCGAGGAAGATGGCCAGCTGTTGGGCAGCTATTACCTGAAGGCCAATGCGGCAGGCCCAGGTAATCATGTGTGTAACTGTGGCTATATGGTGACGGACGCAGCGCGGGGTCGTGGTGTGGCGCGATTGATGTGCGAGCATTCGCAGCAACTGGCGCGCGACAGCGGGTTCCTGGCGATGCAGTTCAATTCGGTGGTCGCCAGCAATGAGGTGGCGGTCTGGTTGTGGAGCAAGCTGGGTTTCGAGACGGTCGGGCGGTTGCCCAAGGCTTATCGTCATGCCCGATTGGGCCTGGTGGATTGTCTGGTGATGTTCAAGTGGCTGGCTGATGAGCCGGTGGCCAAAGAGCCTGCGCAGCCCAAGCTGATCGGCCGCAAGAATATCGAATCCGTGGTGTCGCGTCCGCGTCGAAAATAAGCATGACGGCACATGAAAACGGGGCCTGCTCAACATGAGCAGGCCCCGTTTTTTATTACAGCTCCGTGCTTATTTGCCAGCCCCCATATCGGGCTGCTTCTGCAGCAACACCCGAGTCACTCGGCGCTCTTCCACGCCGACGACGTGCAGGTTCCAGCCCTGCCAACTGAGGCTGTCGCCGGTAGACGGCAGGCGATCCAGCAGGCTCATGACCAGTCCGGCCAGGGTCTGATAATCCTCGGTCGCCTTGGCCTGGAAGCCGGTGCGCTCGCGAATCAGGCTCAGGTTCAAGGCTCCCGATACCACGAAGTCCTCGCCCTGCTCGACAATGTCCGGTCCTTCCACTTCGCTGGCGTCAGGCAGCTGGCCAGCGATGGACTCGAGAATGTCGGTCATGCTCAAGACGCCGATGAAGTCACCAAACTCGTTGACCACAAAGGCGATGTGCGTCGATTCCTTGCGCATCTGCTCCAGGGCATTAAGGATGGTGAAGCTTTCCAGCAGGTTGATCGCCTTGCGCGACATCAGTCTCAAGTCGGGCTCGTTGCCGGACAACAGCTCCTTGAACAGCTCCTTCTTGTGCACGAAGCCCAGCGGCTCATCGATACCGCGCTCGCCAATCAGCGGCAGACGCGAGTAGGACGAGTGCATCAGCTTCAGACGAATCTTCTCGGCGCTGTCGTTCAGGTCGATACAGTCAACTTCCGCCCTCGGCGTCATCACCGTGCGAATCGGCCGCTCTGCCAGCTGCAGTACGCCGCTGATCATCACACGCTCACGACGGTCGAACACCGGCTCGCTGCTTTCACCATCCAGCATGTCGGTGATTTCCTCATCGACGTCACCAGACTCCAGCTTGCGACCGCCCAGCAGGCGCATCACCGCGTGGGCTGCCCGCTCGCGGCGCGGCAGGTGGCCATGGGCCGACTTCTTGCTGCGCTTGCGGGCGATCTGGTTGAACACCTCAATGAGGATCGAGAAGCCGATGGCCGCATACAGATAGCCCTTGGGAATATGGAAGCCCAGGCCTTCGGCGGTCAGGCTGAAACCGATCATCATCAGGAAGCCCAGACACAGCATGATCACCGTCGGGCGGCTGTTGACGAATTTGGTCAGCGGCTTGCTGGCAATCATCATCAGGCCGATGGAGAAGATCACCGCGATCATCATCACCGACAGGTGCTCGACCATGCCGACGGCGGTAATCACCGCATCCAGCGAAAACACGGCGTCCAGTACGACGATCTGCGCAACGATGGGCCAGAACAACGCATAGCCCGCATTACCGGCGCGCTGGGCGACATGCCCTTCCAGACGCTCGTGCAGTTCCATGGTGGCCTTGAACAGCAGGAACACACCACCAAACAGCATGATCAGGTCGCGACCGGAGAACGTCTTGCCGAACACCTCGAACAACGGCTCGGTCAGGGTCACCATCCACGAGATGCTCGCCAGCAGGCCAAGGCGCATGATCAACGCCAGCGACAGGCCAATGACGCGCGCCTTGTCGCGTTGTTCAGGGGGCAGCTTGTCGGCCAGGATGGCGATGAACACCAGGTTGTCGATGCCCAGCACCAGTTCCAGCACGATAAGGGTCAGCAGGCCAAGCCATGCCGTGGGATCAGCGATCCATTCCATGGGTTATGCAGCCTCACGATAAAAATGGCAGGAGTGGTTATTGGTCACTGTAGACCAGACACCATGGCTGAACATCAGGCATGGCGTTGCAGCGTCAGGACGCGAAGGTCTGCCGGAATCCATACAGTGCAAGAGGTTAAGTAGAGAGACGTTCGAATGAAGCGGTCTGCTCGGTAACAGTGAAATCACCGGCCAGCCATACGCGATGGAAGGAGGACAACTCGGAGGCTCCTGGAGGGTATTCATACAGTCCTGAAAATCAATACGGGCGCTGATCGTACAATACCCATAGATGTTTCGTACGTTGAGAAAGTATTACAAGACTTGACCACGGAGCATGCTGCTTGCTGAGCAGCAAATGAGCACGGGGCGACGTTTTGTCACACCTCCAGGCACTACCAGTTGTCTGACAACAGAATGGCGCGGGTAGATGCGCCAATCCATTTGTTTTAAAATGTTTCCATAACGTCAGGCATGCGCAGTGCTTCTCGCGATCCGTTTCACATCGCCCTTCACTGCTCGCCTGAACAGAATCATAAAAAGAAAGCCCGTCATAGACGGGCTTTTTTCGTTTTCAGCTTTTGCATCCGATGTCCTCGACGGCATCAGGGCAACCCGTTTTCTTGACCTTTGAGGTGATTTACCCATGCTGCGCATCGTTGTTGTTCATTTGTTCCAGTGGCTCAAGCGTCTGTCGTCCGCGCTGTTCTTCCGCAGCGCAGAGGACAACTATTCGCGCAGCTTCACACGCGAAAACGATGACGAAGGCCGCTGGACCTTTGTTTCGATCGTCATCGTTCTGACCCTCAGCCTTTATTGCCTGGCTGGCCTGGGTTACTACGCCAAGACCAATATCTGGGACGGCTTCACTCAGGAGCAGAAAGACAATATCGCGCAGGCCATGGTAGTCAGCTCGCAGAATCTCTGAGAGGCACTGGATTCGACCCAACGGGGGAAGCGAAAGCTTCCCCCGTTTTCGTTTCACCGGTTTGTCATGAGGCGGCTTGTCATGAAGCGGCTTTTCTGCGAGAAAGCCCGCTCGCGCCAATGACAGAGCGCGCAGCAACCGGAAGCATCGCAATGAGCAAAGAATTACAGATTACTGATCTGCACCTCGGCGAGGGCAAGGCAGCGGTAAAGGGTGCGCTGATCACCACGCATTACACCGGAACCCTTGAGGACGGGACTGTGTTCGATTCCTCCCACGAGCGTGGCAAGCCATTTCAGTGTGTGATCGGCACCGGTCGCGTCATCAAGGGCTGGGACCAGGGCCTGATGGGCATGAAAGTCGGCGGCAAGCGTCAATTGTTCGTCCCTGCCCACCTGGCCTACGGCGACAGAAGCATGGGCGCGCACATCACGCCCGGTGCCGACCTGACGTTCGAAATAGAACTGCTGGAAGTGCTGACCCGCGACGATTGAGCAGCTTGCCTTGCAGATCAGCCTGCATCGGCCGATACCCTGACACACAGGCACACGCCTGATTGCTTGTTATCGCAGAAAAAGCCATGCTCCGGGTATGGAATTCAAGGTCTTGGCACAGGAACACGTATGGCGCTCAATAAGTCGACTCAGGAGCTGAAGCGACACCTGAAAGGGACAGCAACCAACCTGGAAAACACGGCGGAAGAAATTCTCAAACTCGCCTCACAGATGAACGATGTGGATGTCACCGCAGTGCTGCAGATGGTCAACCGTCTTTACAGCGATGCCGACCAGCTCAAAGCCTATGCTGATGAGGTCAAGGCCAAGCGAATCGTGCGCGCCAAGCCGCTGTAAATCGCTGCACCTGCGTTCAGACGTGCGTTCTTCGCTCCAGAGGGCCTTCGATGCTGCCACAGCCCGCCACTTCCAGCGTCAGCCCCAGGCACCTGAGCATGCAGAAATGGCGTGGCCGGGTCGGTATGGGGCTGGTTGCGAGCCTGTCGGTTCTGGCCGGCATGACCGATGCCATCGGCTTCATGGCCACCGGCGACTTCGTTTCGTTCATGAGTGGCAACACCACCCGGCTTGCCGTCGCGATCAGTGATGGCGACCTGAGCGTGACGGTGCGTCTGACCCTTGCAATCCTTGCTTTCATTGCCGGCAACGCGCTGGGCGTGGTGGTTGCGCGCCTTGGCGGGCGGCGCGCCCTGCCCCTGCTGCTGGGCATCGCCACGCTGCTGTGTGCCGCTGCCGCATGGCCACTGGAAAGCAATATGCTCGCACTGATCTGGGCGATTCTGGCCATGGGCATGCTCAACGCCGCCGTCGAGCAGGTCAACGGGCTGCCGGTCGGCCTGACTTATGTAACCGGCGCGCTGTCGCGGTTCGGTCGTGGCCTGGGTCGCTGGATGCTCGGGGAACGCCGGGACGGCTGGCGCGTGCAACTGGTCCCCTGGGTCGGCATGTTCATCGGCGCCGTGATAGGTGCGCTACTCGAGCATCGCCTGGGACTCAACGCCCTGTTGATCAGCGGCAGTCTGTCGACGTTGCTGGGGCTGGTTTCGCTGAAAATCCCGCACCGCTGGCAACGTCAATACATGCCACGCTGAACCCTGCGATGCCCATCTGCTGAAATACGTTTACCATACGCCGCTTTTCCTGACTGACCTGCGCCATGACCCCTGAAGCACTCGCGATTCTGCAACAGCACCTGATCGACGCGTTGAACAACGTCCCGAATGAAACCCGCCGCCTGTTTCACGGCCGTGGTCGTGTGTGGCCGGGGCTGGAGCACATCACCGTTGACTGGATGCAGGGCGTGGTGCTGGTCTCGGTGTTCAAGGAGCCTCTTGAATCCGAGCTGGCAGCATTGACGCAGCTGTTGCACGCCTTGATCGACTCACCCCAGTGGCAGCAGAGCCAGGCTCACACCCTGCTGCTGCAACATCGTTATCTGCCGCAGAGCACGACGCAATGGCTGACTGGCGAGGTCGTGGATGAATGGGTGATCACCGAAAACGGCCTGCGCTACAAAGTCGATTTCGGCAAAAAACAGAACAGCGGGCTGTTTCTGGACATGCGCTACGGCCGTGAATGGGTGCAGGCTCAGGCCAAGGGCAAGCGCATCCTCAATCTGTTCGCCTACACCTGCGGCTTCTCGGTCGCCGCCCTGGCCGGGGGTGCCGACCACGTCGTGAATCTGGACATGGCCCGTGCTGCGTTGAATCGCGGCCGCGAGAATCATCGCCTCAATGATCAGGACCTCAGCCGCGTGACCTTTCTGGGCCATGACCTGTTCAAATCCTGGGCCAAGGTCACCCGCTGCGGCCCTTATGACCTGATCATCATTGACCCGCCGTCCTTCCAGAAAGGCAGTTTCATGCTCGACAAGGACTACCAGCGTGTCCTGCGCCGCCTGCCGGAGTTGCTGGACGAGAACGGCTCGGTGCTGGCGTGCATGAACGATCCCGCGCTGGGACCGGACTTTCTGATTCAGCACACCGCAGTCGAAGCACCTTGCCTGCGCTTCGAGCAGCGCCTGGAAAATCCGCCGGAGTTCCCCGACGCTCGCGCCGAGGGCGGCTTGAAGGCGCTGGTGTTCAAGGCAGAAGGCCTGAGCCGCAGCGGGTGGGCATAGCGAGCAAGGACTGACAGCCTCTTCAACGCCGAAAAGGCTGTCAGGTTCTCAAACTACTCAAGCACCCAAATCAGGCACCCAAACGCGAGATCACATCACTGAGGCCATTAGAAAGGCCCCGCAGTTCCTGACTGGCGTTCTGAGTGCGTTTGACGTTGTCCTGATTGGTCACGGCGATGGCGGTGATTTCAGTGAGGTTGCGCGAGATGTCCTCTGCCACGGAAGTCTGCTCTTCGGCAGCCGTCGCAATCTGGCGATTCATGTCGCGAATATTCTCCACGGCCATGGTAATACGCTGCAGGGTTGCGCCAGCGTTCGCGACCTGCTCGACGCTCTCTTCACTCCGCGCCTGACCGCCCTGAATGGCCTGCACTGCATCACTGGCTCCGGTCTGCACCGAATTGATGATCTGATTGATTTCGGAGGTTGAAACGGCAGTACGCTGCGCCAGTGTACGAACCTCGTCAGCCACCACCGCGAAACCGCGTCCGGCGTCACCGGCACGTGCAGCTTCGATGGCGGCATTCAGCGCCAGCAGATTGGTCTGATCGGCAATGCTGCGAATCACCTCCAGCACTTTGCCGATACGGCCGCTGTCAGTTTCCAGCCGCCCGATGACATCAGCCGTAGAAGCGATCTCGTTGCGCATGCGGGTGATCGTCGCAATGGTCAATTGCATGACCCTCTCGCCATCCTGAGCGCTCTGGTCGGCCTCATCCGCAGCTTGCGCAGCATCGGCGGCATGTCGGGCAACGTCCTGCGCGGTGGCAGACATCTCGGTCATGGCGGTCGCGACCTGATCGGTACGCTCGAACTGCTCATGAGTGCCTTGTGCCATCAACTCGGCAATGGCATTCAACTCGCCGCCCGCCGTGTCCAGATCGGTGCTGCTGCGCTTGAGGCGGTTGAAGGTGTCGGCCAGAAAATCCCGCAGGGTATTTGCGGCAACGGCCAGACGACCCAGTTCGTCCTGTCGCGTGACCTCGACACGCGCCCCGAATTTGCCTTCGCTCAACTGGGCGACGTATTCGATAAGCATGCGAATGGGTGCAATCAGGTTGCGATTGACCATCCACAGCGCCAACAAACCGACCAGCAGCGCAGACACCAGCATCACCACGGCACCGACCAGAATGGTACGTTGGGCTTCATGGCTGATGGCAACGGACTGAGCGTCGCTGCTCTTGTGCAATTGATCGACCAGACCAGCCATCTGCTCGCTGGTCGGACGGTCGACGCCTTTGACCGCCATGTCACCCGCGCCAGCGTCACCGCCCGCAGCAACAAACGCATCACGACCGGTCCGGTAGGCCGTACCCAGCGCCTGGTGTGCCTGCTGCAGCGTCTGCACCTGGCTTTTCAATGCAGCGTCGGTGCCGTGCATTTCAGCAAGCCGACCCAGTGTGCCTTGCACCTTGCGCTCCTGTTCTTCGAATTGCCCCCAGTACTTGTCACGCTCGGAAGGCGTTTTGCCACGCAACAGGACGTTTTTCCACTCCTGCACCTGAATCTTGAATTGCAGGTTGGCTTCGTCAACCAACTGCGACGCCCGCACCGGACCGTCGATAAGGCCGCGATAAGCCTGCACGTTGTCGGAGAGAAAGTTGAAGCAGGCCAACGCAATGACCAGCACAAGCGCAAGACTACCGCCGAGCAGACCTAAAATTTGCAGCCGCAGGGATTTGGACATCGGGACGATCTCTGGAGAAAAAGAATCCGCGGGATACGCGAAAGTTGCAGGCACGTCCCTGTAGACCGATCTTGTGGATCAGGTATGTGTGGCCCCTTGGAATCAACATCGGCCCACAAGACTTTTTCTTTAAAAACCGAGATGGTCGGCAATATACCCGAGAAAAGATAAAAAACTGCCGGAAAAGGAATGCAGCCTAATCAACCTGCCCGAACACCTGGCTGGGCCGCCGCAACGACGGGTCGAACGGGTTGATTCTGGCACTGATGGCCGTGGCTTCGCGCTTGAGCAGTTCGACCACGGTCATCAGGCGATCCGGCCCCAGCCGGTCGGAGATGGTCGCCACACTGAGCGCAGCCACCGCACGACCGCTGCGGTCCAGGATCGGCACTGCCAGCCCGGCCATGCCCGGAAGCGCACCGGTGTTGCGCCCGGCGTAGCCCAGGCGCCGCACGTTTTCCACCTCCGAACGCAGAAACACCTCGTCGTACAGGTGAAAATCCTTGAGCCGTGGCAGGTTGTAGGCAATGACCGTTTCCCGCTCGTCCTCGGGCAGAAACGCGAGAATCGCCAGACTGCCCTGCCCGACGCCCAAGGCAACACGGCCGCCGATGTCGCCGGTGAACGTGCGTATCGGGTACGGGCCTTCGCTGCGGTCCAGGCATATCGCGTCGAAACCGCTGCGTGCCAGCAGAAACAGCGAGTCACCCAGTGAGGCGGACAGGCGCAAAAGGCTTGGGCGCACCACGTCACGCAGGTTGCCGGTATTACCCGCCTTGGCGGCCAGGGCGAAGAACTCGATGCTCAACCGATAACGTTTGCTGAGCAGATCCTGCTCGACCATTCCCTCCTCCATCAGGCTACGCAGCAAGCGGTGTGTGGTGGGTTGCGACAGCCCGACACGCTGGGCGAGTTGCGTGACCCGCTCACCGCCTTCATCACAATCGCCCAGACAGCGCAGTACCGCGAACAGCCGGGAAACAGCTCCCACTCCGACCTCGGCATTCACGTTATTCCGATCAGTGGAATTATTCATGACAATATCTCTTTATATTTCCACCAAAAGAATTAATTCAAAGAAAGATGTTATTCAGTGAAATTCCTTGTTGAGCCCATCCTAGCCTTCGCCCTACTCTCAGTCCACAGGGGCGATTTGAACAATCATCGGTAGCCGACGCAGAGCGAGCGCCAACGTCCACAGAACTGCATGACTTCATTTCGCATCTGCCCATGACAAACGCGTGCTTCGGCGCGCATGCACAAAGGTGGAAGCAGGCATGGCATTTCTGCAGCTCGAAGGTCTCTCCAAACGCTACGGCTCCATTGACGCGGTGGTTGCCACCAACCTGGCCGTCGACAAGGGCGAATTCGTTTCACTGCTCGGCCCTTCCGGCTGCGGCAAAACCACTACCCTGCAAATGATCGCCGGTTTCGTTGAAGTCAGTGACGGGCGCATTGTGCTCGACGGGCGCGACATCACCCACGCCAAACCCAGCAGCCGAGGCCTCGGCGTAGTGTTTCAAAGCTATGCGCTGTTTCCGCACATGACCGTGGCCGACAACGTTGCGTTCGGCCTGCGGATGCGCAAGGTGCCTGCCGCCGAGTTGCACCCGCGTGTCACAAGGGTGCTGGAGCTGGTGCGCCTCGGTCAGCATGCCGAGCGCTACCCGCGCGAGCTGTCCGGTGGTCAGCGCCAGCGGGTCGCATTGGCCCGCGCACTGGTAATCGAGCCGCCAGTGCTG
Organism: Pseudomonas sp. MEJ108; assembly: GCF_030208985.1. NCBI lineage: Bacteria > Pseudomonadati > Pseudomonadota > Gammaproteobacteria > Pseudomonadales > Pseudomonadaceae > Pseudomonas > Pseudomonas sp. MEJ108. Next base: position 380,196 of record NZ_JARVSW010000004.1, read on the forward strand.
CTGCTCGACGAGCCGCTGTCCAACCTGGACGCCAACCTGCGCGAAGAGATGCAGTTCGAGATCCGCCGCATTCAGAACGAAGTCGGCATTACCACGCTGATGGTCACCCATGATCAGGCCGAAGCCCTGTCGATCAGCGATCGGGTGGTGGTGATGCAGGCCGGTCGTATCACCCAGATCGACGAGCCATACAAGCTCTACGAACACCCGCGCACACGCTTCATCTCGGGTTTTGTCGGCAAGGCCAACATGTTGCAGGGTGATCTGGACAGCAGCGGCATTCCGCAGATTCGTCAGGTGCCCGGCGATGGCAGCCTGACCCTCAGCCTGCGTCCCGAGAAGATCGATCTGGTGGCGCCTGGCTGCGGACGGCTGTCCGGGCGCATCGTCACGCGTTATTTTCTCGGCAGCCAGTGGCTGTATCGGATTGAGACCGGCATTGGCGAAGTGACGGTAGTACGTCGCAACGACGGCCAGGCGCCGCTGGAACAAGGCGCGGCGGTCGACATGGACTGGCCCGACGAGTTGCTGCGCGTGCTGGATGCCGACGAGGTGCGCGCATGAGCCTGCTGAGCGAAATGCGTCAGGGCGGCCGCGGCTATTGGCTGTCAGCTCCGGCGCTGGCGTTGTATATCGGCTTGCTGGTGCTGCCGCTGGGTCTGACCCTGGTGCTGTCGTTCAACGTGTTCGACTATCAGGTCGGGGTGAAAAGCGACAGCTACACGCTGGCCAACTATGTGGCCGTGGTCAGCGACTCGTATTTCTATGAAATCTTCCTGCGCACCTTCTGGATCAGTGCGCTGGTCACCCTGCTGTGCGTGCTGATCGGCGTGCCGGAAGCCTACATCCTCAGCCGCATGGGCACGCCGTGGCGCTCGATCTTCCTGATCCTGATTCTCACGCCGCTGCTGATCTCGGTGGTGGTCCGGGCGTTCGGCTGGAGCCTGCTGCTGGGCGCGGACGGTCTGATCAATCAGGTCATCCAGTTCATGGGCGGTCGCCCGGTGAAACTGCTGTACACCCCGTTTGCCGTGGTCATTGCGCTAGTCCACGTCATGTTGCCGTTCATGATCATTCCGGTCTGGACCTCGCTGCAAAAGCTCGACCCCACCGCCGAGCAGGCCGCGCTGTCGCTGGGCGCCAGCCAGGCGAAAGTCATGCGCCTGATCGTGCTGCCGCAGGTCATGCCCGGCGTGCTGTCCGGCTCGCTGATCGTGTTCGGCCTGGCCGCCAGTTCGTTCGCCATTCCCGGCCTGCTCGGCGGACGACGTCTGAAGATGGTCGCCACGGTGATCTACGACCAGTACCTCTCGGAGTTGAACTGGCCGATGGGCGCGACCCTTGCCGTGGCGCTGCTGTTGGTCAACCTTCTGGTCATGCTGTCCTGGAACCGCATGATCGAAGGCCGTTACAAAAAAACTCTGGGGGAATGATCCATGTCCAAGAACGGTCCGTTGGCCCTGTCGTTTCATGCGCTGGTGGTGATCTTCATGATGGCCCCGCTGGTGGTGGTGTGCCTGGTGGCGTTCACCCCGGAAAACACCCTGAGCCTGCCCACCACCCATTTCTCGCTGCGCTGGTTCAAGGCCGTCTTCGAGCGCGCCGACTTTATCGATTCGTTCTACAACAGCCTGATCCTGGCGTTCGTATCGGCGACGCTGGCCACCCTGATCGCGGTACCCGCCGCTCTGGCAATCACTCGCCATACATTCCCAGGCCGCAATTTTTTCAACGCACTGTTTCTCTCGCCGATCATCATTCCGCACCTGGTACTGGGGGTGGCGATGCTGCGTCTGTTTGCGCTGATGGGCGTGAACGGCAGCTTCACCTGGCTGATCTTTGCCCATGTGCTGGTCATCACGCCTTACGTACTGCGCCTGGTACTGGCAGCGGCAATCGGCATCGACCGCAGCGCCGAGCACGCCGCCGAGTCCTTGGGGGCCGATCGTTTCACGCTGTTTCGGCAGATCACCCTGCCAATGATCCTGCCCGGCGTGGCAGGCGGCTGGTTACTCGCGTTCATCAACAGTTTCGATGAAGTCACGCTGTCGATCTTCGTCACCTCGCCCGCGACGCAGACCCTGCCGGTGCGCATGTATGTCTACGCCACCGAATCCATCGACCCGATGATGGCCGCCGTATCGGCACTGGTCATCGCCCTCACCGCCGCCACCATGATCCTGCTCGACAGGGTCTATGGGCTGGATCGCGTGCTGGTCGGCAAACACTAACCGGAGCTTTGACGTTATGGCATTGCTGAAACGACTGACCGAACATGACCGCCCGGTTCTGCCCTTTACCCTTGACGGCCAACCGGCCAGCGGTTTGTTGGGCGACACCTTGCTGACCGCGGTACTGACCGCCAGCGAACACTTGCGCGGCAGTGATTTCAGTGCCGAACCTCGCGCCGGTTTCTGCATGATGGGCGCCTGTCAGGACTGCTGGGTAAGGCTGGGTGACGGTCAGCGCGTGCGTGCCTGTTCAACACTGCTGGAGGCCGGTCAGGCGGTGATTCGTGAACCGGGGCGTTGCGTATGAGCGGTCAGGCCATTGCCATTGTTGGCGCAGGACCGGCCGGCATTCGTGCCGCCCAGACGCTACTGGCCCACGGCATCAAGGCCTGCCTGATCGATGAAGGGCTGCGCGGCGGCGGCCAGGTCTACCGTCGCCAGCCGGACAACTTTCAGCGCTCGGCCAAGGCGCTCTACGGCTTTGAAAGCGCCAAGGCAGTCGCGGTGCACAACGCACTCGACACGCTGGCAGCGCAGATCGACTACCGGCCGCAGACGCTGGTCTGGAATGCCGAAGATCATCAACTCGATACCCTGCAAAACGGTACCGCCGCCACCCTCGACTTCAGCCACCTGATTGTCGCCACCGGTGCCACGGATCGCATTCTGCCGGTGCCCGGCTGGACCCTGCCAGGCGTGTACAGCCTCGGCGCAGCGCAGATCGCGCTCAAATACCAGGGCTGCGCGATCGGTCAGCGCGTGGTGTTTTGTGGCACTGGCCCGTTGCTTTACCTGGTCGCCTATCAGTACGCCAAGGCGGGCGCGAAGGTGCTGGCGGTGCTCGACAGCGCGCCGTTTTCGGCGCAATGCAAGGCGTTGCCGGCGCTGCTGGGCCAACCGGCAACGCTGGCCAAAGGCATGTATTACCGCGCGTGGCTGAGCGCACACGGTATTCCGGTGCATCAAGGTGCGCAGTTGACACGCATCGACGGGGAAAAACGTGTAGACGGCATTCAATGGCAACGTAATAGCAAATCGGGCCACCTGGCCTGTGACGCGGTCGCTTTTGCCCATGCGCTGCGCAGCGAGACGCAACTGGCCGACCTGCTGGGCTGTGAGTTTGCCTGGAGCGCGCTCAACCGGGCGTGGCTGCCGACCCGCGATGACTGTGGACGCAGCAGCGTGTCAGGTATCTATCTGGCGGGCGACGGCGCGGGAATCATGGGAGCAGACGCTGCGGAAATGGCCGGCGAACTGGCCGCGCTCGGGCTGCTGCAAGACATCGGTGTGGTCGCAGACACCGCACGTATCGACACGCTTAAAACTGCCTTGCGACGCATCGAACGCTTCCGCCACGGGCTGGAAACCGCGTTTCCGTTCCCTGAGGACTGGGTCGCCAAGGTAGCGGATGACACGCTGGTGTGCCGCTGCGAAGAAGTCTCTGCCGGCGAGATTCGCAGTGCCGTGCAGGATGGTCATTGGGAGATCAATCGGGTCAAGGCCATGTGCCGGGTCGGTATGGGTCGCTGTCAGGGCCGGATGTGTGGTCTGGCAGCGGCAGAGATCATCGCCCGCGAGAGCGGCCGGCCCGTCGAGCACGTCGGCCGACTGCGCGGCCAGGCGCCGATCAAGCCGCTGCCCTTTGGTCTGGGGATGCAGCCCGTGGAAAAGCAATCGGTGGAGACGCAACCATGAGCACACTGATTGAAACCGATGCAATTGTCATCGGCGGCGGCATTGTCGGTGCCTCGGCAGCCTTGACGCTGGCCCTGAAGGGCAAGCGGGTCGCCTTGCTGGAACGCGATTTTTGCGGGTCGCACTCCAGCGGCGTCAATTACGGCGGCGTGCGGCGTCAGGGTCGTCCATTGTCGCAGTTGCCCTTGTCGCAGCGGGCGCACCAGATCTGGGGCAACCTGCGCGAGCTGATCGGCATCGACGGCGAGTATCAGCGCTCGGGCCACCTCAAACTGGCGCGCAGCGAACAGGACATGAATGCCTTGCGCGCCTACGCCGAAGCCAGCCAGGGATTCGGCCTGGATTTGCAGTTGCTTGATCGCGATCAACTGCGCGCGCGCTATCCCTGGGCAGGCGATGTCGCTGTCGGTGCATCGCTGTGCGCCGACGACGGGCACGCCAATCCACGCCTGGTCTCGCCGGCCTTCGCCCGCGCTGCACGCCGGGCAGGCGCGCTGGTGTTCGAGCAGGCGCCGGTCAGCGACGTCAGCCACGACGGCAACGTTTTCGTCGTCACCACCGCCACCGGCCTGACACTGCGTGCCACCTGGCTGCTCAACTGCGCCGGGGCGTGGGCCGCAGCGCTGGCCGCACAATTCAACGAACCGGTGCCGATGTATTCAGGGTACCCGGCAATGCTGGTGACCGAACCGCTGCCGATGTTCATGGATGTCAGCACCGGTGTCGAAGGCGGCGGCATTTATGCCCGGCAAGTGGCACGCGGCAATTGCGTGCTGGGCGGCGGACAAGGCTTTGCCCTCGACCCGGCGCGCGCCAGACCGGGACAGGCGGCGGTGCTGGATATCCTGCGCAACGCCGTCGAACTCTACCCGCCACTCGCCGGCGCCCAGGCGATCCGCACCTGGAGTGGCACCGAAGGCTATCTGCCGGATCGCGAGCCGGTGCTGGGCCCGAGCCTGAACCGGCCTGGCCTGCTGCATGGCTTCGGTTTTGCCGGGGCGGGCTTTCAGATCGGCCCGGCAGCGGGTGAAGCGCTGGCCGAATGGGTCTGCGACGGCGCCTCACGGATCTCGCTCGATGCCTTTTCCATCGGCCGCTTTCAGCAAATCGTCCTGCAACCCCCTGCTATCGAACCTGTTACCAACGTCATCCCATTGCACAGAGGAAGGTCGTCACTATGAAAAGCACCAAACGTCTGGCCCTCGCCGGGCTGTCCTGCCTGCCGCTGGCCGCCGCACTCCTGTCAACGCCAGCGCTGGCCGAAACCACGCTGTATCTGGGCATGAACGGCGGGACCATGGAGCGCCTGTATGCCGATCAGGTGCTGCCGGCTTTCGAGAAGGCCAACAACGTCAAGGTGGTGATCGTGCCTGGCACGTCGGCCGATATCCTCGCCAAGGTTCAGGCGAGCAAGGACAACCCGCAGATGCACGTCATTTTTCTCGACGACGGCATCATGTACCGGGCCATCTCCATGGGCCTGTGCGACACGCTGCAACCCAGCACCAGCCTGGCCGACCTGCCTGCCAAGGCCAAAATCAAGGAACAGGCAGCAGCCGTCAGCCTGGGTGTGACCGGCCTGGCCTACAACACGCGGATGTTCAAGGAACAGGGCTGGAGCGCGCCCACCTCGTGGATGGACCTTGCCGACAAACGTTTCAAGGACAAGGTGGTGTTCCAGTCACTGGCCTCCTCGACCTTCGGCCTGCATGGCTTTCTAATGTTCAACCGTATCCAGGGCGGCAGCGAGAAAGACGTCGAACCCGGCTTCAAGGCCTGGCCGAAAACCATCGGCCCGAACGTGCTGGAATACATCGCCAGCTCGGCGAAGATCTCGGAAATGGTCCAGACCGACGAAGCTGCCCTGTTCCCGCTGACGCCGACCCAGGTCACCGCGCTGAAGATCAAGGGCGTACCGGTGGAATACGCATCGCCCAAGGAAGGCGGCGTGGTGTTGAACGTGGCTGAATGCGCGATAGCCAACAACAACCAGCCGGAGCTGGCGCAGAAGCTGGCCGCTTATCTGCTGACGCCGGAAGCACAGGCGCCTGCGCTGGAGTTCGGTGACCAGATCCCGTCGAACCCGAAAACCCCGACCACTGACAAGACACGCAGTCAGGTCGAGGCCATGGAGAAGTATCTGGAAACGGCGGTGACCATCGACTGGGATCAGGTCAATCAGATCCGTCCCGAGTGGAACGCACGCTGGAGCCGCAGTATCGAGCGCTAGGCCTCGGCGGCGGCACCGAAAGGCATCGCCGTGCGTAAAAGACGCACGCTGATTGCCATCCGGCAAATTATTTCAACTTATTACCGTGCACGGGAGTCCCACCGTTACGCCCCCTTCTTCGGGCGCATTTTGACGGTGGTTCTTTCTCTATGAGTTTTATTGTCTGCATGGGCGTGCTTGGCGTGCTGTTGATGCTATTGGCGCTCACTTCCTCTTACCTGCGCTGGATGCCAGTGACCACATCGGCCGTGTGCCTGGGATTCGGCTTCGGCATCGGCCCGATGGGCCTGGATATCGTCGATCTGGATTTCGAGAAATCCTACGAGTGGCTGGAACGCCTGACCGAAGTGGCGGTGCTGTTTTCGCTGTTCGGTACAGGTATCAAGTTGCGCCTGCCCTTGCGCGGCAAAGCCTGGCACTCAGCCTATTGGCTGGCCGGGCCGGTGATGCTGGCGACCATTGCTGGCGTGACTGTCGCAGGGCACTACATCATCGGCCTGGACTGGGGCGTGTCGTTGTTGCTCGGCGCAATGCTGTCGCCGACCGACCCGGTGCTGGCCGGTATGGTCCAGGTCAACAACGCCCAGGATCAGGACCGCCTGCGCTTCGGCCTGTCCGGCGAAGCGGGCCTCAACGACGGAACCGCGTTTCCATTCGTGATCTTTGCCTTGCTGTACCTGAGTTCCGGGGGCGCGATGAGCGACTGGGTCCAGGGATGGCTGATCAAGGACCTGATCTGGGCGGTGCCGGCCGGTTTGTTGATTGGCTACGGCATGGGCCGCGGGGTCGGTCATCTGATGATCTTTCTGCGCATCAAGAACGCCGACAGCACCACCTCGCCCAATGATTTTCTGGCGCTGGCATTGATCGCCCTGGCTTACGTAGTCGCGCAAAGCGTCGGGGCCTTTGGCTTTCTTTCGGTATTTGCCGCCGGGTTCGGGCTGCGTCAGGCCGAGGTACGTGTCACGCGTTCAGAGCTGCCGTCCGAGCACGTCGCGCAGCCAGTCCTCGGGCATATGACGTCATCCCTCGAACAGGGCACGGTCGCGCAGGTCGACGACATGAGCGATTCGCAACTGGCTGCCGGCGTGATGATGGGCGATATGCTGGCGTTCGGCAGCCTGGTGGAGCGCGCCATGGAAGTCCTGCTGATCACCCTGCTGGGCGCGGCGCTGGCGATGTACTGGGACTGGCGCGCCATCGGCTTGGGCATTGCGCTGTTTTGCGTGATTCGTCCTGCCAGCGTCTGGTTGCTGGTGAGTCGTCGCCTGCTCAACGTCAGGCAAAAAGCACTGGTTGGCTGGTTCGGCATTCGTGGCATCGGCAGTCTTTATTACCTGTGCTTCGCCTTGTCACATGGTCTGGCACACGACGTCGGCCATGTGGTGATCGGCATGACCCTGTCGGTTGTCGCGCTGAGCATCCTGGTACACGGCATCAGTATCCAGCCTTTGCTGGAGCGTTACGAGCGCAGTGCTGCCGCCAGTCCTGACTGATCGGCCATCAAGGCAAAGCGCCATAGAGCGTGTCGATGAGGGTATTGGAACAAGCAATTGGACTGCGGCATTTCGACTCGGTTAGCGTGGCGTCATCCAGCCGATGCAAACAGCGATGCGCGCAGCTACTCTGTAATCCGTACAGGGCACATTGCCAGCCTGCGATCAGGCCTGAAATCGGCACACTGCAATTTGGCTGAACCCTTGTAAAGCACTGGCCTCCAAATCCGGTAATACACCCCACTTGATTATTTAGAAGGTGAAATGTCAGAACCCGTCCTGATGGACCGCTTTGCACGTAAAGTCGATTATCTGCGCATGTCGGTCACCGACCGCTGTGATTTTCGCTGCGTGTACTGCATGGCCGAAGAGATGACGTTTCTGCCTCGGCAACAGATTCTGTCGCTGGAGGAGATCCTCCAGGTGGCCGAGCGCTTCGTGGCACTGGGCACGCGCAAGATTCGTCTGACCGGTGGTGAGCCGCTGGTACGTGCAGGCGTGGTGGGGCTTTGTGAAAAGATCGCCGCCCTGCCCGGCCTGCGTGAACTGTGCATGACCACCAACGGTTCGCAGCTGGACAAACTGGCTGCACCGCTGTTCAAGGCCGGCGTCACGCGCCTGAACATCAGCCTGGACAGCCTTGATCCGCAGCGTTTCCGCGAGCTGACCCGCACAGGCGATCTGCACAAGGTAATTGCCGGCATCGATGCCGCCAACGCCGCCGGTTTTGTGCACACCAAGCTCAACTGCGTGGTGATGCACGGCCGCAACGATGATGAGATCAACGACCTGCTGGCGTTCGCCATCGATCGCAACCTGGACGTCTCGTTCATCGAAGAAATGCCGCTGGGCATCATCAGCGAACACAGCCGCGCCGAGTCCTTCTACTCCAGCGATCAGGTGCGCGAACGCATTGCCGAACGTTACACGCTGGTGCCTTCCACTGACTCGACTCAGGGGCCATCGCGCTACTGGCGTCTGGCCGAGGCACCGGGAATTCGCATTGGCTTCATTTCCCCGCACAGCCATAACTTCTGCGGCACCTGCAACCGCGTGCGCATGACCGTTGAAGGTCGCTTGCTGCTGTGCCTGGGCAACGAGCATTCCGTGGATTTGAAAGCGGTACTGCGCGCCAATCCCGGCCAGCCGGAAAAGCTCGAAAAAGCCATCATCGACGCCATGCAGCTCAAGCCGTGGAGCCACAACTTCACCCACGACGATGGCGTGCAGGTGGTGCGCTTCATGAATATGACGGGCGGCTGACCGCCGCCCTGAAGGATGACGCCTCATACGAGGCGTTATTTATTTGCCGGCCTTGCGAAAGAACAAAGTGATCTGCCCGACTTCGACACCCAGCTTGGTCATCGACGAACGATTGGCCATGGTCTTCTCGTCGATCAGGTACATCCAGTCATCCAGGCTCACGTCATACTCGGTGCCATCCACCGGTAACCTGAGCACATAGTTCCAGTGGAAGCTGTTGCCTGACACTTCGCCATAGGCCTCGCCGACCACATCACCAGCCGTACCCTTCCAGCGCCCCGGACCATCGGGACGCAAGCGCCACTCCCGGACCTGTTTGGTACCATCGCTGTAGCTGAACGCTTCGTGCATGACCAGCACTTCGCCTTCACTGTGCCCGTCGATCACCACAGTAAAACGCTTGGTGACTTCACCGGAGCGTTTTTGAAACATTCCCCAGGCTTCGACACGTCCGGTGAAGTACTGGCGCAGATCAAGCTTCGGCGCTTCCTGACTGTAACGGGTTACCGGCACACCACCGCAGCCGCTCAGTACAAGCCCCACACACAGCATCAACATCCACTTTCTCAGCATGCGCCCTCCTTGATGGGTCATGAGCCGGTACTGCCGAGCAACTGCTCGCGAAGTTCTGGGTTACGGGTTTTCGGATCAAGCCAGATGGAAAAGAAAGCCTTGGCGAACTGGCTGTCGGGCACCACATGCTGGAGCTTGTCGCCCACATAAAAACGCGCTTCGCGGCCAGGCAGGTAGACGCCGGTAATCTTCATGCCGGGCTGGACGTCGACAAATGACTGGTTCATCTGCTGACGCCATTCAGTCAGTTGCTGTTCGGTCACCTTCGAGCCGGAAATACGTTTGATCTCATCGATACTGGCATCGACCAGATCTTCTCGGTCAATGTCGCGATGGTAAGTCAGTTCAAGTGCCAGTGGCGCGTCTGCCACGAAAGGTTTGACCGGGCTGAGCAACCTGGCGGTATAGACACGAAAGCCGAACAGACTAAGGTCTCCGCCGCCGACGACCTGAGCATTGGGCAATGCCTCGCGCCAGTCCGCCGAAGCCCCGGCGCTGAGCAACATCACCAACCATAACCATCGTGGCGCACGCATCGGTAACCTCTGTATAGGCACTGCCACGACTTCAATGGCAGGCTGGGAATGAGACGAGTCAGATGCACTGACTCACTCCCGGAATCTATACCAGCAAAATCACTTTGTACAACCGATAAGGTCTTCGCCCTCTCGATGCCGAAAACCAAAAAGCCTGTTCCCGATCGCGGTCGGAAACAGGCTTCAAGACATGCGATGACCTGATCAGGCAACCTGCGAATGCGCCTGCCGACGAGTCTTCTGCCACTCACCTTTCAACGCCTGCAGCGTGTTCTCCATGTAGGCACGATCGGCAGCGGCTTTCTTGCCGACATAACCCTGGCCACGACGGAACATCTTCAGGGATGCGCGCAGTTGCGGGTGCGCATCACGAAACTCGTGCTCTTGCGTGAACGGCGACATGGCGTCGACGCGCACTTCACCGGACTCGGCCACCCAGACGATATGGTTATCCAGCGTGTCTTTGCACGCAGCAAACAGACGAGCCAGTTCATCAATAGTCGGTTGTGTGTTGATATTCATGTTGATGCCCCTTCGCTCATAGACTGTTCAATAATTGATACATCAAGTTCATGCGCCAGAACTTCAGCAACGCAACACGATTGAGTGTGCGTTGAATACCGTTCCAGCCCTCAAGGACATGCAGGTAGCCTTGATGAAGAGCCGCTACACAACGGCATCAGCGTAGAGAGAAGAAGTCACGAAACCCAAAGACCCGGCCCAGGATCGGCAATCGATCCGTTACAAGCATCATGAGGACATTTCGCCAGCTTATCGCCCTTATCGACGACAAATGCCAGTTCAGCTCCATCAATCTGCCTTGTGGGCAGCCTACATCCGGGAACATCTCGACGGCTTGCCGAGCCTGTTCATCACACCTTTTGCAGCGCTCCCGATCAGGGAGACAGCTGCATAATGCAAGGGCAAATGGAGTGCGTCAACGATTATGTAGTGATTATTTTTAGTCACTACATAATCGTAAGCGGGACGTGGGGTTACGTGAAAAGGTGACTGAAGGGTCATGGCTGACGGACTATCGATGGTGATCAGAGACCGCGGCACGACAGTATCCGCAGACCAACAAAAAGGCCTGAAAACTTTCGCTTCCAGGCCTTTTCACAATACACAAACAGCTTGCTGTCAGCTCACCTTGAAGCGACCGACCAACCCCTGCTGGTGCTCCGCCAGACGCGCGAGTTCGCGACTGGTGACGGCAGTCTGCTCGGCACCGGCACTGACCTGGATGACCAGCGAGTTGATGTCGTCGACGTTGCGGTGGATCTCTTCGGCCACCAGGCTTTGTTCTTCAGCGGCCGAAGCGACCTGGATGTTGCGGTCGCTGATGGTCGCGATGCCTTCGGCGATTTCTTCCAGCAGTTCGCCAGCGCGCACGACGTTGCTGGCACCCTCCTGCGCCTTGCCCAGGGTTTCCTGCATCGACGCGGCAGCGCGTTCCGAGCCGGACTGCAGGTTGGCGATCATTTTCTGGATGCTGACGGTAGAGTCCTGAGTCTTCTTGGCCAGATTGCGTACTTCGTCGGCCACCACCGCGAAACCACGCCCCTGCTCGCCGGCACGTGCAGCCTCGATGGCTGCGTTGAGCGCCAGCAGGTTGGTCTGGTCGGCGACACCACGAATGACATCGAGCACCGAAGAAATCGAGTTGCTCTCGCCCTTGAGCTCGTCGATGATCCGTGAAGTCTCTTCAGCCTGCACCGAGAGCTCCTGAATCAGGCCGATGGTGTTGTCGATTTCGGTCTTGCCCTGCACGGTGCTGCTGTTGACGCGTTGCGACATCTCGGCCGCGTCGGTGGTGCTGCGCGCGACATCCTTGACCGTGGCGCTCATCTCGCTGATGGCAGTAGCGACCTGATCGGTACCCTGGCGTTGTTGCGCCACGTTCTGATTGGTTTGCAACGCCACTGCGGAAGACTGTTCGGCAGCGGTGGCAACCTGCGCCGTGGCGCTGCCGATTTCGCTGATAACCTCACTGATCTGATGCGCCATGTTGTCAAGATTGCGTGAGATCTCGCCAAACTCATCCTTGCCGATATAGCGGGTCCGCGCGGTCAGGTCGCGAGTGGAAAGTGCCATCAGCGTGCGGTTCACATCGACAACCGCAACCTTGATGTTGCGGATGATCACCGACGCCAGCCACAGCACCACGATCAGCATCAGGACAACGATGGCAACCGCCACGTACAGGCTGCTTTGAGCGGAGCTGCGCGCATCCGTTGCCAGGCCGACGACGTTCTGGCCAAGCTCTGCTTCTACATTGGCCATCATGTCGATACGTGCGGTGGCAAGGTTGAACCAGTCTTCCGGCTTGACGTTGAGCGGATCACCCATCGGGGTATCGAAGCCCAGACGTTGCAAGCGGGCCACTTCCAGCGAGCCCGGCTGCTGCATGACATCATTGAGTTTGGTCTTGAATACTTCAGGGGACCAGCGTTGAAAGGCTTCGAGGTAGCCGGAGAACTCTCCGAGGTTACGACTGAAGCGCGATAACAGTGGCGCATCAAAGCGGTTCTGGTTGAACGCCTGAACGAGCAGTACGCGCTCGCGACCGGCACGCTCCTTCATATCCACGAACTGGTTGAGCGAACTCAGGCCACGCAGTATTTCCGGATCTTCGATACTCGCTTCCAGCGAATAGGAGAACCCGACGAGTGTTTTGATAACGTCGGTGAACCGCGTAGAGGACTCGGTGTTGTTGATCCCCAGCGTATCGATCTTGAGGCGCAGCGCGGTCAGGTCATCCAGTGCGCGGTAGACTTTGTCGGGGCTGGGAATACCGTCGGTCGACTGGGTGCGCATCTCGCTTATCGCCTTGTCGGTTTCCTGACGAAAGGCCTTCAGCTTATCCTGCATGGACTTGCCGCCGCTGCCCAGAAACACGCCGCTGGCGCCGCGCTCACGCTGAATGGTGGTGACCACGTTACTCAGTTTCTGTGCAACCGCGGTGGCTGTCACCGCGCGCCTCATATCACCGAGATTTTCGCTTTTGTCAGCAACGAACAGACCTGCGAAGGCCAGGAAGCCCAATAGGGGGAATATTAAAATAAGCAGCAGTTTCATACTCAAAGGAGCATTTCTAAGCATTGCAGACCTCATGACATGCAGACTTTTCTATAAAGAATATCCAGGGCGTAACGTTCTGTAGCGTCGACGTTTTTTTGTCGCCAGGGACTGTTCGGTAATCAGCCTGCCGTAGCCGGTCTTGCTCCCGTATCACTGTCTCGGCTGTCTGCCGGGAAGCTTTACCCACTATTTGAATTTGTTAGTTCAAATAGCGAACTCAATAAGCACAGAGTGAGCGAAGTTTGGATCCACAAAGAAATGACCGCCTTGGGCGGTCATGATGAGAAGGGAAATATAAAGACACCGAGCGTATCACCTGTAACAGCGACGACAATCTCGGTGGATAGAAGTTGCAACTTTTTCTATTCATCCCATACGTTTTTATAATGTATTAACGCAGGTTGGTTTTCGCCAGTTCCAGCACTTCACTGCCGCGTCCGCTCATGATCGCGCGCATCATGTACAGACTGAAGCCCCTGGCCTGTGCCAGCTTGATTTTCGGTGGAATGCCCAGCTCCTGCTTGGCGGTGACAACGTCGATCAGCACTGGACCGGGATGATCGAACGCCTTGCGCAAGGCGGCGGGCAGCTCTTCGGCGTTCTCGACACGCAGGCCCAGAATACCTGCGCCCAAGGCAATACCGGCGAAGTTGGTTTCATGCAGATCAGTGCCGTGCGGCACATAACCACTGGCTTTCATTTCCATGTCGACAAAGCCCAGCGAGCTGTTGTTGAACACCACCATCTTGATAGGCAGGTTCAGCTGACGAATGCTTAGCAGGTCGCCCAGCAACATCGACAGGCCACCGTCGCCACACAGGGCGATGACCTGACGATCCGGGTGTTCAGCCTTGGCCCCCAGAGCTTGCGGCAAGGCATTGGCCATCGAGCCGTGGTTGAACGAGCCGAGCAGACTGCGCTTGCCGTTCATGTGCAGATAGCGCGCAGCCCACAGCGTCGGCGTACCGACGTCGACGGTAAAGATCGCATCGGCATCCGCCTGCTCGTCGACCAGTCGAGTGAGGTACTGCGGGTGAATCGGCGCGCCATCTGGCGTCGGAGTGGCCAGCTCGTCCAGTTCTTCCCGGGCCTTGGCGTAATGCTTGAGGGCCTTGTCGAGGAAACGGCGATCGGTATGCGGCTTCAGTTTTGGCTGAAGCGCTTCAAGTGTTTCCCGTACCCCACCAACCAGACCCAGCGCCACCGGCGTACGGCGACCGATCTGAGTCGGATCGAGGTCTATCTGGATGATATCGGCTTTTTCAGGGTAGAAATTCCGGTACGGAAAGCTGCTGCCCAGAATCACCAGCGTGTCGCAGGACAGCATGGCATGGTAGCCGGAGCTGAAACCGATCAGGCCGGTCATGCCGACGTCGAACGGGTTGTCGTACTCGACGTGCTGCTTGCCGCGCAATGCGTGAACGATTGGCGCGCCCAGCGTATCCGCCAATGCCAGAAGCTGCTCGTGGGCACCCTCGCAACCCGCACCGCACAGCAGCGTGACGGCTTTGGAAGCGTTGAGCATGTCGGCCATCGACTGCAGGTCGTTTTCGGCAGGCACGACCTTGGGCGCTGTAGCCTCGATCCATTTTGCCGCGACATCCGGCGCGTCGCTGAGCGCCACGTCGCCCGGCAAAACAATCACCGCCACACCTTTCTGGCTGATCGCGGCACGCATGGCACGTTCCAGCACACGCGGGAACTGCTCGGGGTTGCTGACCAGCTCGACGAAGTGGCTGCACTCCTTGAACAGCTCTTGCGGATGGGTTTCCTGAAAGTAATCCAGACCGATTTCCGAGGACGGAATATGCGCAGCAATTGCCAGTACCGGTACACGGTTGCGGTGGCAGTCATACAGGCCGTTGATCAGGTGCAGGTTGCCCGGCCCGCAGCTGCCGGCGCAGACCGCCAGCTTGCCGCTGGACGCGGCCTGGGCACCGGCAGCAAAGGCTGCGACTTCTTCATGACGGGTGTGCATCCAGCGAATCGAATCGGCGCGTTCCAGGCTGTCGGTCAGGCCGTTGAGGCTGTCACCGGACACCCCCCAGATGTGCGAAACACCTGCCGCTGCGAGGGTTTGCGCGAGATGGTCGGCAATGGTCTTGGACATGCGGGGTTCCTTGTCGAGGCAATGATAATGAATTCGGTAAAACGCGCGCAGCGCTCTGCCACGCCTGTTGTGGTCGACCCGATGCATTCTCGACAGTTCAGAAAACCTGAGCCCTGTTCAGGGCTCGATCACTCGGCCAGCGCTTTAAAAGGCTGATCAGGCGTGCGGGTTGCCCGGTGCCTTGGCGGGTGTGGCGTACTCCGGTTTGAGCTTGCCTTCGCTGTCCAGCAGCCAGGCATCGAGAATCTCCCGCACCACCGGGCCCGCTACCCGGCCACCCGCCTCGCCGTTCTCGATGGTCACCGACACGACAATCTTGGGATGGTCGGCTGGCGCAAAGCCCACGAACAAGGCGTTGTCACGGTTACGCTCCAGAGTCTTCAGACGGTTGTAGCGCTCGCCCTGCTTGATCGCCACTACCTGCGCCGTACCGCTTTTGCCGGCGATGCGGTACTGAGCGCCCTTGGCGGCATCCCGCGCAATGCCGCGCGGGTCGTGCATAACCATCTGCATGCCGGTATTGACCTGATTCCATTCGTTGGGATCGTGCAGCACGATATTTGGCATCGGATGCTCGTCAACGGGCGCCGTATCACCGACTTCCATCGCCAGGTGCGGTCGATGCCAGACACCCTTGCTGGCAATCAGTGACGTGGCCTGGGCCAGTTGCAACGGCGTGACCTGCATGTAGCCCTGGCCGATGCCGAGAATCACCGTTTCGCCAGGGAACCATGCCTGTCGACGCGTGGCCCGCTTCCATTCGCGGGACGGCATCAGCCCTGCAGACTCCTCGAACATGTCCAGCGACACCTTCTGGCCGATGCCGAACATGGTCATGTAGTCGTGCAGGCGGTCGATGCCGAGCTTGTGCGCCACGGTGTAGAAATAAGTGTCATTGGAACGCATGATCGCCGTGTCCATGTCCACCCAGCCGTCGCCACTGTGGTTCCAGTTACGGTATTTGTGGTCGAAGTCCGGCAACTGGAAATAGCCGGGGTCGAAGACCTTTGTCGAGGCCGTCACCACGCCGCTGTCGAGACCGGCAATCGCCACTTCCGGCTTGACCGTCGAGCCCGGCGCATACAGGCCACGCAGCACACGGTTGAACAGTGGCCGATCAATGGAATCACGCAGCGCCGCGTATTGTTTGAAGCTGATGCCGGTGACGAACAGGTTGGGGTCAAAGCTGGGTTTGCTGACCATCGCCAGCACGTCGCCGGTTTCCGGGTCCAGTGCGACCACCGAACCACGTCGATCACCCAGCGCGTTTTCCGCCGCAGCCTGCAAGTGCGCGTCCAGCGTGAGGGTGATGTTCTTGCCGGGCACCGGGTCAGTGTGTTTCAGCACGCGCAGCACGCGGCCCTGGGCATTGGTTTCGACTTCTTCATAACCTACGTGGCCGTGCAGCTCGGACTCGTAGAAGCGCTCGACACCGGTCTTGCCGATCGACTGTGTGCCGCGGTACTCGTTGTCGAGGTGGGCCGCTTCCTTTTCGTTGATACGCCCGACGTAGCCGATTGAATGAGCGAAATGGGCGCCCAACGGATAATGGCGAACGAACTGCGCCGCCACGTCCACGCCCGGCAGCAGGTACTGATTGACCGCCAGAATGGCGATCTGCTCTTCGGTGAGTTCATAGAGCAATGTTGCCGGCTCGAACGGGTGACGAACCTGCTTAAGCTCCTTGTCGAACAGAATCCGGTCTTCATCGGGCAATTCCAGCAGGGTCATCAGCTCATCGATCACCTTGTGCCAGTCGCCAGCGCGTTCGCGGGTCAGGGTCAGGTTGAAACTGGGACGATTGTCGGCAAGCACTTCGCCATTGCGGTCAAAGATCAAACCGCGCTCGGGCGGGATCGGCAGTACGTGAACACGGTTGTTTTCGGAAATGGTCGAGTGATAGTCGAACTCGGTAACCTGCAGGAAATACATGCGTGCGACCAGACAGGCAGCCAGCAGGCCGACCAGCACTGCGCAGGCAATCAGACGCTGATTGACCAGCCGCGTCTCTTTTTCGTGGTCTTTCAGGGGAATGGGATTGGGCATTTCTACAGCTTCTCGGTGAAGGGCAAACGGCGCAACTGAACGTGTATATAAAGATTTCGGCGCGCACCATACCAAGAAGCGGCGGATTGCAGGCGATCAAGCCGACAATCGCAGGATGAAAATTCTGTCAGAAAAGGTTCATTCGGGCGTGGTCTGCAGTGTGTTTGACGCTTCTCGAGCCTGCATGATGCGCGGCAGATTGGTCTCGATCCAGGTGACGAGGCTTTCAACCTGCAAGGCGACCTCTTCGCCCATCGGGGTGAGCCGATATTGCACATGCGGTGGCACCACGGGCAACGACTTGCGACTGACAAAACCGTCATGCTCCAGATGCTGGAGCGTTTGCGCGAGCATTTTCTCGCTCACCCCGCCAATCTTGCGGCGTACTTCACTGAAGCGATGCATGCCACCCCGCAGCACCACCAGCACCAGCACGCCCCAACGGCTGCAGACGTGATTGAGCACCACCCGCGAAGGACAGTCAGTGGCCAGCACCTGGCCCTGACGAACCAGCGCCAATAGCGTCTCGACCGCTTCAGACTGGAGGCCTTGCGGCGTAACGCTTGATCGCGGGGCAGTTGATTGCGAGGCGGATTCGCTCATGACACTTACCTTTTTGTACGTACTTACTAAAGGTAAGCATCATGACTATGCTGGCGCTTCCTTTCAACCTGATTCAAGGAATCATTCCATGATCGTTGTCACCGGTGCCACCGGCCAGCTTGGCCGCCTCGTCATTGAACAGTTGCTCAGCCGCGTACCCGCTTCGCAAATCGTTGCCGCCGTGCGCAGTCCGGAAAAGGCCGCCGATCTGTCCAGGCAGGGTATTCAGGTTCGTCAGGCCGACTATTCACAGCCGGCGACACTGGACAGCGCATTTACCGGCGCCGACAAAGTGCTGCTGATTTCTTCCAGCGAAGTGGGTCAGCGTCTGCCGCAGCACAAGGCAGTGATCGATGCGGCCAAACGTGCCGGGGTCCAGCTGCTGGCCTACACCAGTGTTCTGCATGCCGACACCTCGAGATTGAGCCTGGCCAGCGAGCACCGCGAAACCGAAGACTACCTGCGTGCCAGCGGCCTGCCCTTTGCCTTGCTGCGCAATGGCTGGTACACCGAGAACTACACGGCGGGCATTTCCGGCGCGCTGGCCCATGGCGCAGTCATGGGCTGTGCCGACGAGGGCCGTATCAGCTCTGCTTCGCGTCTGGATTACGCCGAAGCGGCCGCTGTGCTGCTGACTTCGGAAACGACACAAGCCGGTAAAGTCTATGAACTGGCAGGTGATGAGTCCTACACGCTGTCCGAATTTGCGGCGCAGTTGTCGACGCAGAGCGGCAAGTCCCTGCCTTACGTCAACCTGCCACAGGCCGAATTCGAAGCAGCGCTTATCCAGGCAGGCCTGCCGGACTTCGTCGCCCGGTTGCTGGCCGATTCCGATGCCGCTGCTGCCAAGGGCGCCCTGTTCGATGACAGTCGCCAGTTGAGCGCGCTGATCGGCCGCCCGACCACCCCGCTTTCTGCAACCATCGCCGAGACACTGAAAGGCTGAGCACAGCAAACCCGATCGAATGATTTGCAACAGTGAGGGTCCGAGTTATTACGAGGCATTAAGCCATCGCCTTATACCAAAGACTGGGAGTCTTCACATGAATAGCAAATCGTTGATCGCCTGCATGACCTTGCTCGGCTGCTTTTCCGCCGTCACCCTGCCCGTTCACGCGGCAGAGACGGCGGAACCGAAAGTCAGCGAATCCAAGGACAATGTCCATGAGCTGGAAGTAGGCTCCCGCGTTCCGGAAAAATATCGCCGCAGCGATCTGGAAGTGAAGGACTGGAAAAGCAAAGGCCTTAAAGAGCCTGCGAAAGAAAGCGAATGGGTAAAAATCAACGACAAATACGTGCGTTTCCAGAAGGTCAATGGCCAGATGATGGAAATCGTGCCAATCAAGAAGTAAGGCTAAGCCTTCTTCGCCGACGCTCTGCGTGAGCATGCCCCATGCGCCGCAGAGCGCCATGCAGGGCATGTCCGGCGCAGAGCTCGTCTCGATGGTTCCTCCCGCGCAAACGCGGTCGTGGAAATGAGCAGACTCATGAAAAACCCCTTGAACACGATCGGAAAGGACCGGATCAAGGAAGTGACGGCCGCGAACCGCGTACTGAATGAAATGACCCTCAATCCGGTTTAGTCTGCCCGCCCCTCTGACGCATGACCGAAACCATTGCTTTTTTGTCCGCATGCCTTACAAATGCAGTGTTGTCAGCTTGTAACCTCACTGCCACCTTTTCTGCGAGCCCGCTCCATGTCCAGAACCGTCGCCATTGCCTTCGCCTGCCTGCTTTCAACCACTGCCCATGCGGCCTGCCCGGCTGCGACCCCGGTCGACACGGCGGGCTGGATCTATGAGAAGCACCAGGATTTTTATCTGAACGGCAAAGGTAGCGCTGATTATTTGTCAAAACCTTTACTGAGCCTGCTCAAAAAGGACTGGGCGTGCCAGAACGGCGATCAATGCGCCGTGAGTGCCAACCCGTGGACCGACGCGCAGGACGGTGATGTGCAAAAGCCAGTTGACTGGAAGCTGGTGTCCAACTCGGACAAGCAGGCCGTGGTCGAAATGACCTATAACCTGGGTTACAAGGATGCCCCGCAGCAGCCGGTCACCCGCCAGACAACACGCCTGCTGCTGGCCAAAAATGCCAACAGTTGCTGGGTGCTGGAGAATGTTCAGGGGCCACAGGGCGTTGCATTGATGCAGAGCCTGGAGGAATTTCCCTACGAAGGTGATTGATCGGCCTTGAAACAATCCGCCATTCTCGGTATCACAGGCACTTGAATTTCACGAGCGAGCACCATGAATACCTTTGAGCAATCGATTATTGAGGCTGCGCAGGCCGCCACGCCCAATAACACCGATGCCGAACGCGAAGCTGCCAGAGTTGCCGCCACGCAGGCGGTAGCCGAAATCATGTCCACCCGCAGTGGGCTGGACCGCACCCTGGCACTGGCCGAGTTGCTGGACTCCTACTCGGAACACGATGATCAGGAAGACGATTAGGCTGCTCGGCACGGTGCGAAAACTGATTGGCTTGTTTATTTACCTGCGGCATTAAAGAAAGATGACCTTGCCGCCGACAACCCGATCGGGTGGATTGATAATAGTCACCCATTCATTTAGTGCGCTCGGATGCGACCTATAAGGGCACCATCCGTGCAGATCGAACAGTTGCAAGACATGCAGGCGTACATCAGGCGTACTGCCGACGACCTGGAACTTGTTTCGGCCAACCTGGCCGGACATCTCCTGTACCTCGAGCGAACTTCCCGGGCACACGAAGCGCAAGAGGTCAGTGAGCGGATCATCGGCCTGCAGGCGTCCGTGGACAGCCTGCGCGGCATATTCCGTTAACGCCCCCTATCGGTCCCCGGCCTGCGACAACGGTCTGGCCACATCTTCCAGAGATTTGCGCTCGGCAGCCGTGCCCCATATCGATTGCACAACCGCCGCCAGCAGCATCAGCCCTGCTCCGATCAGATAGCCGATCAGCACATTGCTGCGCTCGCCGGTTTCGATCAGCTCGCCGAACAGCGTCGGGCCAATCATCCCGCCCAGCCCGGTACCGAATGCGTAAAACACCGCAATCGCCAAGGCACGAATTTCCAGTGGAAAGGTTTCGGCGACGGTCAGGTAGGCCGAGCTGGCCGCTGCCGATGCAAAGAAGAAAATCACCATCCAGGCGATGGCCTGCTGGGTGACGTCCAGCACGCCTTGCTGGAACAGGTAGCCGCTGATCGCCAGCAGCACGCCCGAGACGCCATAGGTGAGGCTGATCATCACCCGTCGACCGACCACGTCAAACAGTCTGCCCAGCAGCAGCGGACCGCAGAAATTGCCCAGCGCCAGTGGCAGCACGTACCAGCCGACGCGCTCGGCCGGCACATCATAGAAGTCGGTCAGCACCAGTGCGTAAGTGAAAAAAATCGCATTGTAGAAAAACGCCTGGGCCGTTAGCAGCGTCAGGCCTACCAGCGAACGCTGACGAAACGTCACCAGTAACGTTCTGGCGACCTCGCCCAGCGGCGTGTGGTCACGGGCATGCAGGCGCAGGGGTTTTCCCGACACTGCGGGCAGTACGTGGCCCTGACGCTGCAAGTCTGCTTCTATCTGCTCGACGATCTGCCTGGCCTGTTCAGCCTGGCCGTGTATCAACAGCCAGCGCGGGCTCTCTGGCAGCCACAGTCGCATCAGCAGAACCAGCAGGCCCAATACCGCACCGATCCCGAAACACAGGCGCCAGCCCAGCTCGGCGCCAACCCACAGCGGGTCGAGCAAGACAATCGAGCCAATCGCACCGAGCGCGGCACCCAGCCAGAACGTGCCATTGATAGTCAGGTCGACCCACCCACGGTAGCGGGCCGGGGTAAATTCCTGAATGGTCGAATTGATTGCCGTGTATTCGCCGCCGATGCCCATGCCGGTCAGGAAGCGGAACAGCATGAAGCTCCACACACTGAAAGAAAACGCCGTGGCGGCCGTTGCGCCGACATACAGCAGCAAGGTGATGAAGAACAGCTTGCGACGCCCGAGACGGTCCGCCAGCCAGCCAAAGAACAACGCGCCCAGCACGGCACCGGCAATATAGGCGGCACCCGCCAGGCCAATGTCACTGTTGCTGAGATTGAGCGCCGGGCTGGCTTTCAAGGCCCCGGCGACGGAGCCTGCAAGGGTGACTTCCAGGCCGTCCAGCAGCCAGGTGATCCCCAGCGCAACCACCAGCAAGGTGTGGAACCGTCCCCAGGGCAGGCGGTCCAGACGCGCGGGCAAATCGGTTTCGAAGACGCTGCCCTTGTCGCTCGATGTGCTCATGTCCGGCTACCTGACGGCTGACATTGGTGTCAGGTGTGAGAGTCGCGGCAGCCGATCAAGTTCAGCTGATCCAGAACCACAGTAACGTCAGATTAGCCGCCGAGATCAGCCCGAACAGCCCCCAGGCCGCCGTTTTCACCAGCCGGCTGTTGACGAACGGCCCCATCAGTTGTGGGTCACTGGTGAAACGAATCAACGGCCAGAGCGCAAAAGGCAGTTGCAGGCTCAACACCACCTGACTGAGCACCAGCATCTGCCCCACCGAGCTGTCACCCAGCCAGATCACGCCAATCAGCGCCGGAATCAGTGCCAGTGCGCGGGTGATCAAGCGCCGTTGCCAGCACGGGATCTTTGCCTGCAGAAAACCTTCGAGCACCACTTGCCCGGCAATGGTGCCGGTGAAGGTCGAGCTCTGCCCCGCCGCCAGCAAGGCAATACCGAACAGCACGCTGGCGATCGCACCACCCACCAGCGGATCAAGCAGGTGATAGGCGTCCTGAATCTCGACCACCTCGGTATGCCCGGTCTTGTGAAACGCTGCAGCAGCGAGGATCAGAATCGCCGCATTGATCAGCAGCGCCAGGCTCAGCGAACCGATGGTGTCCAGCCGCGCGTAGCGAATGGCGCTGGCCTTGCTGGCCTGGTCCGAACCGTTGACCCGCGTCTGCACCACAGACGAATGCAGATAAAGGTTATGCGGCATGACGGTGGCGCCCAGAATGCCGATGGCGATGTACAGCGGCTCCTGGCTGCTCAACACATCCCAGCTCGGCTTCAGACCCGCGACGACATCCGGCCAGAATGGCTTGATCAGAAACAACTCGACGGCAAAGCAACTGGCGATGGTTGCAATCAGCCCCAGCACGATGGCTTCCAGACGACGAAAATTGGCGCCCTGCAAGGCCAGCACAATCAGCGTATCGAAAGCGGTCAGCGCCACACCGGTGGTGATGGAAACGCCGAGCAACAGATGAAACGCCAGCGCAGCGCCCAGCACTTCCGCCAGATCGGTGGCAATGATCGACAGTTCTGCCAGCAACCACTGGCCCTTGGCGACCTTGCGGCTGTAGCGTGCGGAGGACAGTTGCGCCAGATCACGGCCGGTCGCGATGCCCAGCCGCGAACAAAGGTTCTGCAAGACCATGCCCGAGAGGCTGGCCAGGACCACCACGAACAGCAGCGAATAGCCGAAGCGCGACCCGGCCTCGATGGCGGTCGCCCAGTTGCCAGGATCCATATAGCCGATGGAAACCAGCAGGCCAGGCCCGACAAACAGCATCATCTTGCGCAGCAAGGACGCGTTCGGCGGAATGGCCACACTGTCCGTGGTCGCCGAAGGGCAGAAAGGAGCGGTGGCAGTAGTGGGCAGTTTGTACGTCACGGGAACCCGGCATGCAGATAGTTAAGGCCCAATCCTAAAGTTTTGCGACACATGTTGATACATCATTGATGGCTTCATGCCTGCTGTTTTTCGCGTACCTCCCTGCCTGACACGGTCACCGCTGCACCGTCCTCATGTTCACTTAATTCCAGCGACCTAATGGATCCGATATAAAAAGTCAAAAAACCGATCCAGTAAACAATTTTTCATCTTTTATACCCCGATAACTGCATTAAAAGACCAATGATTACAAATTGTAAGGAGTAGTATTCAGGCCTTAACAAGAACTCAGGATGGCCATCCATGACCTCATTACCTCATACCGAGGCAACCGCGAACGAGCCGTTGCGGGCAGCGTACATCTCGGCGCGTATTGACCGACTGCCTGCGGTCGCGACCATCTGGCGACTGGTCGCCCTGCTGTCCATCGCCGGCTTTTTCGAGCTCTACGACCTGTTCCAGACCGCCTACATCAGTCCCGGTCTGATTCGCGACGGGATCTTCGCCACGGGCAGTCAGGGTCTGTTCGGCTTTTCCGATCAGGCAGCCTTTGCTTCGGCAACCTTTCTGGGACTGTTTTTCGGAGCCAGCCTCGTCAGCCCGGTTGCCGATCGTTACGGACGCCGCGCGATCTTCACCTTCGCGCTGATCTGGTACACCGTTGCCACCGTGATCATGGGCCTGCAGACCTCTGCGCTGGGCGTGATAGGCATGCGCTTCGTCGTGGGTATCGGCCTGGGGGTCGAGTTGGTCACCATCGACACCTACCTGTCGGAACTGGTGCCCAAGCGCATACGCAGTTCGGCGTTCGCCTTTGCCTTCTTCATTCAGTTTCTGTCAGTGCCCAGCGTCGCGCTGATGTCATGGTGGCTGGTGCCCCAGGACCCTTTCGGTTTTTCCGGCTGGCGCTGGGTAGTAATCAGCAGTGCAGTCTTCGCCCTGTTCGTCTGGTGGCTGCGCTCGGCGCTGCCGGAATCGCCGCGCTGGCTGGCACAGAAGGGACGCTTCGATGAAGCCGAGCGCATCATGGACGGCATTGAAGCACGCTGTATCAGAGACCACAGCAAGCCATTGGATGAGCCTGAACCGGAAAACGTAGCGCTGTCAGGCAACGGTCGATTTGCCGACATGTGGCAGCCACCCTATCGTCGCCGCGCCTTGATGCTGATCGTGTTTCACGTTTTTCAGGCCATCGGTTTTTTTGGCTTCGGCAACTGGCTGCCTGCCCTGCTTTCTGGTCAGGGCCTGAGCGTCACCCACAGCCTAGCCTATGCGTTCGTGATTACGCTGGCTTATCCGCTGGGGCCGTTGCTGTTCGTGAAGTTTGCCAACCGCTTCGAGAACAAATGGCAAATCGTCGGCTCAGCATTGGGCGCCATGATCTTCGGCAGCCTGTTCGCCTTTCAGACCAGCGCGGCAGGGCTGATTTTCTGCGGGATCATGATCACGTTCTGCAACGCATGGCTGAGCTTCAGCTACCACTCGTATCAGGGTGAGCTGTTCCCGACCAACATCCGCGCTCGCGCAGTGGGCTTCTGCTACTCATTCAGCCGACTGTCAACGGTGTTCAGCAGCCTGCTGATCGGGATATTTCTCGATCACTTCGGCACACCGGGCGTGCTGGCCTTCATCGTCGGCAGCATGTTGATCGTGATCGTCACCATCGGCCGGTTCGGGCCACGCACACGCAATCTTGCGCTGGAGCAGATCGCTCACCGCTGACGAGTGCAGGTTGAGTGGGCTCAGGCCTGAGCCCACTCAACATTGGTGACACCGAAGTGCTCGGCGTACGGTTTCGACACCCGCGCGACCTTCTCCAAACGGTATTTCGGTATGCGTGCGAGACCTGCGTCGACACTTGCACAGTGCCATGCTTCAGCGTTATCCATATTCTCGGTTCGTATATAAAAACTCTTGAACGAACCATTCAGCAGATAATCAATGCGGTAATGCTTTGGAAGTGCCATTGAAAGTCTGATCCTTTTTCAGCAGTGGCTTGAAGTATAGGTGACTGTATTCGTGGCAAAGAAATTCATTATTTTTTTGATGTCTGCGACCAATGAACACCTCAAGCGCAGTCCGCGCGGGGCCGGGATCTGCAACGGGTCACGCGCAGTCGCTGGTACCGATCGGCAGAGAATCGCCGAAAGCGCACTGCCCCGGCCAGATCGCGATGGGTGGCGCGGCACTCGCCAGCCATTACCGTTGCCACCGCCAGATTCCGGTCTTTGATCGAATAACGGATCAATAGCCGTCGTGTGGCGAATAGTGTCAAACAGCTGATTTTTCTGACGCCATCGGCACGGCTGAATTATCGATAGCGTTTAACTTTATTGAAGTGGCGAATGTCCGTTTTCGTTCCATAGTGCGCTCACGTTCACAGGAGCAACTATTCATGCCCGGTATTCAAGGAAGAATTCTTGAGGTTCATACACCGCTGGTTGTCGACCTCGACGGAACATTGCTGCGATCTGACATGCTGTTTGAAACCGCCGTGGCGTTTATCCGTGGTCATCCGTTAAAGCTGTTCAGTCTTTTCGCCTGGCTGCTGCAGGGCAAGGCGTCTCTCAAGCAAGGCCTAGCGCTGGGTACCGACATTGACGTTGCGTTACTGCCGTTCAACGCTGACGTCATTGATTACATTCAGACCGAGCGGCAGACCGGTAGAAGCGTGATTCTGGCCACCGCCTCGCACGAAACCCTCGCCAACCGGATCGCGGCACATCTGCAACTGTTCGATCAGGTGTGGGCCTCGGACGGTAGAACCAACCTTTCCGCGCATCGTAAACGCGATTTGCTGGTTAGCCACTATGGTGAGCAGGGCTTCGATTACATCGGCAACTCCCGGGACGATCTGTGCATCTGGGGTGTCTCACGCAAGGCCATCGTCGCCAGCCCGCTTGCCGGTGTGGAGCGCAAGGCGCGGGCACAAGGCAATGTCGAGCAGGTTATCCAATCGGTAACGTCCGGGATCAGCGCCTGGCGCAAAGCGCTGCGCCTGCACCAATGGCTGAAGAACGCGCTGATTTTTGTGCCCCTGCTGGCTGCCCATCAGGTCCAGAGCACGCAGTTGCTGCTCGACGGTTTGCTGGCCTTTCTGTGTTTCGGGCTGTGCGCATCCAGTGTATACCTGCTCAACGACCTCCTTGACCTGGCAGACGACCGCCACCACAGAAGCAAGCGCGAGCGCCCGTTCGCCAGTGGTGCGCTGTCGATAAAATCCGGCCTGCTGGTCATACCGCTGTTGCTCGCCGCAGCCTTCTCCGCTGCGGCAACAGGATTGCCGTGGCAGTTTTCGGCGGTGCTGGCAGCCTATTACCTGCTGACGCTGGTTTATTCGCTTTACCTCAAGCGCCACATGGCCGTCGACGTCATCGTTCTGGCGATGCTCTATACCACGCGCATCCTGGCCGGTGCGGCAGCGTTTCAATTGCCACTGACGTTCTGGATTCTGGCGTTTTCGATGTTTCTGTTTCTCAGCCTGGCGCTGGTCAAGCGCTATGCCGAACTGCGCGAGGCACGACTGCGCGCTGTAACAGGCAAGACGGCTGGCCGTGGTTACTACCCGGGCGATCTGGACATGATCGCCTCGTTGGGGGCCTCGTCAGGCAATCTGGCAGTGATGGTGCTGGCGCTTTACATCCATGAAGGTGCGACGGTGGCCTTGTATCAGCACCCGCACGTTATCTGGCTGGCCTGCCCATTGCTGTTGTTCTGGATCACCCGGATCTGGATGCTCACCCATCGCGGTGAAATGAACGAGGACCCGGTGGTTTTCGCGATTCGCGACCGGATCAGCCAGGGGATCGGCTTGCTGTTCCTGCTGGTGTTCTGGGTCGCAGCATGAGCGGGCCTCTCTATTCCTGGGGTCGCTACCCGCAGGTTGCCCAGCAGGGTCACGAATGTGACTCGATAAAACGCTTCCCCGCGCACATCTCGCAAACCGCTGCACACCATCACACCAGCCTGCCCTTCGGCAACGGCCGCAGCTACGGCGACAGCTGTCTGGCCAGCAGCGCTCACGTACTGGACATGCGCGGGCTGGATCGCTTCATTGCTGCCGACTGGCAGCGCGGCGTGGTGCAACTGGAAGCGGGCATGACACTGTCGCAACTGCTCGCGGCAGCGATCCCGCACGGCTGGTTTCTACCGGTCACGCCTGGCACACAGTACGTGACGATAGGCGGCGCGCTGGCCAATGATGTACACGGCAAGAACCATCATCGGCGCGGCACCTTTGGCTGTCATGTCATGCGCTTCGAGCTGATCCGTCATGACCAGCCGCCCATGGTCTGCTCGGCCGTGGACAATCCGCAGTTTTTCGCCGCCAGCATTGGCGGCCTCGGTCTGACCGGTGTTATCAGTTGGGTCGAGCTGCAACTGATGCCGATCCGCAGCAGCCAGATCGACAGTACGGCAGTGCGCTTCGCCAATCTGGCGGAGTTCTTTACGCTGTCGCAAGAGCTGGATGCGCAGCATGAATACAGCGTGGCCTGGATCGACTGCCTGGCCCGTGGTGCGCATAGCGGCCGCGGGGTCTACATCGTCGGCGACCACGCCCGCTACGGGTCACTGTCGATTGAGGCGCGCAATCGCCTGAACGTGCCGTTCACGCCTCCGGTGTCGCTGGTCAACAGCCTGTCCTTGCGTGCGTTCAATTCGCTGTACTGGTACGCGCACTCAGACCTGCCGAGGCCCCGCCGCAGCGCCTGCGAGGCGTTCTTCTACCCGCTGGATCGAGTGCTGCACTGGAACCGTCTTTATGGTCGCAAGGGGTTTCAGCAATACCAGTGCGTGATTCCCGAGCATTGTGCACCCCAGGCCATGCAGCTGCTGCTCGATGCCATCGCAGCCTCGGGACAGGGGTCATTCCTCGCAGTCCTCAAGCGCTGCGGTGACATCGCCTCGCCCGGGCTGCTGTCTTTTCCGATGCAGGGCACCTCGCTGGCACTGGACTTTGCGCAAACGCGCGATCTGGCCGAGTCACTGTTCCCGCGTCTGGATGCCATTGTCCGTGACGCGGGTGGACGACTGTACCCGGCCAAGGATGCACACATGAGCGGCAGCGACTTCCGTCAGGCCTATCCGGCGTGGGAACAACTGGAAGCCCTGCGCGACCCCTCTTTGATGTCCCGCTTCTGGAAACGAGTGATGTCATGAAAAAGATTCTGATCATTGGCGCTACATCAACCATTGCCCATGCCTGCGCCCGACGCTGGGCCACGCAAGGCTGTGATTTTTTCCTGGTGGCGCGTAATACGGACAAGCTCGTGAGCAATGCCGCCGACCTCAGGGCTCGCGGTGCCGGACACGTAGACACCTATCAAATGGACGTCACGCACTTCTCGGAGCACCCGGCGATGCTGGCTGATTGTCTGGCTGTACTGCAGCAGATCGATGTCGTGCTTCTGGCTCACGGCACCTTGCCCGATCAGAAGGCCTGCGAGCAGAACGCAGGGCTGGCCGTGCAGGAATTCATCACCAATGGCGCATCGGTGATTGCCTTGCTGACCGTGTTGGCCAGGCAGTTCGAGGTTCAGCGTTGCGGCACACTGGCGGTGATTTCCTCGGTCGCGGGCGATCGCGGACGCCCTTCCAATTATCTGTACGGCTCGGCCAAGGCTGCCGTCTCGACGTTCTGCGACGGGTTACAGGCGCGGATGTTCAAGCTGGGCGTACACGTAGTGACCATAAAACCAGGCTTTGTCGACACGCCCATGACCCGGGGTCTGCCACTGCCGGCCTGGCTGGTGGCGCAACCGGAAGACGTTGCTGAACGCATCGTCAATGGCATCGCACGCCAATCAACAAGCCTTTACGCGCCGGGCTTCTGGGCATGGATCATGTGGGTGATTCGCTCGATCCCGCAGCCGTTGTTCAAAAGGCTCAACCTGTGAGCGGCTTGCTGTTGCTGTCCGGATGGCGCTATCGGGCAGTGCTTCTGTCGATCGTCGTCTCGGCCATGGGGTATCTGGGTTTCTCGCTGTGGGGCGGCTGGCAGGCGGTCGGCGAAGCCACGGGCAAGGTCGGGCTGCTCGGCATCGGCGTGGCGTTGTTGATGTCTGCAATCAACTACGCGCTGCGCTTCGTCCGCTGGCAACTCTACCTTTCAGTGTTGGGGCATTCGTTGGCCTGGCGAAAAAGCCTGCGGATCTATCTGGCTGGCTTCGCCCTGACCACGACTCCCGGCAAGGCCGGTGAAGCGCTGCGTGGCGTATTGCTCAGGCCGCTGGGCGTGCCGTACCCGCAAAGCTTTGCCGCGTTTGTCAGCGAGCGTCTTTCCGATCTGCTGGCCATCGTACTGCTCACGCTGTTCGGCCTGTCTTGGTATCCGCAGGCGCAGCCGATGATCCTGCTCGGTTTTGCACTGGTTCTGACGGGCTCGCTGGTGCTGTCTCGCCGTCACTTGCTGGAGCGTTTACAGGCTTCACTGCCCACAAAAAACACGCGCGTCAGTAGCCTGTGGCAGCAGCTGTTCAACGTGCTGCTTGCGGCTCGCCAGTGCCTGCATGGCAACGTGCTACTGACCGCCAGCCTGCTCAGTCTGCTGGCCTGGAGCGCCGAGGCACTGGCGTTTTACTGGATGCTTGGCTGGATGGGCGCACAGATCCCGCTGACCTTTGCCGTATTCACCTACGCACTGGCGATGCTCGCGGGAGCGTTGAGCTTCATGCCGGGCGGCCTGGGCAGCGCCGAAGCGGTGATGGTCGGGCTGCTGATGTTCAAGGGCATGCCGGGGGCGGATGCGGTGGCTGCCACAGTGCTGATACGTCTGGCGACCCTGTGGTTTGCGGTGGCCATCGGCGCCGTGATGCTCTCGCGCTTTACCGGCGCGAAACCCGTACCGAATCCTCAGTCTTGAGGCCATAACTCAGACGCTCGACATTTTTGTTCACCTCACGGAGGAGCGGTTCAATGCCACTCGATTCGCGCGCATCGATGTGTATCCCCCTGTTTTTGCTAGCTGCCGCCATCACGGCGAGCTTTCTGGCCTCCAGTGGTCCGGTGCAATGGATGGACAATGGCATGTTCCTGGCCAACGCCCATGAGGGTCAGTATTTCAGCCAGTCGCTCGGGCCACTGGAGCATCCGTTTTATCAGCTGTTCAATACGGTTTTTTCCAACCTGTTCGGTGCACGTTCGCTCAGCCTGCTGAATTCGGTGCTTCTCCTGCCGCTGGCTTGGGTCGTCTACCGATTGGCGCAGAGCGTTGGCGCGGGTGCACGCCAGGCGCTGCTCGCTGCCGCGGCGACAACACTGGCCCATGGTGTGTTCTGGGTGTCGACGAAGGCTGAGGTCTACCTGTTGCACACGCTGATCGTGCTACTGGCCTATGCGCTGTACTTCAATGACAGTCCGCTTCTGACGCCGCTGAAAAAACTCTTCGCGATTGGCGTACTCACCGGGCTGGCGGCCTCGGTTCATCAACTGACGTTCGTGGTTCTGCTGCCGCTTTACGTGCACCTGCTGTTTCAGCACAAGGCGCAAGTATTGATCACCCTGCCCGGTTTCATGCTTGGTTTCGCGGCGGCCGCTGTTGCGGTAATCAATGACCTGAACGCCGGGATGGGCCTGCTGGACATTGCGCATCGTTACATGACCGGGGCCAGCGCGACCGTTGCAGGGCCGGAGTGGGAAGGCAGTCTGTTGCGTTTCGACAAACTCCTCGAGGAGAAGAGCGCGGTAGCGCTGTTGCTGCTGTCGCTGATCGGGCCGCAAATGGCGGGGCTGCTGCTGTTTCCCAGGGGAAGCCGGCTGCGCTTGTTATGGAGCGCCGCGCTGCTGAATCTGGTGTTCGCCATCTCCTACAATGTGACCGACCGCTTTACCTTTTTTCTACCCGGTGCAGCGATACTGACGATCCTCGGCATGATTCAGTTGCGGCGTATCCTGCCCCGCACAGCGGCACGCGGCACGTTGCTCAATCTCTCGGCATTGTCGGCACCGGCAGTCATCCTGCTGACGTATTCACTCTACGCCAACGGGGTCATCACCCTTCCGGCGCACAAGGAGCAGCTGCCCTATCGTGACGATATTCGCTACTTCATGGTGCCCTACCTGCGCGACCGGTCCGCTGAGCATTTCGTGCGCGCCTACGAGCCGGTAGTGCCCAAAGGTGCGTTGATCATTGCCGACTGGACACCGATGGGCGCGATGCGCTCGGGGCAAGCGATCGGGCTGCTTGCCGGACGCACGCTGGCGACCTGTGATGACGACGTGGCGATTCGGGCAGCCATGCGCAGCAACGGCGTTTATCTGCCGCGGTTGAGTTATTGCGCGACTGTGGCGCAAGACCACCGACTTGAAGAACAGCCAGTGGGGTATTCATTGCACGCGAAGTGAAACGAATCATGGCTGAAGCGTTGAACGTTCATTTCATGATCCGTTTCTTCACCGTGTCAAGGCTGCCAGAGCGCCTGTCCACCGCCCAGTTTGCGGTCCAGAAAACTGGCCGCACTGATCAGCGCCAGATGGCTCAGGGCCTGCGGCGTATTGCCGAGGTGATGAGCATGCGCGTCGAATTCCTCGGCGTACAAGCCCAGCGGATTGGCGTAACGCAGCAACTGCTCGAACTCCAGATGCGCCTGTTCGACCCGGCCGGCACGGGCCAGACACTCGACGTACCAGAACGAGCAAGCCACGAAGGCGCCCTCTTCACCTGCCAGACCGTCATCATGATCGTCGTCGTTGCGGTAACGGAACACCATCCCGTCACGCACCAGCGCGGCCTCGATGGCATCCAGCGTCGCCAGCCACTTGGGATCGTTGGCACCGACGAAACGTACCAATGGCATCAGCAACATCGAGGCATCCAGATTGCGGCTGCCCTTGTGCTGCACGAAGTGACCCAGGTCGTCGTTCCAGAAGTTCTTCCAGATATCGTTGTGGATCTCCTCGCGCACCTTGGTCCAGCGTTCGAACGGCCCCGACAGCGAACGCTTGAAGGCCAGGCGCAGTGCCCGGTCCAGCGCTACCCAGCACATCAGCCGCGAGTGCAGGAAGTGCTGATCGCCGCCGCGCATTTCCCAGATGCCCACGTCCCGGTCGTTCCAGTGCTCGCACACATAGTCGACCTGACGCACCACGTGCTGCCAGCCGTCATGGGAGATGGCGTCGCCGTACTTGTTGGCCAGGTACACGGCATCCATCAACTCGCCGTAGATGTCCAGCTGGACCTGCTTATACGCTTCGTTGCCAATGCGTACCGGCTGAGCACCGCCGTAGCCGGACAGGTGATCGAGATGCTCTTCCGGCAGCTCAGCATGGCCATCCAGCGCATAGAGAATGCCGAGCTTTTCGGTCCGTTCGCAGCAGTCATCCAGTCGTCCGCGTACCCAGCTCATGAAGGCATTGGCTTCATCGGTGTAGCCCAGGCGCATGAACGCATACACGGTGAACGACGCGTCACGTATCCAGGTGTAGCGGTAATCCCAGTTGCGCTCGCCGCCCTCGGTTTCCGGCAAACCGAACGTCGCAGCGGCAACAATGCCGCCATGCTTGCGCGAGGTCAGCAGCTTGAGGGCCAGCGCCGAACGAGTGACCATTTCACGCCAGCGCCCGGTGTATTGCGATTGCCCGGACCAGCGCCGCCAGAACTTCAAGGTGTCATCGAAATAGCGCGAGCAGCGGCCAGCAGCGACATTCGAATCATCGATTCCGCCGAGAATGAACTCGATGGTCTGGCCCTTGTGCATATGAAATTCGGCAACGGCGTCGTGCTGCTCGAGACGCAACGGCGTCGTTGCCGACAAACGCATGCCCGGTTGCCCGGCGGCTTCGAAGCAGATGTCCTGACCATCGACTCGCGCAGCGGTGTCGGCACGGCTGTAATCCATGCGCACCCGGCAGCGCATGCGCAGCGTGGCCTCGCCAAAACGCACCTGAACGCGGCGCACGATACGCGGCAGATCATCCTGATCCTCGCCGATCGGCATCAGGTCGGTGACTTCCACCACCGCGTCCTCGGAAATCCAGCGGGTTTGCAGAACGTTGGTGTCCGGCAGGTAGATCTGCAGCCGCCTCGCGTCAGGCAGATCGGGTGCCAACTGAAAGATCCCGGCGTCGGGGGTGTCCAGCAGCGCGGTAAAAATCGACGGGCTGTCGAAGTCCGGCCAGCAGCAGAAATCGATACTGCCGGTGTTGGCAATCAGCGCAGCACTGCGCATGTCGCCGATGATGCCGTGATCCTCGATACGGTTTTGCGCCTCTGCGGGAAAGTCAGCCATTGCCACGGAACTCCGGATAGAGGGTCATGCCGCCGTCGATGAACAGGGTGGTGCCGTGCACATAATCCGAGGCATCGGACGCCAGCCAGAGCACGGCATTGGCGACGTCTTCCGGCTCGCCGATACGACCATAAGGGATCAGCTTGAGCATTTCCTTCTCGGCGTCGCCCTTGCGTGCATCGGCATTGATCGGCGTGCGGATGGCACCCGGTGCAACGCTGTTGACGCGAATCTTCAGTTCGCCGACTTCCTGAGCGATGCTGCGCATCAACAGGTCGACGCCGCCCTTGGACGCTGCGTAATTGACGTGCCCGGCCCATGGAATCAGTTGGTGCACCGAGCTCATGTGAATGATCTTGCCCATGGCCCGTGACACTTCAGGGCGCATGCCCTGCTTGATGAACTGGCGCAATGCTGCGCGGGCGCAGAGAAACTGCCCGGTCAGGTTGACGTTGATGACGGTATTCCAGTCTTCGAGGGACATGTCGACGATCGACGCGTCCTTTTGCAAGCCGGAATTGGCGACCAGAATATCCAGCGCGCCGAAATGTTCGATGGTCTGTGCGAACAGCCGCTCGACGTCTTCTTCCTTCGAAACGTCGGCACCCATAGCCAGCGCCTTGCCCCCGGACGCACGAATCTCTTCGGCGAGTTTCTCGGCAGGTTCAGGCTTGGAGTTGTAGTTGATCACCACGGCGGCACCGGCGTCTGCCAGCGCGCGTGCGGCACCTGCGCCCAGACCGGAACTGGCGCCGGTAACGATTGCAACTTGTTGCTTGAGTGAGATGTGCATCAATTTCAGCCTCGGAGTAAGCGTATTAGTGCTGACTGGCGAGGCTGAAATTAAGTTCAGTGCAGGTTATGGCGCAGGGTTGGGCTGCGAGGTGTGAATGGCCTCGATACCGGCGATGACCTCATCGGACAGCGTGACGTCGATGCTCTGCAGATTGATCTTCAGCTGATCGAGTTTCGTTGCGCCAATGATGTTGCTGGTCACGAACGGTCGGCTGGTCACGTAGGCCAGCGCCATCTGCGAGGGATCCAGACCATGCTCGCGAGCCAGCGCGACGTACCTGACCGTGGCGGTGACGGCCTGCGGATTGTTGTAGCGCTGGAAACGCTCGAACAGGGTCAGACGGCCATCGGCCGGACGTGCACCGTCCAGGTACTTGCCCGCCAGCACACCGAACGCCAGCGGCGAGTACGCCAGCAGGCCGATCTGTTCGCGAATGGCGATTTCCGCCAGACCGACTTCAAACGTGCGGTTAAGCAGGTTGTAGGGATTCTGGATGGAGACGGCACGTGGCAGATCGAGGGTTTCGGCCAGGTGCAGAAAACGCTGGGTGCCCCATGGCGTTTCGTTGGACAGGCCGAAGTGACGAATCTTGCCCGCCTTGACCAGATCGCCCAGTACCGACAGGGTTTCTTCGATTTCGACGGCCTGATCATCCGGGTCGTGGGTGTAACCGAGCACGCCGAAGAAGTTGGTCTTGCGATCCGGCCAGTGCAGCTGGTACAGGTCCAGATAATCGGTGTTCAGACGCTTGAGGCTGGCTTCCAGCGCCGCAGTGATGTTCTTGCGGTCAAGGCGCGGATTGCCATCGCGGATGTGATCCATGCGACCTGGACCGGCGACCTTGCTGGCCAGTACCCAGTCGTTGCGGTCGCCGTACTTCTTGAAGTACTCGCCGATGATGCTTTCGGTCTTGGTGTAGGTCTCGCCACGCGGCGGCACCGGGTACATTTCTGCCGTGTCGAGGAAGTTGACCTTGGCATCCTTGGCCATACGAATCTGTTCGAATGCTTCATCCTGGGTGTTCTGCTCGCCCCAGGTCATGGTGCCCAGACAGATCGCGCTGACCGACAGATCGGTTTTGCCCAATTTACGAAATTGCATCGATGTCTCCGTTTGATTCAAAAAGATACAGCTTGAAACAGGGCTCCCATAAAACGCCGACTGGTCATTCACTGCAACACTTTTTATCCGGTTTTACCTAGCGATAACCCTGCGCCTGCAGATCGAACAGCGCGGCGTAGCGCCCTGCGGCGGCGATCAGGCTGTCATGATCACCGCGTTCCAGCACCCGCCCGTGCTCCAGTACCACGATGTGTTCGGCATTGCGCACGCTGGAAAAGCGATGCGATATGAGCAGCGTCATGCGCCCTTTGGCATACTCGCGAAAATGCTCGAATACCGCCGCTTCTGCGCCTGCATCCAGCGCAGCAGTCGGCTCGTCGAGAATCAGAATATCGGCGTCGCGGCGCATGTAGGCGCGTGACAGCGCGATTTTCTGCCACTGCCCGCCCGACAGCTCCTGACCTCCCGCAAACCAGCGACCCAATTGGGTGGCGTAGCCTTTGTCGAGCTGTTCGATGAACTGCGCGGCCATGCCCTGCGCCGCCGCTTCGCGCCAACGGCCTTCATCATGGAAGGCCTGAGTGTCGCCGACTCCAAGGTTCTCGCCGACCAGAAACTGATAGCGAATGAAGTCCTGAAAAATCACGCCGATACGCGATCGCAAGGCCTCTTCGTCCCACTCCTGCAGGTCGCTGCCGTCCAGCAGAATGCGGCCTTGATCAGGCTGGTAAAGACGCGTCAGCAGCTTGATCAGCGTGGTTTTCCCCGAGCCGTTCTCGCCCACCAGGGCCACGCTGCGCCCCGGCGCCAGGTGCAGATCGATGTTTTCCAGTGCCGGACGGCTGGTCCCCGGGTAGGTGAAACTGACGTTTTCGAAGCGCATGCCATCGCCGGGCTGCGCGCCCACGGTCAGGCTGCCGGCAGACGGCGTGACCGGCTGACCGAGGTAGACATACAGGTCGGCCAGATACAGGCCGTCCTCGTACAGACCACTGATGGCGCTGAGACTGCTGCTTACTGCGGCCTGACCCTGCTTGAACAGCACCAGGTACATGGTCATCTGCCCCAGGGTGATCCGCCCATGCACCGCATCGACCACCACCCAGGCGTAGGCCAGGTAAAACGCAGCCGTGCCCAGCAGCCCGAGCAAAAAACCCCAGCCATCACGACGCACCGTCAGGCGCCGGTCTTCGGCGTACAGACGCTCGAAGGTGTCGCGGTAGCGCTTGAGCAGCAGCGGCGCGAAGCCGAACAGCTTGACCTCTTTGATATAGCCCTCGTGGGAGAGCAGTGTTTCGATGTAGTTCTGTCGACGGGTTTCCGGAGCACGCCGGGTAAACAGGCGGAACGCGTCGCCGGAAAAATGCGCCTCGGCAAAGAACACCGGCAACGCGCCGAGCACCAGAATCAGCAACGCCCAAGGCGAGAAATGCACCAGCAGTACGGCAAAGCTGATCAGCGAAATAAGGTTTTGCAGCAACCCCAACGACTTGGTCACCAGTGCCAGCGGCCGTGTCGAGGCTTCACGCCGGACGCGCACGAGCTTGTCGTAGAACTCGGAGTCTTCGAACTGCGACAGCGACAGGGTCTGGGCCTTCTCCAGAATCAGGGTATTGACCTTCTGCCCCAGCAGCACCCGCAGCAATGCCTGCTGCACCGAAAGCCCACGCTGTGCTGCCGCCAGCAGAGCCAGCACACCGGCTTCGAACAACACATAGCGCAACACCGGCCACAACGGCGCTTCGCCTGCGCTGGCGTGCAACTGCATGGCAGCGACCACGGCATCGACGATGCGCTGGCCGAGCCAGGCGGCCAGCGCGGGCAGCAGGCCGGCGATCAGCGTGGCGACGATCAGGCCGATGGACAGCGCTCGGGAAGTGGTCCAGACCAGATGCATGGCGCGCAAGGCCTGCTGCATGAACGAAATGAAACGTTTGAAAACCGGCATACGCTTAAAAACTCTTCAGACAGGTCGAACCCCCTTGAGGGGCGGCCATCATACGACCACAGGTTTGTTGAAAAACAGGAAACTCATCATGAAAGATACTTACAACCTGCAACGCTTTGTCGATGCCCAGCAGCCGCTGTTCCAGCAGGTGTTAACGGAACTCGAAGCCGGGCAGAAACGCTCCCACTGGATGTGGTTTGTGTTCCCGCAGATCCAGGGGCTGGGGCGCAGCGACACGGCGCGACACTACGCAGTCACCGATCTCGATGAAGCGCGGGCTTACCTGCAACACTCCGTGCTGGGCCCGCGCCTGGAACAGTGCGCCGGCATCATTGCGCCTCAGGTAGAACGTTCGGCGCGACAGATCTTCAGTTCGCCGGATGACATGAAACTGCATTCGAGCATGACCCTGTTCAGCATCGCAGCACCCGAGCGGCCTGTGTTTCAAAAGGTGCTGGATACGTTTTTCGGGGGCGAGCGGGATGCAATGACGGTGAACCTCCTGTCACGATGATTCAACTTCACTTGGGCGCACGCTGCACGCAGCGTTCGCGTCGGTCGTCGACGCGCTCGGCAAACCAGGCGGTAGTAAGGTTGCGGGTGATTTTCGGACTTTTCAGGGTGATGCCGGGCAGGATGGCTCTGGGCAAAGGCTTGCCCGCCGCCCTGTCCGCCAGGGCGAAGACCTTGCTGTACAGATCGGTTTCCTCGAACTCCAGCGTATCGCCCTGCTTGAGCTGGTTCCATATCTGCGACTTGTTCATCCCCAGCCGATCACCGAGGGTGCGCACCGCCAGCTCGGTGGAGCCTGGCGAGGTGGAGTCAAAGCGGATCAGGTCGCCATCCAGCGCCAGCTCGATCCCGGTTGCCCGACTCACGGCATTCTGGAACGCAGCATTGCGGCTGGCGTACCAGCCGGCATTGAAGTCGGCAAAGCGGTACAGCGACTCGGTGTAGTTGACCGGGTAGCCCAATAGGTGGGCGATACCGAAGTACATGCCACCACGGCGGGTGAAGACTTCGCGACGGATCGAACCATCGACTGTGTAGGGATAATCCTCGGCGTGTTTCTCGGCAAAGGCGATGCTGACCTGCATCGGCCCGCCGGTCTTGACCGGGTTGAAGTTGCCGAACAACGTCTGACCCAAGGGCACCATACCGATGAAATCATCAAAGATCGCGCTGAGGTCTTTCTCGGTGCGCGCAGAATCAAGGCGTTTGCCGTAAGTCTTGCCGTCCGGCGAGCGCACGCGCAACGCCGTGGCGATCAGCGCATCGGGAATGTGCAGTCGCGCGGCGCGGCGGTTGATTTCAGCGCGGGCGATGTGGCCCATGCCCGGCACTGCAGGATCGACTTGAAAGGTCGACTCCTGCTCGGTAACGGCCATCACCGAACACAGGTTTTCGGTGGTCAGCGGGATTTTCTGCGCGGCAAACGCGGCATGAATATCCGTGGCCCATGCCTGGCGATCCGTGACATTTACCGGCATCAGGCGCACGATCCGCGCGCGCGCCTGTTCAGGCGTCAACTCGGGTTCCAGAACCCGTTGCGTGCCGCAGCCTGCCAGCACCAGCAGCCCGACGCTCAGCATGAGCGATTTGCATAGCCTTCTATTCAATCCATGACTCCTGTCTGGTTCGCGCTTCGACGCGCGGTTCACTTCAGAAGGCTTTTTACCTCAAAAGACCGACCAGTCGACCCTCGCGCTGAGTTTTTCCAGCGCAGCCATACCGACAAGGGAATTGCCCGCTGCGTTCAACTCCGGGGACCACACACAGACCGAAGCACGCTCGGGCACGATCGCAACGATACCACCGCCTACCCCGCTCTTGCCCGGCAGGCCTACGCGATAGGCGAAGTTGCCGGCCTCGTCGTACAAGCCGCTGGTGGCCATGATCGAGTTGACCTGGGTGGCTTGCCGCGCAGTGAGGACCTGCTCGCCGCTGTGCGCGCAAAAGCCCTGATGCGCCAGGAAGCCGAATGCCTTGGCCAGATCGATGCAGTTCATGCTCAGCGCACAATGGTGGAAGTAGCTGCGCAGCACGTCTTCCACATCGCCGTGGAAATTGTCGAAGGACTTCATCAGATAGGCCGCCGCGGCATTGCGCGAACGGTGCTGGTATTCGGATTCGGCGACTTTGGAGTCGGAGGTGATCGCCCGATTGCCGCACAGGCGTCGAACGAAGTCGCGCATCGACAGCGACGGTGCTGCAAACCGCGCCTGATTGATGTCGCAGATCACCAGCGCACCGGCATTGATGAACGGGTTGCGTGGCCTGCCCTGCTCGAATTCCAGCTGCACCAGCGAGTTGAACGGCTGGCCGGAAGGCTCGTGCCCGAGGCGCTGCCAGATCTCCTCGCCCGAGTGATTGATGGCTTGCACCAGGCTGAACACCTTGGAAATGCTCTGTATCGAAAACGCCGTTTCGGCGTCGCCGGCGCTGAACACCTGGCCATCGTTGCCGTACACCGCGATGCCCAGTTGATCAGGCCGGACCTCGCCTAGTGCCGGGATGTAATCGGCAACCTTGCCCTGACCAAGCAAGGGTCTTACTTCGTCGAGGATTTCGTTCAGCAGGTCTTGCATGTGTGCGCCCCTTGTTTTGGCTGCGCACACTACACCAACCTCAAGCGCCTCGCATCACTGCGTTGCAGGCTCAGGTCCTGTAGTCGGTGTCATTACGCTCCAGCTCGCGAATCAGGGCATTCCAGTGCCGTGCGACACCCGGCGCATGGCCGTCCTTGATGGCCTTTGCCTGCTGCTCCACCTTGGCAATCACCTCGCGCGGCGGAAACACCAGTTCGGCGTTACCCGCCGACTGCGCTGCAATCTGAATGTTGCAGGCGTACTCGAGGGCATGAAGCTGCTGAAACGCATGCTCGACACTCACCCCGCCAGTCAGCAACCCGTGGTTACGCAGGATCATCACGCTCTTGTCACCCAGGTCCGCCACCAGCCGTTCGCGTTCGCTCAAATCCAGCGCAATACCTTCATAGCCGTGGTAAGCCACCCGGCCGGAGAAGGCAATCGAGTGCTGGGAGATGGGCAGCAGGCCGTGCTTCTGGGCCGACACGGCGATACCGTCACGGGTGTGAGTGTGCAGCACCGCCTGCAGGTCGTGGCGCGCTGCATGAATGGCGCTGTGAATCACGTAACCGGCGTAGTTGATACCCAGCCCGGTGGGGTCATCGACAATCGTCCCGTCAATATCGACCTTGACCAGGTTGGACGCGGTGATTTCATCAAACAACAGCCCGAACGCGTTGATCAGAAAGTGCTCGTCCGGGCCCGGCACACGTGCCGAAAAGTGCGTATAGATATGATCGGTCCAACGCTTGAGCGCCGCCAGCCGATAGGCTGCCGCCAGTTTGACCCGGACGTCCCATTCCTCCGGCGACACTCTGTCGCGCACGCTGCCGCCACCCGACTGCGTCGTACCTGACTGGACTGGCAAAGCGCTGACGTTGCTCATGGTATTGCTCCTTGATGACTGCTGACTGATCAACAAGACTAGGCGTATGGCAATCCAATTAAAAAGCACATTTACTTCTAAGCTAATTATAAAAAATCAGAATATTAAAATCTGCTTGGTCATCTGCTTTGCGCGTGTGCACGACGGTCTATGATTATTCCTAAAGGCTATTTAAATAACTTTTTGTATAGCGACATGCTCCAGAGCATTCTAAATCCCCGCTGGAGCATCGCACGCCGAAGACTGCAAGATTTCTGCCCCGTATCAGCTGCCTCACAGCGGCCGACGCTCTGCGTAACACGGCGGTTCCGGGATGTCAGGTGGATTGAGGTCCGACTCAGGTCAGCTTTTCGCCCCTCGGCGAGTCACTTTGATGGGGCCAAAGTGACCAAAGCCCCTGGCTCCGTTTCCGGCCCGACTTCGTCGGGTT